>WHUB01000078.1 GCA_009377395.1 Actinophytocola sp. | reverse complement strand
CGCCGAGATCGGCGACTGCCGCGCCCGTTTCCCCACCCCCGAATCGCTGGCCTGCCTCGCCGGAGTAGCCCCCTCCACAAGACAGTCGGGCAAAATCCGAACGGTCGGCTTCCGCTGGGCCTGCCACAAACAACTGCGCGACGCCGTCTGCGACTTCGCCGGCGACTCCCGACGCGCCAACCCCTGGGCCGCCAACCTCTACCAACGAGCCCGCACACGCGGCCATGACCACCCCCACGCCGTACGCATCCTCGCCCGAGCATGGCTCTACATCATCTGGCACTGCTGGCAAGCCGGCGTCGCCTACGACCCCGCACAACACCGCGCTCTCCAAACCCTCACCCAAGATCAACATCAGGCGGCGGCTTGACACAGGGCTACTCATGACTTCAGCACGAACGGGTCGGCGGCGGGCTCGTCGCTGGTGTTGATCCAGACGCTCTTGAGCCGGGTGTACTCGCGCAGCACCTCGGTGCCGTGCTCGACGCCGAGTCCGCTCTGTTTGAACCCGGAGCGCGGCGACATCGGCGACATGGCGCGGTACGTGTTGACCCACACGGTGCCCGCGTCGAGCCGGGACGCCATCCGGTGCGCGCGGGCGAGGTCGCGGGTCCAGACCCCCGCCGCGAGACCGTAGCCGGTGTCGTTGGCGAGCTTCACGACATCGTCCTCGGCGTCGAACGGCATCACGGTGACCACCGGCCCGAAGATCTCCTCCTGGCAGATGCGCATCGCGTTGTCGGTGCCGGTGAAGATCGTCGGGGTGTAGAAGTAGCCGGGCAGGTCGAGGTCGGGCCGGTGCCCGCCGTGCAGCACCTTGCCGCCTTCCTGCCTGCCGAGCGCCACATAGTCCTCGATCTTGCTGAGCTGGTCGGCGAAGGCGACCGGCCCGAGCTCCGTCGTCGGCTCCAGCGGGTCGCCGATGACGATGCTCGCCGCCCGCTCGCGCACCTTCTCCAGCACCTCGTCGTAGACGCCGCGTTGCAGGAACACCCGGCTGCCCGCGATGCAGGTCTGCCCGGCGGCGGCGAACACCCCGGCGACGATGCCCATGGCCGCGCTGCCGGTGTCGGCGTCGTCGAACACGATGTTGGGCGACTTGCCGCCCAGCTCCAGCGTCACCGGCACGATCCGGGAGCCGCACTGTTCGGCGATGCGGGCGCCGGTCCCGGTGCTGCCGGTGAAGGTGACCTTGTCGACGCCGGGATGCTCGGCCAGCGGGGTGCCCGCCTCGACGCCGTAGCCGGTGACCACGTTGACGACGCCCGGCGGGAAACCGGCCTGCTCGAACAGCGGCGCCAGCTCGAGCAGCGACGCCGAGGTGTGTTCCGACGGCTTGATCACCACGGTGTTGCCCGCCGCCAGCGCGGGCGCGATCTTGGTGCTGGTGAGCAGCAGCGGCGAGTTCCACGGCGTGATCGCGCCGACGACGCCGAGCGGCTCCCGCTGCGTGTAGTTCAGGATCGCGCGGTTGGCCGCCGGAACCACGGAGCCCTCGATCTTGTCCGCGTACCCGGCGTAGTAGTAGAAGTACTCCGGCAGCGCGGCCAGTTGTGCCCGCATCTCGCGCAGCAGCTTGCCGTTGTCGAGGGTTTCGGTGCGCGCCAGTTCCTCGCTGTGCTCACCGATCAGGTCGCCGAGCCTGCGCAGCAGCCTGCCGCGCGCGGTCTGCGAGAGGTCGCGCCAGGAGGGCGACTCGAACGCCGCCCGCGCCGCGTCGACGGCTCTGTCCACATCGGCCTGACTGCCGCGGGCCGCCTCGTACCAGGGTTGCCCGGTGGTGGGGTTGATCGACGCGAAGTACGCGCCGTCGGCCGGTTCGACCCAGTCACCGGCGATGTAGTGCTGATGGCGCTGCGACGTCATGATCCACCTCCGTGGTGTGACTGAGGATGTGCTGGACAAGTGTGCCGGGGGCCTGCATCGGCAGCAGGTGGCGGACGCCGGGCACGATCACCGCCCGCGCGCCGGGAATGGCATCGGCCAGCCGGTGGGTCATCTCCGGGGTCGAGCCGGGATCGTCCGCGCCGGTGATCGCCAGGGTCGGTGCGGTGATCTCCGGCAGCCGGGGCCACAGTTGCTGGTCTGCGGTGGCGAACACGCGGTAGCAGGCCAGGTAGGAGTCGCGGTCGTTGCCGAGCAGGGTGGCCCGCACCTCGGTCGCCAGCTCCGGGTCGTCCTCGGGCAGCCAGCGGTCGATGGCCGCGTCGGCGGCAGCCGGGAAGTCCCGCTCGGCGAGCGCCAGCCGCTCGGCGACCGCCGCCGACTCCACCGGTGACCGGGCGGCCACCGAGCTGACCAGGGCCAGCGAGCGCACCAGCTCCGGATGCTCGAGCGCCAGTCGCTGCGCCACCATCGCGCCGAGCGAGAAGCCCGCCACGTGCGCCGGTCCGGCCATGCGGCCGGCGACGTCGGCGGCGAGGTCCGCCAGCGTCGTCCGCTCCGGCGCGGGCGACGCCTGCCCGTGGCCGAGCAGGTCCAGCGCGTGGACCCGGTGCCGAGTGCCGAGCGGATCGAGGCAGCGCCGCCACATCCGGCGGTTCAGCCCGACCCCGTGCAGCAGCAACAGGTTACTCATTGCTCAGTCGACAACGCAGCGAGCCGGGCGTGCGGGCGACCTTGCGCGGCGGCCGCCAGCCCGATGATGATCTCGTCCGGCCGGGGGGCGTCCGGCACCCGCACCTCGACGCTCTGGTGGTGGGAGCGGATGGTGGCGTCGGTGACGTGCTTGAGCGGGATGTCGAACACGGTGCCCGCCGGGGCGCGCTTCTCCACCGCGGGCAGCAGCGTGCTGGCGGCGGCGACCTTGCGGAAGTGGTCGCCGAACTTCAGGGTGTGGATCAGCCCGGAGCCGTGCTCGATCTCGCCGTCGAGGCCGACGATCGCGGCCTTGCCGTACGCCTCGATCGGCGCGTCGAGCGCCTCGGCCACCTTCGGGGCGAGCAGCTCGCCGAGCCGGGGTGCGATCTCGTCGATCAGCGGCCCGAGGTCGGTGACGAAGCCCTGCCCTGCCCACGGGTTCTCCACCACGGCGAGCACGACGGCGGTCCGCGCCGACGGGTTCACCGCGCGGTCGCCCTCGCGGTGGACGTCGTCGACGACGGTGGTGATCTTGCGTAGCTTCATGATGCGTTCTCCAGTTCGGACAGTGTGACGCGCGGATCGGTGGTGCGGTCACCGATGCGGGCGTTGGGGCGAGGGCCCGACGACGCGGCGGCGATGACGACGATCTCGTCGTCGGCGGGCGCGTCGGGGATGCGGACCTGGATGGTCTGGTAGTGCGAGCGGGTCGCCGCCTCGGTCTTGTGCCAGAGCGGGACAGTGAGCACGCTGCCCGCCGGGCCGCGCTCGTCGGAGAACACGATGATCGACGTGCCTCCGGTCAGCTCACGCAGCACGTTGCCGAAGTACGGCGTGTGGATCAGCGCCGCGCCGTGCTCGATCTCGCCACCGAGCCCGACCAGCGCCGCCTTGCCGAACGCCGTGACGTTGCCGACCCCGCCGAGCGCGCCGGTCAGCCGCTCGCTCAGCCGCGTCGCCAGCGTCGGCGCGACCCGCGCGGCCGCAGCGCTCAGGTCCGCGACGACGCCCTGCCCGGCCCACGGGTTGGCGATCACGGCGGCCGCGGCGACCCGGCGTGCCGGGTGCGAGACCGGCGTGCCGAGCTCGGTCACGACCTCCTCGGTGACGGTCACGACCCGGCGCACCAGCGTCACGGCAGTGTCCTGTCGAACCGGGGCATGACCTTCTCGGTGAAGAGTTCAAGGCTGCGCATCGCGTGCCGGTGTTGCAGCCCGGGATGGGTGGTCCACAGCAGCAGGTGTTCCAGGTTCAGCTCCTCGCGCATTTCCTCGATCTTCTCCGTGACGTACTCCGGGGTGCCGACCAGCAGGTTGCGGTCGGCGAGGAAGTCGAACGACAGCTCGTGCGCGTCGGTGAGCTCCTCCCCCGCCTCCATCAGGTTGCCGAGGCCACGGAAGTGGGTGATCCACCGGTAGGACGTCATCAGCGCGTCCTCGAACTCGGCCCGCGCCTGCTCCATGGTGTCGGCCACGTAGACGTCGCGGACCAGCCCGATGCCCTCGCCGAGCGCGTGCTCGCGGCCGGTCGCGGAGCTGGCGGTGTCGCGGTAGAGCGCGAACCGGTCCTTGAGCGCCGACACCGGCGGCAGCCAGAACAGCCCCTGCACGCCCTGCTCGGCGGCGCTCTTGATGGAGCGGGGGCTGTCGATCACCTGCCACAGTGGCGGATGCGGCCGCTGGTACGGCCTCGGCGTGACCGCCATCTTGGTGATCACACCGTCCGCTGTGTACTCCGGGGTCGCCGGGGACATCGGGTGGTTCCACCGCACGCCGGGCTCGGGGAAGGTGTAGAACTCGCCGGAGTGGGAGAAGAACTCCTCGCTCCAGGCCTTCGTCATGATCTCGACGGTCTCCTCGTAGAGCGCCCGGTTGCGCTCCTGGTCGCGCGGGTCGGCGAGCCGGTTCAGGTTGAGCGCCTCGCGCCCGTAAAGCCCGCGGCCGAGCCCCACCTCGACCCGGCCGCCGGAGAGTTGGTCGAGCATGGCGATGTCCTCGGCCAGCCGCAGCGGCTGCCAGAAGGTGGCGATGCTGGCGGCCTGCCCGATGCGGATCCGCGAGGTGTGGGCGGCGATGTCGGTTCCCATCAGCACCGGGTTGGGCGTGATCTCGATGCCCTCGTGCCCGAAGTGGTGCTCGGTGTACCAGATCGACCAGTAGCCGCCGTCGTCGGCGGCCTTCGCGAACTCGCGTGCCTCGGCCATCACCTGGTGGTAGTCGTCGAGCCGCCCTGGCGCGCCCAGGTTGTGGAAGATCGAAAAACGCATGGGTGTCTCCTGCGGTGTGCTCAGTTCTCAGCGTCAGAGCGGTTGCTCATGGCTTCCCGTTGCGAGGACTGGACGTGGTCGCGCATCGCGAACTCGGCGCCGAACGCGTCCTTGCCGACGATGCGGTCGAGCACGTTGCGGTGCTCGGCGAGCGAGACCTCCAGCCGTCCCGGATGCCGCAGCGTGTTCACCACGATGCGGTGGTAGGCCAGCTTGTGCATCAAGTTGTCGTACTGCGCCGCGAGCATGTGGTTGTCCGCGCCCTGGATGATCAGGCCGTGGAAGTCGTGCACGAGCTGGGCGTAGCGTTCGGCGTCGCCGGCGGCGACGGCCCGCTCCGAGTCCGCCAGGTTGGCCTGGAGCAGCTCGGTCTCGGCGACGAGGCCGCGCTGCGCCAGTAGCTGCGCGCCGAGGCCCTCCAGCACCGCCTTGAGCTGGAACAGCTCGGTCAGCTCCCGCCGGGACGGCTGCCGCACGAAGGTCCCCACCCGGGGAACGACCTCGACCAGCCCCTCGGACTGCAACTGCTGGATCGCCTCCCGGATCGGCGTGCGGCTGGTGCCGTACGCCTCGGCGAGCGCGCCCTCGGACAGTGAGGTGCCTGGCCGATGCTCGCCGCGGATGATCGCGTCCCGCAGTTGGTCGAGGACGCGGGCCTTGGCGCCCCGCCCTGCTTGCATACCAGTAGCGGCTTTCACGACATCTTGCATGCAACAGACGTTAAGTGGTTCTCGGGCGGTCGTCAAGTGAAGTGCCTAGTTATCGCTGTTTTGTGAGAGCAGCTGGCGTGACCGTTGACACGCTTCTGCTCCGATCGTATCGTCATCTGCCATGCAAGAGCCGGACGTCGAACGGGCAACCACGCTCGTCGGCGACAACCTCACGCTGCTGACCGGCCACGAGCCGCAGCGGCAGCGCCTGGTGCGCGGGCATCGTCACCTCCACCCGCTCGCGCTGGCCTGGCCGAGCGCCGACGCCCCTCGGGTCTGCGTGCAGGTGCTGCGGGACGCCGGACCGGACGACGGCCGGCAGGGCTGGACGCCGGCCGACGCCATGGCGGTGGCGGAGTCACTCGACGTCAAGCTCCGCCACACCGAGGTGAGCACGAGCGGCTTCGAGGAATGGCGCCGGGCGGCGGACCCGGCCTACTACGTCGTGGCGGTCGACGCCGGCCCGGCCGTGCGGCGCGACGCCGAGCTGACCCGGCGGTGCGCCCTGCTGGAGTCGGGCTACCTCGACGGCGCGGGCTGGCTGCGGTTCTACGCCGACGGCCAGTTCGCGGAGGGCTCGTTCACCCGCGTGATCGAGCGCGCCGCGTTCGAGATCCGCACCCGCCTCGGCACGGACTCCGGCCGCGCGGAGCACCGCGGCGCCGGCACCGGGCTGTGCTGACAGACGACACCGAGGAGGTGCTTGATGACCACGGAATCGCCCCGCAAGCAACGGGTACGCCAGGTGTGGCAGGAGGGCTGGGGACGCGGCGAGGTCGACGTCCTCGACGAGCTGCTCGATCCCGGCTACCGCCGCCACACCGCGTCCGGCGGCGCGCCGCAGAGCCGCGAGGCGTTCAAGGCGTCCATCCTCTCGACCCGGGAAGCGTTCCCCGACCTGACGACCACCATCGAGGAGATGGTCGAGGAAGGCGACCGTATCGCCATCCGCTGGCGCAGCACCGGAACCCATACCGGCACCTTCCACGAGGTGCCACCCACCGGCCGCGAGGTCGAGGTCTTCGGCGTCACCTTCGCCCACTTCACCGGCTCGACCGTGACCGAGGAGTGGGTCACCTGGGATCCGCTGCAACTGCTGACCGCGCTGGGCATCATCCCGCTCAGCGCGGCGACCCGACGCCCCGCCATCTGACCGAAGAGGACAGACCATGACCACCGCAGAGGCCACTGTGGACCCCGAGATCGTCAAGGACGTGCATCGCCAGTTCGTCACCGGCGTCACGGTCGTCACCACCGTCGACGGCGACACACCACGCGGGCTGGCCGTCAACGCGTTCTGCAGCGTGTCGCTGGAACCGCCGGTCGTGCTGGTGTGCGTGCAGGCCACGTCGGCCAGCTACCCCGCGCTGTTCCGGTCGAGCCATCTCGCCGTGAACATCCTCGCCGCCGACCAACTCCCGGTGCTGCGCGTCTTCGCGGCCAAGGGACACGACAAGTTCGCCAGCATCGACTGGGAACCCGGCCGCCACGGCTCCCCCATCATCGGCGGCTGCGCCGCGGCCATCGAAGTCGAGATCGGCGAACGACTCCAGGCGGGCACCCACACCGTCTTCATCGGACACGTCATCGACGCCCGCACCCGCGACGCCGATCCGCTCATCTACCGCGCCGGCGAGTTCCTCGCCCCGTCCGGCCTCACGACCATCACCGAATGACCAAGCAGAACAAGGAGAAACCATGCGACCAGCATTAGGCGATCGGCTGAACAGCCGGTCCGGCTCCGTCTTCGGCATATCCATCGCGGTCTCCGCGCTGTTCTTGGCGTGGGGGATCTTCTTCACCGAGAACCTCGCCACCACGATGTCGGCCGCGCTCGACTGGGTCACCGGGACCTTCGGCTGGGTCTACCTGCTGATCACCCTCTGCCTGCTGGGTTTCCTGCTGCTGCTGGCCTTCAGTCGCTACGGCACGATCCGGCTGGGCGACGACGCGGACCGGCCGGAGTTCTCCACCTTCGCGTGGCTGGCGATGATCCTCTCCGCCGTGATGGGGATCGGACTGATCTCGTTCGGGGTCGCCGAACCGATCTCCCACTTCATGACGCCACCGCACGGCCTCGCCGAGCCGGGCTCCGAGCACGCCGCGGTCGTCGCGTTGCAGTACTCGTTCTTCGACTGGGGGCTGCACGCCTGGGCGGTGTTCGCCGTGTTCGGGCTGGCCATCGCGTACTCGACGTGCCGCAAGGGCAGGAAGGGGCTCGTCAGCGCGATGTTCTACCCGCTGCTCGGCGAGCGGGTGAACGGCCCCATCGGCAAGACCATCGACGTGCTCGCCATCTTCGCCACCCTGTTCGGCACGACGACGTCGCTGGGACTGGGCGCGCTCCAGATCAACAGCGGCCTGACGTCGCTGTTCGACGCGCCCAGCGGCCTGGCGATGCAGATCGCCATCATCGCGGTCATCACGTTGCTGTTCACGGTCTCCGCCGTGACCGGCGTGCACAAGGGCATCAAGTTCCTCAGCGAGGGCAGCATGGGGCTGGCCGTGCTGTTGTTCGTGTTCGTCCTCGTGACCGGACCGACGATCTTCCTGACCAACCTGTTCTTCGAGTCGGTCGGCGTCTATCTCAACGACTTCCTGGCGATGAGCCTGCGCGGCGCCACCTTCGGCGACCTCGGCTGGATGCAAGGCTGGACGTACTTCATGCTCGCGTGGTGGATCGCCTGGGGCGCGTTCGTCGGCGTGTTCCTCGCGCGCATCTCCCGGGGCCGGACGATCCGGCAGTTCATCGCCGGAGTGCTGCTCGTGCCCAGCCTGGTGTTCTTCGCCTGGTTCGCGATCTTCGGCGGCGCCGCGATGCACCTGGACCTCTACCAGGGCGGCAACATCGCCGAGGTGACGGCGAACGACCTCAACGCCGCCTTCTTCGCCACCCTCGACGCGTTCCCGTGGGCGGGCCTGACCTCGGCCGGAGCGCTGATCCTCGTGGTGTTGTTCTTCGTCTCCGGCGCCGACGCGAACACGTTCGTGCTCGCGATGCTCTCCTCCGACGGCGACCAGCGCCCCAGCTCCCGTGTGCTCATCACCTGGGGCACGCTCACCGGGGCGGCGGCGATCGTGCTGCTGCTCGCCGGCGGGCTCGACGCCCTGCAGCAGACGGTGATCGTCAGCTCGGCGCCGTTCGTCGTCATCATCGCCGGGCTGGCCGTGGCGTTCTGGCGAGACCTTCGCAACGACCCGGCCGTCACGGGCGAGGCTCGCGACGTCGGCACGGCCGAACGATCCGATGCCGAGCTCGTGACCTCGGATGCCTCGGGCTGACCAACGGTCGCAAGACTGTCTGCTTTGATGACCTTCTGCCCTACGCCGGGCTGGGTGGCGCGGGGATCTTTGATCCCAGTACGACCTAGTCGAGGAGCAGTCGTTGTCCGTACCGCGGCCCCGCCAGCTGGAGGTGCTCAGCCCGCGCCAGTGCTACGCGCTCGCGCAGACCAAGCCCTTCGGCCGCGTGGTGTTCACCGAGGAAGGCTTGCCGGCCGTGCACCCGGTCAACTTCCGCCTGCACGGCGATGACATCGTGTTCCGGGTCGCGGGCGGCGGCAAGCTGGCCACTGCGGTCACCAACGCCATCGTGGCCTTCCAGGTCGACGACATCGATGAAGCCCAGCACACCGGGTGGACCGTCACCTTCGTCGGCCGCTCCAGCCTCATCACCGACACCGACGAGCTGGTCGACGTCGCGGGCACGTGGCTGCGGCCCTGGGTGTCCCCACCCCGCGAGCACTTCGTGCGCGTCACGCCCGGCAAGATCACCGGCCGCCGACTGCTACTGCCCAACGGCGACGAGCACACCGCCGACCCGGCAGCCGACACCGCATGACCTGAGTCGGGCACGCGGAGCGGGCTCGGTTCCGGCATACGGTGCACGCATCGTCGTAGACTCGACGCCATGAGCCCGGAACGTGACGAGCTCATGCGCCTGGTCCAGCAGAGCCCGGACGACCAGGTGCCAGGCGTCCTGCACGAACTGCGGCGGCACCTTCGCCCGGCGGGCGAGCAGTCCTGGCCGCCGGCGTTCTTCGCCAGCGCGCCCGGTGATGGTGTGAGCATCGCCGAGCAGGCCGACGAGCTGCTCCGCGAGGGTTTCGGCCGCTAGTGATCATCTGCGACACGGCGCCCATCGTCGCGGCCGCGCTGTACAAGGATCCGGATCACCATCGGTGCGTTGAGCTGTTCACGGTCCTGCGACTGGCCAACCGTCAACTGCTGGTGCCCTCCGTGGCGTTCACACTCCTCCCGACCGCTGAGTCACGCCCCTACCGCTGGGCAGTGCGCCAGCCTTCCGCGTAGTCGAGCAGACCGTGGACGACTGCCGGCCCGGCTGAGCACCGCGTTGGTCCGCGAACTCCATGATCCCTACGCTGGGCGCATGTACGAGCAGGTTCTCGCTCGCTTCGGACTCGGGCACGTCATACGCGCCCTGTTCCGCATCGTCTTCGTCCATTTCCTCTTCCACACCCTCGGTTTCGGCGGCGGCATCGCGGTCATCCTCGCGGTGATCGCGATCGCGCTGTTCGCCCGGTACCGCCTCCGCCGCTGAGCCCCGAGCGGACGTACAATCGAACACATGTTCCCTGACTGCGAGTGCCTTCTCGTGCAACGTGGCGAGGTGGAGCGCTGTGCCGTCCATGGCACGACGCGCCGGACGGTGCCGGTGTGGGTCCTGCTCGACGAGCTGTGGGGTGAGTACGCGAAGGGGCCACGGTCCGTGGGCGACGGGTTCGAGCTGCGTGGCCGTGCTCGTGGCTGGCTGTACGAGTGGCAGCGCTCCGCGACCGGTGGCTGGATCGGCGTCGTCGACTACCTGCTCGACTACGCGGACGGTCGCTCCCATCGGCACACGGTGCAGCGGCAATGGGTCCCGGCCCACGTGCTGCAACCGCGCGAGTGACCCTCGGCACCGCACTATGGCCCATGAGGACCGGGCCTTGGGCCCGCCAAGTCGGGTCCGACTCCCCTCGGCAGCCCGCTCAGCTCGCCCGATGCTGGAAGCACGACAGAAGTCCTGTCGTCACCACCTTGGAGGAAGAGATGAGCACCATCCCGAGGCCTGACTACCCCGCCGTGGGGCATGCCGAGGTCGCACCGGAGACTCGGGCATTCCGTTACGTTTTCGCCGCCACCAGGATCGGTCTCGGGTTCGTGTTCCTGTGGGCCTGCTCGGCATCGGTCTGGCCCTGATCCTCGGCATCGGCATGCGGCTCACCGCCGCCACCGGAGCGCTGCTCATGGTGCTGATGTGGAGCGCCGACCTGCCGCTGGAGAACAACCCGATCATCGACGACCACATCATCTATGCGCTCGTCCTGGTCGCCCTGGCGCTGGCCAACGCGGGCCACACCTTCGGCCTGGGCAGACAGTGGGAGAAGCTCCCGGTCGTGGCCGACAACACGTGGCTGAAGTAGAAACTCCGGGAGTCTGAGTGGCCGGGCCGTCAGGACAGCGCGCTGCCCTCGAGCCAGTCCCGCCAGGACAGCGACCAGTCGCCGTACAGATTCCAGACCGGCAGCTTCGGCCCGCCAGACCTGGTCACGATCACGACGTCGCCGTAGGACAGGTGGTTGTAGAACCACTTCGCGTCGGCGCCGTTGAGGTTGATGCAGCCGTGCGACACGTTCCGCTCGCCCTGCACGCCGACGGTGGCCGGGTTCTCGTGCACGAACTCGCCGTCGTTGGAGATCCGCGAGGACCAGCGCGCCACGGTGCGGTAGAAGTCCGGGTCCTGCTTGTCGCACACGCCGTAGCTGCACGAGGTCATCAGATACTTCTTGTGCCGCTCGGAAATGACGTGGATGCCGCGATGGGTCGGGGTGGACCGCTTCCCGAGCGAGGCCCGCATGGTCTTCACCAGCTCGCCGTTGTGGTAGACGCGGACCAGGTGGGACTTGCCGTCGGCCTTGGCGATCCACGAGTCGTGCACCCGGTAGCGGTTGATGGTGTCGGATCCGCCGAAGACGCCGCCGCCGAGGTCCACGCCGTAGACCATGCCCTTGACGGTGATCTCGGTGCCCGGTCGCCAGAAATGCTTCGGCCGGTAGTGCACGTTCTGGCTGTCCATCCAGTACCAGGATCCCTGCTGTTTCGGCTCGGTCACCACGGAGAGCTGCCGTTCGATTCGAGCCCGGTTCCGCACCGGCTTGGTGAACTGGAAGACGATCGGCTGCCCGACCCCGATCCCGCTGCGCTGCACCAGCGACGGCGCCGGAATCAGGTTCGCCTCGAAGGTGTCCGCCGGGGTCAGGGTCGTGATCATGCCGGTGGTCCGCTCCCGGTCCCCGTCGGGTCCGACCGAGTGCACGACGACCCGGTACCGGTTGCCGTAGCCGAGGGGTTCGCCGATGTGCCAGGTGGATTCGTCCGGCGACAGCGAGCCGTCCACGGTGACGCCGGTGACGATATTGTTCACGGAGACGTCGGTGAGCGTCCGGCCGGGGACGGTGACGGTGATCGGGGCGACCGGGGTCACGTCCTTGCCGCCGTCCGGCTGGATGGTGACCGGAGCCGGCGGCGGCTCGGTGCTGGTGGCCGGAGCATCGGTGCTGCCCGCGGCCGGCGTGCCGGTCATCTCCGCCGATGAGGAGGCGTCGCTGGAGTACTGGCAACCAGACAACGTGAGCACCACGACCGTGAGTAGAGCGAGAAGAGCCGCATACCAGGCTCGTGCATTCCCCCGACGAGACCCGTCATTCGCCATACCCCAAAGTATGACGTTCGCCCATCAACCCGGTAAGTCGGGCACCCGAAGTCGAGAGCCAATTGGTATCGGCGGCCCTGAAACGGCCGGCCACCGGGGATCGAACTACGGGGTGACCACGCCACCGCGGGAAGGAGCCGGCCGTGTTCGCACACTCGAGGTCGCTGGTCGTCGCCGTGCCGGCACTGTTCATGATCGGCGGCCCCGCCTACCGCGGCACAGTGACTCTCGGCTGACCGGTGACCACCGCCGACCTGGTCCTCGCGGCGATCGCGGTCGGCGCGACGCTGGTGAACATCGGCTGGACCGTCTGGTTCCAGCAACGCGAACGTGCCGAGCGCCGGCGGAACCAGGAGGAGGAACGCGAACTCGCGGAACACCGGTTCCGGTTGCAGGGCGCCGTCATCGACATACGACCAAGTCAGCTGTTCGACGTCGATCGCGTGGAATGGGCGCAGATCGAGGTCCGCAACGTCGGACGAGGGCCGTGCACCGTGCGTGAGGTCCGGCTCGAGGTACGAGACGGCGGCCCGACGTACATCGTCTACGACCGCGACAACGAACCCGACGAGGATCACGGCCCGCCGCTGCCCCACCTGCTCGACGGCGGTCGCGCGGCGGTATGGCACGTCCGCGCGGACTACATCCGGGATCGCGACGGGCGGCACGGCATGCTCGGCGTGCAGCTGGACCACGGCGAGCTCCACTACGCGCCGGTCTCCATCAACCTCGCCGGTGCGGAGTGATGCCCGCCGCCCGCATCGCCCCGCTGGTGCTGGCGACGACAACCTCGCAGGCGCTGCTGGTCGTGCTCGCGCCGACGGTGGTGGCGGTCGCGGCCGAGCTGCGGACCTCCGTCGCCGTCGCCGGACAGGCGCGGACCGTGACCGCGGGCGTGGCCGTGGTCGTCTCCCTGCTGCTGACCCGGCGTGTCGAGGCGGTCGGCGTTCCCCGCCTGCTGCGCGGCGGGGCCGCGCTCACCATCGGCGTGTCGGGCGCGGTCGCCATTGCCCCGAACCTGGTCGTGTTCCTACTCGCCCATGTCCTCGTCGGAGTGGCGCTCGCGGCGCTGCTGACTGCCGGGTTCGCCGGCGTGGCCGGGTTCAGCGGACACGATCGCGCCTGGGCGATCGGCCATGTCGCGGGAGCGAACGCGCTCGCCTGGATCATCGTCAACCCGCTGGCCGGAACGGTGACCGAGTGGCTGTCGTGGCGCGCGGCCCACGCGGTGCCCGCCGCATTGGCGGTGGCGACCCTGATCCTCGGGCACCGGTTGCGCCCCGGCAGGCAGCAGGCCGACGTCCCCCTCCGCGCCCTCGTCGCCGACCGGAACGCACGGCGGTGGATCGGCGCGGAGCTGCTGGCCTACGGCTGCTGGACGGCGCTGCTGACCTTCGTCGGGGCGTTCTTCATCCAGACGCTGGCGGTGGACGCGGCCACCGCGGGCTGGCTGCTGGCCGCGGGGGCGGCGGCGTTCTTCGCCGCGTCGACCCGCAGTGGCCGGCTAGTGGCCCGCGTCGCGCGCAGGCGGCTGGTCGCGGCGGCCGCTGTCGCGATGGCCGCCCTCGGACTCGCGCTCCTCGCCGTGCGCCTCGGCATGGTTCCCGCCGTCGTGCTGTTCTGCCTCGTCGGCGTCGCGGCCGGCGTTCGGACTCCGGTCTCGAGCGGCCTGGCGCTGGAGCTGCTGCCCGGGCAGGCGGGCGCCATGATGGCCCTCCGCAGCGCCGTGACCCAGCTCGGCTACCTGCTCGGCGCCGCCGTCGGCGGCGCGCTGCTGGCAGTCTGGGGCTACGCCGCGCTCGGCGTCATGGTCGCGGTCGGCATGACGGTGTCCGGGCTGCTCATCCTGCGGGTGCGCGAGCCGTCGACCCGGCCATGACGCCTCAGTTGGCGGCGGCGAGGACGAACGGCAGGACGGCGGGCGCCCCGGCGCGGCGGAGCAGCCGGGCGGCCATGGTCAGCGTCCAGCCCGAGTCCGTCTGGTCGTCCACCAGCAGCAGCGGCCCGTCCAGACCGGCCAGGCCGGCGGCGAGGTCGTCGGGTATCCGCAGCCGTTTCGCCAGGTCCGACACCCGCTGCGCGCTGTTCGCTCGGTGGCCGGCGCCCGCGTCAGCCTCGAGGAACCCGAGCGGCCGCAGCCGCCCGGTCTGCGCGAGGCGGTCGACCAGGTCGGCCACGAGCATCGGTCGGTGCGTCGACGGGACGCCGACGACCGCGACCGGCCGTTGCGGCCAGTCCCACGCGGCGAGCACCTGAACGCAGGCGGCGAACACCGGCTCCGGGACCGCGCCGTCCGCGGCGCTCGGGTCGAGCAGCTCTCGCAGCCGCACTCCCCAGCCGATGTCGGTCAGCCGTCCCAGCGCCCGGCCCGGTTCGGCCTGCTCGGTCGCGGGGATCCGCCCGGACAACGAGAGTCCCAGGGCGGTCATGCCGGTGGGCCACTGCCGCCGGGGCGTGATCTCCACCCCGGGCTGTCGCAGCCGCTGCGCCGTGGCCGCCACGGCCGCCTCGTCGACGTCGGTCGCCCAGCGGTCGCCGGTGCAGTTGTCGCACCGCCCGCACGCCACCGCATGCGGGTCGTCGAGCTGGCGCAGCAGGAACTCCATCCGGCAGCCGTCGGTGTTCTGGTACTCCAGCATCGCCTGCCGCTCAACCTTGCGTGCCTGCGCGACCCGGGCGTAGCGCGGTCCGTCGTACTGCCACGACTGTCCGGTGGCCAGCCAGCCGCCGCGCACCCGCCGCACCGCACCGTCGACGTCGAGCACCTTCAGCACCAGCTCCAGCCGTGACCGCGACAGCTCGACCGTGGGCTCGAGCCGGGCCGTCGACAGCGGCTTCTCCTGACCGCTGAGCGCGTCGAGCACCTGATCGACCTGTAGCTCGTCGGGAAAGCTCAGCGAGTCGAAGTAGTCCCAGATCGCCTGGTCTTCCGCGCCGGGCAGCAGGATCACCTCGGCGCGCTGGACGCCGCGCCCGGCCCGGCCGATCTGCTGGTAGTAGGCGATCGGCGAGGACGGCGCGCCGAGGTGGATGACGAACCCGAGGTCCGGCTTGTCGAACCCCATCCCCAGCGCCGAGGTGGCGACCAGCGCCTTGACCTTGTTGTCGAGGAGGTCCTGCTCGGCCTGCGACCGTTCCGCGGGTTCGGTCTTGCCGCTGTACGCCGCGACGTCGAACCCGAGCTCGCGCAGGTGCGCGGCCGTGTCGTGGGCCGCGGCGACGGTGAGGGTGTAGACGATGCCGGAGCCGGGGAGTTCGCCGAGCCGGTCGGCCAGCCAGGCAAGGCGTTGTTCCGGCGTCGGTTGCGCGACGACCGCCAGTCGCAGGCTCTCCCGGTCGAGCGCGCCGCGCAGCACGACGGGTCGCGCGTCATGATCGCCGGGCAGCAGTTGGTCCGAGACGTCCGCCACGACCCGGTCGTTGGCGGTCGCCGTCGTCGCCAGCACCGGGACGCCGTCCGGCAGGTCCTCGATGAGGGTGCGCAGTCTGCGGTAGTCCGGCCGGAAGTCATGCCCCCAGTCGGAGATGCAGTGCGCCTCGTCGACCACCAGCATCCCGGCCGTCGCGGCGAGCTTGGGCAGCACGGCGTCGCGGAAGTCCGGGTTGTTCAGCCGCTCCGGGCTGACCAGCAGCACATCGACCTCACCGGCGGCGACGGCGGACTCGACCTCGCCCCACTCGTGCTGGTTGGCCGAGTTCATCGTCACCGCCGCGATGCCCGCCCGGTTGGCCGCCTCGATCTGGTTGCGCATCAGGGCGAGCAGCGGCGACACGATGACCGTCGGGCCCGCCCCGCGCGACCGCAACAGCCCGGTGGCCACGAAGTACACCGCGGACTTGCCCCACCCCGTGCGTTGCACCACGAGCGCGCGACTGTGCCGCACCACCAGCGCTTCGATCGCCGCCCACTGGTCCTCGCGCAGCGACGCGTCCGGCCCCGCGAGCTGCCGCAGCAGCGCCTCGGCTCGCTCGCGGAGCGCGGGAACGTCGTCGGAGTGAGGCGGGTGCGGCGAAGAGGTCACGTCCTCATCTCTACCGCACGCCACCGACAGGCAGCGCGCTGGCCACGCCCTGGGGCGGGCGAGGTCGTCGGCCGTCCGATCAGTCGCGACAGGTCCCCGGACGTGACCTCCAGCTCGCCGCGGGCGATGCCGAGGTCGGAGTCCGCGAGCACGACGGCGTACCCCTCGGGCAACCCGGCCTGGACGAGCACCCGGATGTACTCCTCGACCGGCAGGTCCCGGTACTCGACGTCCTGCCCGCTGGCCGAGGCGATCTCCTGCGCCAGGTCGGCGAGGGTGAACGCCTGGTCCCCGCCGAGCTCGTAGACCTTGCCCTCGTGGCCGTCACCGGTGAGCACCACCGCGGCGGCGACCGCGTAGTCGGCGCGGGCGGCCGCGCTGATCTTGCCGTCGCCCGCGCTGCCGAACAGCGCGCCGTGCGACAGCACCGCGGGCAGTTGCGCGGTGTAGTTCTCGAGGTACCAGCCGTTGCGCAGCAGCGCGAACGGCACGCCGGACTCGCGCAGGATCGCCTCGGTCGCCTGGTGATCGGCCGCGAGCGTCATCCGCGAGACGTCGGCGTTGGCGATGCTGGTGTAGGCCAGCAGCCGCACGCCCTCGTCGCGTGCCGCCTCGATGGCGTTGCGGTGCTGTTCGGGGCGGCGGCCGATGTCGGTGCCGGAGATCAGCAGCACCCGGTCGGCACCGGCGTACGCCGCGCGCAGGCTCGCCGGGTCGTCGAAGTCCGTCGTGGCGACCCGCACGCCACCCTCCGCGAGATCGGCGATCTTGTCCGTGGCCCGGCCCGTCGCGACGATGTCGGCCGCGGGCACACCGCGTTCGAGCAGCGCCGCCACGACGAGGCGGCCGAGGTGTCCGGTGGCTCCGGTGACCACGATCGACATGATGGGTTCCTTTCGTCGGTGACTGTGTCTGCCCCGTACCAACCCATCGACGGAGAGCCTACTTCCCCAACGCAGGTACCCACTTTCAAGTAAGGTACTAGCATGTCGGTAAGTAACCGGGTCACCGAACTACGCCGTCGGTTCGACGCCGAGATCTTCCCCGCACAGTGCCCCAGCCGGATGGTGCTCGACCATGTGACGAGCAAGTGGGGCGTGCTCGTGCTGGCCGCGCTCGCCGAGGAGCCACGACGGTGGGGCGAGCTCCGCCGCATCGCCGAGGGCATCAGCGAGAAGATGCTCGCCCAGACGTTGAAGACGCTCGAACGCGACGGCCTTGTCCACCGCGAGGCGCATCCCGTGATCCCGCCACGCGTCGACTACAGCCTCACGTCGCGCGGCGAGGAGCTGGCGGCACTGCTGGTGCCGCTGCTGGCCTGGGTGATCGACCACGCCGACGAGATCGTCACCACGGAACAGGGCTAGGGCTTGTCCAGCCAGTCGGCGAGGACTTGGGCGGTATGTTCGGATTGGTCCTCTGCCGTGTAGGTGTAGGAGTCGTCGATGGTGCGCAGGTCGGCGCCGAGTTCGTGGGCGTAGCGGCGGGCGTGGTCCAGCGGGAAGACGTGATCGTCGGCGGCCCAGGCGCACAGGATCGGATTGCCGAACGAGCGGCGCAGCGTCGCGCCGGCCTGCCGGACGAACGATGCGGAGACCGCGCCCTAGCCGAACAGAACGGTCGCATGGTCGACGCCCTCCGCGCCGGAATCGAGGCAGGCACGCTGCGTAAGGTCGATCCCGAGGACGTCGCGACCGTGCTCTGGTCCGCCTGGAACGGCATCATCAGCCTCGCCTGACGACCCGACTCCCTGCGCCGAACCGAACCCGAACTCCGCGAACTCCTCGCCGCCGCGACCGACGTGATCGCCAACGGCCTACTCGCCGAGCACGAAGGATGACCGTCCCTGGGATTGAACCAGCGACCTCAGCGGCGCGAGTCCCGGCGAACAGAGCACCCGACCGGCACCGACGACATCGGCCATGAATCATGAGGAAGACGCAGCGGTCTCGGTGTGTTGCATCGGGTATGAGGATCGATATCTGGTCGGACATCGTGTGTCCGTGGTGCGC
>WHUB01000077.1:17646-18306 GCA_009377395.1 Actinophytocola sp. | reverse complement strand
GAGTTCCCGGGCTCCTTCTGGCAACCATTACTCGACACGGTGCGATCAAGCGAGCCCGCACGCCTGCTCAGTCGAGACGGCATAGAGGTGCGGATCCAACTGCTCAGCACCTCCCACCACCGGGAACTGGCCGCATGGCCAACGGAACGCACAACAGTCTCGTTACGCTACTCCGACGTCAACGACGTCATGTTGCGCGTACCCACCCTGACAGCGTTCGTCGCAATGAAAACCGCAGCATGGATGGACCGCGCCGCCGCCCGTGATCTCTACGACCTCGCCGCGCTGGGCCGACTCGACGCGCTCAACCAGGAGGCAGCAAGCCTGGTCCACCGCGTCACCGGCTGGAAGGTCAGACCGTACGTATTCCGCTCGCTCCCGAAGTTCGACTGGCACGCCCAACTCGGGCACCAAACTCGCGACCTACCACCCGCAGCGGACTGCCTCACGCAAGTACGCGACTCATACGCCCACGCGCTCGCATGGGACCACGACTGAGGGCACGCGCCCCAGCACCCGGAAATCGTGGCACGGTTCATGGCACGAAACCAGGATGATCAGCGTGAACGCTGGGGCCATGGAGGCCGCCAATGTGACCAAAGTGCCTGGTAGAGACCACAGTCGCCGCTGTCGCCCAGCCTTGTAAACCGTAGGTCAGGG
>WHUB01000077.1:0-17636 GCA_009377395.1 Actinophytocola sp. | reverse complement strand
GCATGAGATCGAGGTCCTGTGCCGCCGCACCCCTAGCTCACGGCACAGGACCTCGATCTCATGCCTCTTGGAGGTGAGTGCCGTGCATGCCGTAGTCGCATCCAAGAGGCATGAGATCGAGGTCCTGTGCCGTGAGCTAGGGGTGCGGCGGCTGGATCTGTTCGGCTCTGCCACCGAAGATTCCTTCGACGAGGTGTCCAGCGATATCGACGTGTTGGTTGAGTTCGATATCGATCCCGCGTTCGACTATTTCGCGCGTACTTCGGGCTGAAGGAGGGCCTGGAGTCGATCTTCGGACGATCGGTGGACGTGGTCACGGCGCGCAGCGTGCAGAATCCGTACTTTCGCGACCGGGTCATGCGGACGAGGGAAAACCTCTATGCGGCCTGATCCACGCGCGTATCTATGGGACGCGCTGCGAGCGACCGAACGGCTCGATAAGTTCCGACAGGGCAAGGCCTTCGCCGACTATCAGGCCGACGACATGCTGAAATCGGCGGTCGAGCGTCAGTTCGAGATTGTCGGCGAGGCTCTCAACCAGCTGTCCAGAGTCGATCCTGCGCTCGCCGCGAAGGTGCCTGAACTTGCCCGGATCGTGGCCTTTCGCAATGTGTTGATTAACGGCTATGCGATGGTCGACGACGCCATCGTGTGGCAGGTGCTCTCCGACAAGCTCCCGGACCTCGCTCGGGTACTCGGTGAGCTTTTGGCCGAACTCGACGAGCCGTAGGCGCCCCTTCACCACACCCGGCGGGCACCGTCCGACGGCGTGGCAGCGAACGCCGCAGGCCCGGCGAAGCCGCTCCGGTCGAACGCCTGCCGCACCTCGGCGGCGCAGCGCTCCACCCGCTCCTCCGGGACCAACGCGATCACGCAGCCGCCGAAGCCGCCGCCGGTCATCCGCGCGCCGAGCGCGCCTGCCGCGAGCGCCGCCTCCACCGCCGCGTCCAGCTCAGGGCACGTGACCTCGTAGTCGTCGCGCAGCGACACGTGCGAGGCCGTCAGCACCGGACCGGCCTCGCCGAGCCTGCCCGCCCGCAGCAGCTCGACGAACCGCTCCACCCGCTCATTTTCCGTCACCACGTGCCGCACCCGCGCCCGCAGCTCCGGCTCAGACAGCACCGCGAGAGCCGTATCAAGATCCTCGTTGCCGATGTCACGCAACGCCGCCACGCCGAGCACGGCGGCCGCCCGCTCACAGCCACGACGGCGCGCCGCGTAGGCGCCATCCACGAGCCGGTGCGGCGCGCGGGTGTCGATGACCAGCAGCGCCAACCCCTCGGCGGCCGGGTCGAACGGCACCTGCGTCGTCGCCATGCTCCTGGTGTCGAGCAGCAGCGCGTGCCCGGCCCGGCACAGCACCGCCGCCGCCTGGTCCATGACCCCGCACGGCATCCCGGCGAACTCGTTCTCGGCATACCGCGCCAGCTCGGCGAGCTCGACACCCGCCAGCGAGACGTCATAGAGATCCGCGAGGGCGAGCGCGGTGGCGCATTCCAGCGCGGCCGACGACGACAGCCCGGCACCGAGCGGCACGTCGCCGTCGACAAGCAGATCCAGCCCGCGCACCCGATGGCCTCGCTGCCGTAACGCCCACACCACCCCGGCCGGGTACGCCGCCCAGCCGGTGACACCACCCGGTTCGAGGTCGCCTATCGCCAGCTCGGCGCGGGCGTCCGCCTGCCGCGAGACCAGCCGCAGCGTGTCGTCATCGCGCGGCGCCGCCGTCACGGTGATCCGCTGCGGCAGCGCCATCGGCAGCACGAAGCCGTCGTTGTAGTCGGTGTGCTCGCCGATCAGGTTGATCCGGCCAGGCGCCGCCCATGCTCCGGCCGGCGGACGGCCGAACTCACGCCGGAACCTGTCCTCGGCCGACTCGTCAGCTCTCACCGGCGAACGCGGCTCAGTGCCCCGAGCCGGACCCGCCGTGCGCCTCATCGGTACGAGGCTCTTCCGTCGCCTCGATCGGCACCCGCAGCTTGACTGTCCCTGCCTTCTCGAACGTCAGCGTCACGTACACGACCTGGCCCGGGAACAGGTCCTGCTTGATGCCGCGCAGCGTCACAGTCGCCACGCCGACCTCACCGGAACCCACCTCGGCGCCCGGCTCGCCCGACACCTCGGCGGTCCCGCCGCCGACGGTCAGCGCCTTGTGCGCGTCGATCACCGTGTCACCTTCGATGGCGACGTCGTCGGTCACCGAGCTCGTGACCGAGCGGAGCGCGTCATCTCTCTCGCCCCGGTTGGCGATGCTCATGTGCAGCGGCACGTCGGAGCCGTCCGCCCAGTAGTCCTCCCCGCCCTCCGGGTAGGCCATGACCGCGTTGTTGACCACCACCGTGCCGGTCGACCCCAAGTCGCCGTTGACGGCTGGAAGCTCGGTGCTGGTCTGGGCGAGCTGCCCAGCGCTGCAGCCTGCGAAGAGCGCGGTCGCCGCGACCCCCAGCGCCATCGAGGCGAAGCGCCTGCCGAATGAGCGACCTTTCTGCTGCCGCATGAGCTCCGGTGTCCTTCCTGTGCCGGACTATGTGCGCGGAAAGCCTAACGCGTGTCCGGCATGACGAAGACGGCGACCACCCCGGGAGCCAGTCGGCTCCACAGTAGACACCCCCGCTGACCCGAGGACGGCGCGCCATCACCTGCATGAGCATGCATACCCCTGTTTTGTCAACCCCCTCCGTCGTATGCTTAGGCCGCTGACCTGCGATGACGGATGCCGGGGCGGTGGGGGCGCCGGTAAGCCGCGTGCTAGCATGGAACCAGCGAAAGGGGCAGAGGACACATGGTTTTCAAGGTCGGAGAGACCGTCGTCTACCCGCACCACGGTGCCGCACTCATCGAAGCAATCGAAACCCGCGTGATCAAGGGCGAGGAGAAGCAGTACCTCGTCCTCAAGGTCGCGCAGGGCGATCTCACCGTTCGTGTCCCCGCGGACAACGCCGAGATCGTCGGGGTCCGCGACGTGGTCGGCCAGGACGGCCTGAACCACGTCTTCGATGTGCTGCGTACTCCCCACACCGAGGAGCCAACCAACTGGTCTCGTCGGTACAAGGCCAACCTCGAGAAGCTCGCCTCCGGCGATGTGAACAAGGTGGCCGAAGTGGTGCGCGACCTCTGGCGGCGAGAGAAGGACCGTGGCCTTTCCGCTGGTGAGAAGCGGATGCTGGCGAAGGCCCGGCAGATACTGGTGAGCGAGCTCGCACTCGCGGAAGGCACCGACGAAGGCAAGGCGGAGACCTTGCTCGACGAGGTTCTCGAGAAGACGGGACCGGACGGTGACGCCGGGGATGAGCGGATCGGCGCCGGTGTCGCCGGCGCTCACCAGGGGATCGACGGCTAGGGCACTTGCCCGACCCTGATTCCGAGCCTGATCGACTCAAGGTCGTCGCGATCGTCCCTGCCGCAGGCAGGGGTGAGCGACTGGGCGCGTCGGTGCCCAAGGCCCTGGTCGAGGTCCGAGGCGTCTCGCTGCTCGCACGCGCCGTCGGCGGCTTGCTCGACTCCGGGGTGGTCGACGCGGTCGTCGTCGCGGCACCGCAGGACCACTACGACGAGTTCGTGCGGGTGCTCGGCTCGTTCGGCGACCGGTGCGAGGTCGTCAGGGGCGGCCCCGACCGGACGTCGTCGGTCCGGCTCGCGCTCGGCGCCATTCCCCCCGGCACCTTCGACGTCGTGCTGGTGCACGACGCCGCGCGCGCGTTCACCCCGGCCGAGGTGACCCGCGCGGTCGTCGCCGCGATCGGCGACGGCGCTCCGGCCGCGGTCCCGGTGCTGCCGGTGACGGACACCGTGAAGGTGGTCGACGCGGCGGGCATGATCACCGCGACCCAGGATCGGAGCGCGCTGCGGGCGGTGCAGACCCCGCAGGGGTTCACCGACGCCGTGCTGCGGGCGGCCTACGCGGTGGGGTCCGATGCGGCGACCGACGACGCCGGCCTGGTCGAGCGGCTCGGCGAGCGGGTGAGCACGGTCGCGGGTCATCCTGACGCCATGAAGATCACCACGTCGTTCGACCTCGCGGTCGCGGAGGCCGTCCTCGCGGCGAAGGAGGAAGCGTGACACCGCGCATCGGTCAGGGCGTCGACGTCCACCCCATCGAATCCGGCAGGCCCTGCTGGATCGCCGGACTTCGCTGGGACGGCGTCGACGGCTGCGCCGGGCACTCCGACGGCGACGTCGCGGCGCACGCGCTGTGCGACGCGGTGCTGTCGGCGGCGGGGCTCGGTGACCTGGGATCGGTGTTCGGCACCGGGGACCCGCGCTGGTCCGGCGCGCACGGCGCCGAGCTGCTCGCCGAGGTGCGTGCCAGGATCGACGCGGCAGGCTGGCGGCTCGGCAACGCCTCGGTGCAGGTCATCGGCAACGTACCCAAGATCGGGACGCGGCGGGAAGAGGCCCAGACGCAGCTCTCCGACGTGCTGGGCGGCCCGGTGAGCGTGTCCGGCACGACCACCGACGGCCTCGGCCTCACCGGACGGGGCGAAGGCATCGCGGCCATCGCCACCGCGCTGCTGCTGCCAGCAGAGTGATCACGCCGTAGCCGGGGCCGTACGTAATTGGCGTGCGCCGACGACGGCGAATACGAGCGCGGTGCCGATCTCGAGCAGCGCGGTGACCCACGAGAACGCCGTCACGCCGGGCGCCGGGGTAATGAACGAGTCGCTGAGTACGCTCCACGCCGGCAGCAGGTGCGCGGCACTGAACCCGAGCGCGCTGCCCGCGCCGATCAGGATCGCGGCGATCGGCGCGAACCGGTGGCCGAGGAACACCAGCGCGACCGTGACCATCGCCGCGACCAGCTGGACGTTGCCCGCGACGGCGACCTCACCGCTCACCACGTCGAACCCCCGGACGGCGTGGTCGACGCCGTGAACCGCTAGCCCGATCGCGAACGCGAGCGCGGCATACCTGAGCGCGTCGAACCTAACCACCTCTACAGTGGTACCACTGGTGTGGTGGAATGGCAAGAAGGGACGGCATGGCGCAGAACCGGGAACGCAGGGACCTGCTGCGGGACACCGCGATCGACGTGCTCGCCGAGGGCGGCGCGCACCGGCTCACCCACCGCAACGTCGACCGCGCCGCCGAACTGCCGGTCGGCACGGCCAAGAACTACTTCCCCACCCGCGACGCGCTGCTGCTCGCGGCGGCCGAGCGGGTCTACCAGCGCTACCTCGCCGACCAAGATCAGCTGACTGTGGCCATGCCGACGAACCGCGGCGACCTGGTCGCCGTGCTCGCCGAGCTGATCCGGCGCGGCACCAGCACCGACCGGCCCCGGCTCGTCGCGCTGCTCGAACTGCACGCCGAGGCGATGCGCCGCCCCGAGCTGAGCCGGCTGCTCGCCAGGCAGACCGAGATCGACTTCGCGATGTACGAACGGCTGCACCGCGCCGCCGGGCTCCCCGGCACCACGGCACGCTCCCGCGTCCTCGCGCGCACCATGCAGTCGACACTGCTCAGCCTGCTCGCCCACCCCGAGGACGCGCTCGCCGCGCAGGGCCTCGACGACCTCGACGGCTTCGTGCGCGGCGTCGTCGACACCGTCTATCCGCCCTGATCACGCCACCCCGTACCATTTCGGCGTGACACTGCACCTGCACGACACCGCCGCCCGCACCATCCGGCCGTTCGAGCCCGCCACGCCCGGCCGGGCGTCGATCTACGTCTGTGGTGCGACCGTGCAGGGGACCCCGCACATCGGTCACATCCGGGGCGCGTTGAACTACGACGTGCTGCGCCGCTGGCTCACGCACAACGGCCTCGACGTGCTGTTCGTCCGCAACGTCACCGACATCGACGACAAGATCCTCACCAAGGCGGCCGACGCGGGACGCCCGTGGTGGGAGTGGGCCTTCACGCACGAGCGGGAGTTCGAGGCGGCCTACGACGCGCTCGGCTGCCTGCCGCCGTCGGCTTTGCCACGTGCGACCGGTCACGTCACGCAGATGGTCGAGCTGATGCGGCGGCTGATCGACTCCGGCCACGCCTACGTGTCCGGCGGCGACGTGTACTTCGACGTCACGTCGTTTCCCGACTACGGCAGGCTGTCCGGGCAGCGGCCCGACGAGGTGCAGCAGGGCGAAACGGCCGCCGAGGGCAAGCGCGACCCCCGCGACTTCACGCTGTGGAAGAGCGCGAAGCCGGGCGAGCCGTCGTGGCCGACGCCGTGGGGCGAGGGCAGGCCGGGCTGGCACCTCGAATGCTCCGCCATGGCGACGACGTTCCTCGGCTCGGAGTTCGACATCCACGGCGGCGGCGTCGACCTGGTGTTCCCGCACCACGAGAACGAGCGCGCCCAGTCGCGGGCGGCGGGCGACGGCTTCGCGCGGTTCTGGCTGCACAACGCCTGGGTGACGATGTCGGGCGAGAAGATGTCGAAGTCGCTCGGCAACGTCGTCTCGATCCCGGCGATGCTGGCCAAGGCAACCGGGCAGGAGCTGCGCTACTACCTGATCCAGCCGCACTACCGCTCCACGATCGAGTACTCGGACGAGGCGCTGGCCGAGGCCAGGCAGGGCTACCGGCGCGTCGAGCAGTTCCTGCGCCGCGCCGCATCGCAGGTCGGCGACGTCGAACCGGGCGCGGTGCCCGCCGAGTTCGCCGCCGCCATGGACGACGACCTCGCGACGCCGCAGGCGTTCGCCGTCATCCACAACACCGTGCGGGAGGGCAACACCGCACTCGACGAGCGCGACGACACGCTCGTCGCCGAGCACGCGGGCGCGGTGCGGGCCATGACCGGCGTTCTCGGCATCGACCCGCTCACCCGGCAGGAGAGCACCGGCGCCGACAGCGGCACGCAGCAGGCGCTCGCCTCGCTGGTCGACGGCATGCTGGAACAGCGGCAGCAGGCGCGGGCGGCGAAGGACTTCGCCACCGCCGACGACGTGCGTGACCGGCTGGCGAAGGCGGGTATCTCGGTGGCGGACACTCCGGACGGCGCGACCTGGCAGGTGAAATCCGACTGATGGCTGGCAATTCGAAGCGCAAGGGCGCCATCCGCAAGCCCGGTACGAAGAAGGGCGCCGTCACCGGCTCCGGTGGCCAGCGGTCGAAGGGGCTCGAAGGCAAGGGGCCGACGCCGAGGGCGGAGATGCGCCCGGGCCATCCGAAGCAGCGGCGCGCGATCGCGAAGTCCAAGGCCCGCCACCAGACGGCCAAGCAGCGGGAGAAGAAGGCGCAACAGCCCGAGCTGATCGCGGGCCGCAACCCGGTCGCCGAGGCGTTGCGCGCCGACGTGCCCGCCGAGGCGCTCTACGTCGCGATCGGCATCGACGCCGACGACCGGGTGAAAGAGGCGGTGCGCATCGCGGCCGACAAGGGCATCTCGGTGCTGGAGGTCCCCCGCGACGAGCTGGACCGCAAGACCCGCAACGCGATGCACCAGGGCCTCGGGCTCCAGGTGCCGCCGTTCGACTACGCCGAGCCGGACGAGCTGCTGCGGGCGGCTCGCGACTCGGGCGATCCGCCGCTGCTGGTCGCGCTCGACGGCGTGACCGACCCCCGCAATCTCGGCGCGGTGATCCGCTCCGCCGCCGCGTTCGGCGCGCACGGCGTGCTGCTGCCGCAGCGTCGCAGTGCCGGGGTCACGGCGGTGACCTGGCGGACCAGCGCGGGCACGGCGGCGCAGCTGCCGATCGCGGTCGCGACGAACCTGACCCGCCAGCTCAAGGCGTTCGCGGCGGAAGGGCTGATGATCGTCGGCCTCGACGCCGACGGCGCGACCGACATCGACGCGCTCGAGCTGGCGGCGGACCCGCTGGTCGTCGTGCTCGGCTCGGAAGGCCGGGGACTTTCGCGGTTGGTGCGCGAGACCTGCGACGAGGCGGTGTCGATCCCGATGGCGGCGGGCGTGGAGTCCCTCAACGCCTCGGTCGCCGCGGGCGTGCTGCTGGCCGAGATCGCCCGCATACGCAGGGCGGCGGGCCGGGTCTGATGGCGTGACCACCGGTGTCGTCTACGCCTCCATCCCGTTCATCGCGGCGCTGATCGGCTACGTCACCAAGCGCGTCGCGATCGAGATGATGTTCCGCCCGCGCGAGTTCGTGGGCATCAAGCCGTACCTCGGCTGGCAGGGCGTGCTACCCGCCAACGCCGAGCGGATGGCGGTGATCGCGACCGAGACGCTGACCCGCAACCTGGTCAACCCACGCGAGATCTTCGCCCGGCTCGACCCGGAGCAGATCGCCAAGGAGATCGAGGGCCCGCTGCTCGACGCCGTCGACGAGGTGACCCGCGAGGTCATGACGCGGTACCAGCCGCAGCTCTGGGAGATGCTGCCGGCGCGCGCGCAGCGCATGCTGCTCGAACGGGTGCGGGCGCAGGCGCCGAACGCCATCGCGAAGCTGATGCGGCAGGTCGCCGACAACATCGAGGACGTCTTCGACATCAAGCACATGGTCGTGACCAACCTGGTCCGCGACAAGGAGCTGCTGAACCGGCTGATCCGCGACATCTCACGGCCGGAGATGCGTTTCATCGCCCGGTCCGGCGTCTACTTCGGATTCGCGCTCGGCCTGGTGCAGCTCGCGGTGTGGACGCTGACGCACGAGCCGCTGGTGATGCCGATCTTCGGTTTCCTGATCGGCTGGCTCACCGACTGGCTCGCCCTGAAGATGATCTTCCTCCCGCGCGAGCCGCGCAAGTACTTCGGCGTGTTCACCTGGCAGGGCGTGTTCCAGAAGCGAAGGAACGAGGTCGCCGCCGACTACGGCGACATGATCGCCGCCGAGGTCATCACCGTCCCGAACATCGTCGAGGCCGTCCTGAACGGACCGAAGTCCGACCGGCTGTTCCAGCTGATCCAGCGCGAGGTGCAGCGCACCGTCGACTCGCAGGCGGGCGTCATCAAGCCGTTCGTGGTGGCGGCGGTCGGCACCAGCCGGTTCCAGGAGATGAAGGCGACCGTGGCGCAGAAGGCCATGGAGCGGGTGCCGGACACGGTGCACCACGCCGAGGACTACGCCGTCGGCGCGCTCGACGTCCGCAACACCATCGTCGAGCGGATGCGTAGGCTGAACCGGTTCGAGTTCGAGCAACTGCTGCGACCGGCGTTCCGGCAGGACGAGTGGAAGCTGATCGCCGTCGGCGCGATCATCGGTGGACTGGTCGGCGAGCTGCAAGTGCTGCTGATGCTGCACTGACTGGAGGTGACGGTGCTGATCTACGTCGCGATCCCGATCGTCGGCGCGATCATCGGCTACGTCACCAAGCGCGCGGCGATCGAGATGATGTTCCGCCCGGCGCGCCGCACGCTCGGCTGGCAGGGCGTCGTGCCGAAGCACCGAGGCCGGATCGCCGCCATCGCGGCCGAGCTGCTCACCACCCGGCTGATCGACCCGCGCGAGGTGCTCGCCCGCATCGACGTCGACCGCGTCAACGCCGAGATCGAGCAACCACTGCTGAACACGGTCGACGCCATCGCGCGCGACGTCATCACCGAGCATCACCCGAACGTCTGGGAGGCGCTGCCGCCACTCGCGCAGGACGTGGTGATCAAACAGGTGCAGCTCGCCGCGCCGCGCATCGTCAGCCAGCTGCTCACCGAGCTGCGGGAGAACATCGACAGCGTCGTCGACGTCAAGCAGTTCGCGCTCGCCCAGCTCACCGCCGACGACGACCGCCTCGTCCGCATCGTCAGGGAGCTGGCGCGGCCCGAGCTGCGCTTCATCGCCCGCTCCGGCGTCTGGTTCGGCCTGGTCATCGGCCTCGCGCAGGCCGGGGTGTTCGCGCTGACCGGGCAGCCACTCGTGATGCCGATCTTCGGCGCCCTGATCGGCCTCGTCACCGACTGGCTGGCGATCACGCTGGTGTTCTGGCCGCGGGAGCCGATCACCGTGCTCGGCCGATGGCGGGTGCAGGGCAGCTTCCACCGCAGGCACGCCGAGGTGGCGCGCCGCTACGCCAGGCTGATCGCCGACGAGGTGCTCACGGTGCCGAACATGCTCACCGCCGTGCTGCGTGGCCCCCGCTCGGATCGCACGCTCGCGCTCATCAACGACGTCGTCACCGAGGCGGTCGACGAGCAGACCCGGGTCTTCCGGCCGCTGCTCGCCGCGACCGGCAGGCGCATCGCGGTGAGCGAGCTGCACCAGGCGGCGGCGCTCAGGGCGCTGCCGGTGATCCCCGACGCGACGCGCAACGCCAACGGCTATCTCACCGACGCGATGGACGTCGCGGGCATGATCGAGCGACGCATGCGCGCGCTGCCCGCCGCCGAGTACGAGAGCGTGCTGCGGCCCGCGTTCCAGCAGGAGGAGCCGAAGCTGATCGCGGCGGGCGGCGTCATCGGCGCCGTCATCGGGGAGCTGGCTCTGCTTCTGCTGTTGTAGCGACCGTGCTGCGGGTCGCGAGCGACCTGCGGTACTCGATCACCCGGCACAGCACGTAGATCGTGAACGCGATGGTGGTGACGAAGGCGCTGATCGGCGCGCCGGGAGCGAGCGACAGCACGATGCCGCCGAGCACGGCGACCTCGGCGAACACGATCGAGAGCACCGTCGCCAGCAGCGGCGACGACGTGACCCGGCACGCGGCGGCGGCCGGTGTCACCAGCATCGCGATCACCAGCAGCACGCCGACCGTCTGCACGCCGAGCGCGGTCGCGATGCCGAGCAGCAGCGCGAACATCGGCGTGACGAACCGGACCGGCACGCCGCGCGATGCCGCGACGACCGGGTCGACGCTGGCGAACAGCAGCGGCCGGTAGATGACGGCGAGCACGCCGAGCACCACGGCGCCCGAGACGGCGAACACCCGCAGGTTCGCCGAGTCGACCGAGATCACCTGGCCGACGAGCAGCCCGAACTTGTTCGCCGCCCTGCCTTCGTGCAGCCACAGCAGCAGCACGCCGACGCCGAGCCCGAACGACAGCACCGCGCCGATCACCGAGTCCCGTTCGCGCGACTCCCCGCCGAGCAGCGCGAGCAGCAGCGCGGCGATCACGGCCCCGATCAGGGAGCCGTACTCGACGCTCACGCCGAGCAGCAGCGCCGCCGCCGCGCCGGTGAACGCGAGCTCGGCGGTGCCGTGCACCGCGAACGCCATCCGGCGCATGATGATCAGCGGTCCGAGCACACCCGAGACAAGCCCGAGCACGGCGGCCGCGAGCAGTCCTGTCTGGACGAAGTCGAGGCCGAGCAGCCGCAGCGTCAGCTCGAGGTTGAAGAACTCTGTCATGTCACGCCTGCACCTGGGGATGATGTGGGTCGTCCTCGCACACCGAGCTGTGCGCGCCGGTGACGTGGATCTGGCCGCCGATCCGGACCACGTCGACGTCCGATCGGTACAGCGTGGACAGTGTGGCCGAGGTCATCACCTCGTCCGGGCTGCCGATGGAGAACCTGCCGTCGACCAGGTACAGCATCTTGTCGACATAGGACAGCACCGGGTTGATCTCGTGGGTCACGAACAGCACGGCCGTGCCCTCCTCCCGCCTGCGGCGCTCGATCAGCTCGCTCACCGCCCGCTGGTTGTTGTGATCGAGCGAGAGCAGCGGCTCGTCGCAGAGCAGCAGCTCGGGCTCACCGACGAGCGCCTGCGCCACCCGCAGCCGCTGCTGCTCCCCGCCGGAGAGCCGGTGCAGCGGCCTGCGGGCGAACGGGCCGGCGCCGACGGCCTCGATCGCCTCGGCCACCCGGCGCTTGCGCTCGACGGCGCCCCGCAGCCCGAGGCCCCAGCGGTGCCCGTCGAGCCCCAGACTCACCAGGTCGACGCCGCGCAGCGTGCGCGGGAAGTCCACCACACCCTGCTGCGGGATGTACCCGATGCCGTGCACGGCGACGTGGGCGGTGCCGGACGAGAGCCGCTGCCTGCCGAGCAGCACCGCGAACAGCGTCGACTTGCCCGCGCCGTTGGGGCCGAGCACGGCCAGGAACTCGCCCCGGCCGACGTCGAGGTTCAGGCCGGACCAGAGGGTGCGAGCCCCGAACGACAGGCTCGCATCGCGGATACTGACGACCGGCTCACCGGTCACCGGCTCACCGCCGCGCTGAGAGCGTCCACTTGTCCGCCAACCCACCCGAGGTAGCTGCTTTCTCCACTGGGCAGTGTCTCAGTGATGTCCACGACGTCCACCCCGGCTTTCCGCGCCGCCTCGACGAGCTCCTCGGTCACCGGCGTCTGCGTCTGCGGGTTGTTGACGACGGCGGCGAGGTCGCCGCTCCTGACCAGCCGCAGCACGGCGGCCTGCGCGGCGACCGGCACATCGGTCTCGTTCTCAATGGCGTCGCGGAAGTCGACTGGCGTGACGTCGTCGAGGCCGGCCTCCGCGAGCAGGTAGTGGCTGACCGGCTCGGTCACGATCACCTTCGCGCCGGGACTGTGCTCGCCGATGGCGGCCAGCTTCGCCTCGATGTCGCCGAGCGCCTTGGTGAACTTCTCGGCATTGGCCTCGAAGGTCTCGGCCTCGGCCGGCCGGATCTTGCCGAGCGCGTCGGCCACGGCGTCGGCGACGGTCTCGACGGTGTGGATGTCGTACCAGACGTGCTCATTGGCACCGCCGTGGCCATGGCCGTGCTCATCGCCGCTCTCCCCGCTGTCCTCGTGCCCGGAGAGCTCGACGGCGTTGAGCACCGGCGTGTCATCCGACGCCTCCCCGGCGAGCTGACCGGCGAAGGTGTCGTAGCCGCCGCCGTTGTAGAGCACCAGCTCGGCGTCGGTGAAGGTGAGGCCGTCGCGCGCCGTGCTCTCGTAGGAGTGCGGGTCGCCGTCGGATGCGTCGATGACCGAGGTCACCGACACCTGGTCGCCGCCGACCGCCCGCAACACGCTGCCCCAGGCATCGGTGGATGCCACGACGGGGATGGCGCCGTCGGCGGCGGTCTCGCCGGCGCCACCGCTGCCGCAGCCGGTGACGCTCAGTGCGAGCGCGCCGACCATGGCCACCGTCAGCCCCGCGCGACGCGCCCCGTTCGTGATCATCCAGCCCTCTCCCGTCACTCGATGTCTACCTGTAATGGAAACCGTTATCAATAACGTACCCCATTCAGGGCACGCCGCGCATCACCCCATCTTGTGCCAGTGGCCACAACGCCCGTGCCAGCCGAGCATCACCACGGTGTCGGCTTCTCAGATCTCCTTCTGAACCGTTACGGTTCAGGGTTATGGGCCGTCCGATTCGCACTCGGCGGCAGGCGACGCTTGCCTCGCTTGCCGCGGAGCTGGGCGTTTCGCGCACCACGGTGTCGAATGCGTACAACCGTCCCGACCAGCTCTCGCCGGAGCTGCGCAAGCGGGTGCTCGACACCGCGCGCAAGCTCGGCTATCCGGGGCCGGATCCGGTCGCGAGGTCGCTGCGCACCCGCAAGGCGGGCGCGATCGGGCTGCTGCTCACCGAGAACCTGTCCTACGCCTTCCGCGACCCCGCGGCGCTCGGCGTGCTGGAGGGGCTCGCGCTCGCCTGCGAGGACGCCGGTGTCGGCGTGCAGCTCGTGCCAGCGAGGCCCGGCGAGGAGGACGTCGCGACGGTGCACCGCGCCGGGGTGGACGGCTTCGTCGTCTACTCGGTGCCGGACGACGACCCGCACCTCAACGCGGTGCTCCAGCGCCCGGTCCCGACGGTGATCATCGACCAGCCGGTGCTGTCCGGGGTCGACCGGGTCGGGCCGGACGACGCGGCCGCCATGACGACCCTCGCCTACCACCTGATCGGGCTGGGACACCGCGAGATCGGCGTGCTGTGCATGCGGCTGTCCCGCGACCGCAACGACGGTTTCTCGTCGCGGGAACGGCAGGAGAAGGCGCACTATCACGTGCAGCGCACCCGGCTGACCACGCTGGCGCAGTCGTTCGAGGCCGTCGGCGTCGACTGGTCGACCGTGCCGGTGGTCGAGCGTTTCGAGCACACCGTCGAGGACGGCGCCTCGGCCGCGCGGCAGATGCTCGACTCGAACCCGCAGGTCACCGCCCTGATCTGCACCTCGGACATCCTCGCGCTCGGCGCGCTCGACGAGGCGAAACGACGCGGGCTGCGGGTGCCCGCCGACATCTCCATCACCGGGTTCGACGGCATCTCCGACGCCGAGCGCGCCGAGCTGACCACGGTGTACCAGCCGGTGCGGGACAAGGGCCGCTCGGCGGGCAACCTGGTGCTCGACCCGACCCGGCGCGGCACCGGGAACCCGGTGACCCAGCAGGTCATCACGCTGGAGACGGAGCTGCGGATCGGCAAGACCTCGGCGCCGCCCCGCACCGCGGAGCAGCACTGGTTCGGACCGTGACGGTGGCGTTGCTCTAATACACCTTGTCGGCCGGTCGCCGTCGCGCTGCAATGGACGTCACTGAAACCCGCTAGGAGGCGCCCGTGACCGCGATCGACGAACTGCTCACCCGCAACAAGGAGCGCGGCTCCGCCGTCTCGGGATACCGGGACTCGCCCCAGCCGCAGCTCCACGTGAGCATCCTGACCTGCATGGACGCGCGGATCCAGGTGTTCGACATCTTCGGGCTCGGCGACGGCGAGGCGCACATCCTGCGCAACGCGGGCGGCGTCGTCACCGACGACAGCATCCGGTCACTCGCGCTGAGCCAGCGCAAGCTCGGCACGCGCGAGGTGATGATCATGCAGCACACCAACTGCGGGCTGAACCTCGTCACCGAGGACGGCTTCAAGGACGAGCTCGAGGACGCGACCGGACTGCGGCCGACCTGGGCCGTCGAGGCGTTCAAGGACGTCAACGACAGCGTGCGGCGCTCGGTCACCCGGGTGCGGCGCAGCGACTTCCTGCCGCACACCGACCTGGTGCGCGGCTTCGTCTACGACGTCCACACCGGAGCGCTGACCGAGGTCGACTAGGGTCGCTCCCGATGACCGAAGCTCCGATCGACCCCACCACCCTGATCGGCTGGTTCGACGCCCACGCCCGCGACCTGCCGTGGCGCGACCCCGACTGCGACGGGTGGGGCGTGCTGGTCAGCGAGATCATGCTGCAGCAGACGCCGGTGACCAGGGTGCTGCCGATCTGGCACGACTGGCTGGCGCGCTGGCCCCGCCCGTCGGCGCTGGCCGCCGAGAGCCAGGGCGAGGTGCTGCGGGCGTGGGGCAAGCTCGGCTACCCGCGCCGGGCGCTGCGGCTGCACGAGGCGGCCGGGGTGATCGCGGCCGAGCACGACGACGTCGTTCCGTCCGACGTGGACACCCTGCTCGCGCTGCCGGGCATCGGCGCGTACACCGCTCGTGCGGTCGCCGCGTTCGCCTACGACGCGCGGGTGCCGGTCGTCGACACCAACGTGCGCCGGGTCGTCGCCCGCGTCGTGCACGGCGCGGGCGACGCGGGGCCGCCCTCGAACGCGCGTGACATGGCCGATGTGGAGGCGCTGCTGCCGCAACGGCAGGCGGCCCGGTTCTCGGCGGCGCTGATGGAGCTCGGCGCCACGGTGTGCACCGCGCGGCGGCCGGGATGCCCCCGCTGCCCGGTGCGGTCGTCGTGCGCCTGGCACAAGGCGGGCAAGCCCGCGTACGACGGCCCGGTCAAGCCGGTGCAGCGCTTCGCGGGCACCGACCGGCAGGTGCGCGGCCTGCTGCTCGACGTGCTGCGCGGCACGAGCGGGCCGGTGCCGAAGACGCGGCTCGACACGGTGTGGCAGGCCGAGGGGCAGCGGGACCGCTGCCTGTACTCGCTGCTCGACGACGGCCTCGTCGAGCAGACACCGGACGGGCGGTTCGCGCTGCCCGGCGAACACGCATAGGGCGCGTGCCACGTTCGGCTGACGTGTCCGGCCGGGCGACGTGTCAGTCGTTGTCGGCCACCGTGACCTGGGCTAACGTCCCCGAGGCACCTGATCTGTGCATTTCACCAGGGGAGAAGTCACGATGGCACGAGGATTTCGCCGCCGCACGCTGCTCGGCGCCGGGCTGGCGGCGACCGCCACCGGCGGGCTGACCGCACGCGCCGCGACGGCGGCGCCGTTGACCCACGTCAGCGAGCCGACGATCTACGGCACCGACGAGTGGGTGGCGCGGCCGCCGAACAGCGAGATCGCCGTGCTCGATCACCCGCCGAGGTACATCGTCGTGCACCACACCGTGTCGCCGGGCAACACCGGCGAACTGACGCTGGACCGGGCGTTCGAGATCTCGCAGGCCATCCAGAGCTTCCACATGGACTCGAACGGCTGGATCGACACCGGGCAGCACTTCACCGTCAGCAGGGGCGGGTACATCACCGAGGGCAGGCACCGCAGCCTCGCGATCCTGCGCGAGGGGACGCGGCACGTGTACGGCACCCACGTCTCCGGCCGCAACAGCCGCGCGATCGGGATCGAGAACGAGGGCAACTACGTCGCGGCGGAGGTCCCGGCGACGCAGTGGGCCTCGCTGACCGACCTGGTCGCCTACATGGCGTATCAGTACGAGATCCCGCCGAACCGGATCGTGGGCCATCGTGACCTGGACTCGACGGAGTGTCCCGGCGAAGAGCTCTACGGCCAGCTGGCCGACCTTCGCGGCGAGGTCGCGGTACGGCTCGGCACGCCACTGGTGCCGTCGTTTCCGCAGTGGCCGCTGCTGCGGCCGGGCGACCGGGGCGAGCAGGTGCTCGTCGCGCAGCGGCTGCTGCGGGAGCGCGGGGCCCGGGTGCCGACCGACGGCGTGTTCGGACCGGCGACCCGCGAGGCCGTCGCGAACCTCGCCTCGGCGCACGGCCTCGACATGCCGGGGTGCGCCGCCTGTACGCGCACCGACGAGCGCGGCTTCCTCGGCGCCGACATCTGGCCGCTGCTGGCCGGGCCGGGCCGGACGCGGGAGTTGCAGCGGCGCCTCACCCGGTGACGCGCCGCAGGAAGGCCGTGACGGCGGCCCGGTAGGCCTCCGGCGCGTCGGCGTGGACGACGTGCCCGGTGCCCGGGATGCGGACGTGCTCGCCGTCGGCCAGCCGTCCGGCCAGCTCCGCCTGCTGGCCGGAGGGCATCGCGGTGTGCTCCGCCTCGATCACCAGCGCCGGGCATTTGACCGCGTCGACGTCGGCCCAGTAGTCCCGCCGTCCCCATTCGGCGGCGATCTCGTACAGCTGGTCCAGATCGGCGAGCAGGTGGTAGCCGTCGTCGCGCTCGGTCATGCACTCGGCGAAGTAGTCACCGTAGGGGGCGAAGAACTCCCGCACCTGCGCCAGCGACTGGAACGGCACCGGCCACGACTCGAAATAGCCGCGCCACGCCTCGACCGTCCTGCCGCGCTGGTCGGGCGCCATGTCCTCGACGACGACGGCGCGCACCAGGTCGGGGTGACGTGCCGCCGTAACCAGACCGTGCAGGCCGCCCATGGAGTGCCCAACGAGCACCGCCGGTCCGGCGTTGATGCGGCGGATCAGCTCAGCGATGTCGGCGACGAAGTCCTCGGTCTGGCAGGCGGTGCGGTGCGGGTTGCGGCCGTGTGCCCGGGCGTCGAGGCCGACGACGTGGCCGTGCCCGGTCAGCCATCGCGCCACCGGCCACCAGGTGCGCGCCCGCCCCATCAGCCCGTGCAGCAGGACGATCGGCTGCCCCGCACCCCCGAAATCAACCACCCACGGTCGCTGCGTCACATCCGCTCCCCGGTGTGCGTCGTGTCCTGCGTTGGTGCCGCTGTGTCCTGCGTTCACGACGCCGTGTCCTGCTGTGAGGATGGGGGTGTCCTCCCCGGGGCCGGTGTGACTCGG
>WHUB01000076.1:232-18684 GCA_009377395.1 Actinophytocola sp. | reverse complement strand
CATTGGGCGTGTCGCCCGAATCAAGCAGCAACCCTTACTGAGATCACCTCACTGACTCCGGCGTTCCGTATACCTCGCTGGTGGAGGTGTTAATCATACGGACATGAGGTGTGTCCCGGACCGCCTCGAGGACATTGAGTGTGCCGTTGATATTGGTTTCCACGAATGAAGCGGGCGCTTGATAGCTGTATGGAATAGCTATCAGCGCGGCGAGGTGGAAAACGACGTCGACATTACTGACTGTTTCATGGACGAATCGTTTGTCTCGGATGTCGCCGAGCTTGACGTCGAGATATTCTGATCGTTCCGGTGACAGTTCATCGAGCCAGCCCAACGAGCACTGTGAATTGTACTCGCAGAACGCCGTCACCTGGGCACCTTCGTCCATCAGTCGTTCCGTCAGGTGGCTGCCGATAAAGCCATTGGCGCCGGTGACGAGGACGCGGGTGCCAGAAAGTTCCGTCATCAACGTTCCTTTTCTTCTCCGGTTGGGACCTGAGGATGCGGTGACGCCGTGTGACCTCGGTAGGTGCCGAGTTCAGTCATGGTTGGCGACGCCATCGGCGTCCATCCGGAATCGGTTGTGACACCCCGATGTTGAGAATTCTTTAAATCGTTATATCGGAACTGGACCCCTTGACGGAAAAACGCGCTCGACGTAGCGTGGTTTCATAAAACGATTCCTGTATTTCATTTTCGTAAGTTGATCGGGTCCGCCGGGTGCGCGCGGGGCGTATACGCCCGTCACTCCCGCAGCAGAGGCGGGGACCCTAGTGACATTCGCATCCCCGGAGGTATCTGTGCGTAGCACCGGCGAGGCCGTTACCACGCTTACTGAGCAACTCGATCATTCGGACGAGTTGCGCCGCCGGGCGCGTGCTCGGACGCCGGGCGGTGTGCATTCCAATATCCGGCTTGACGGGCCGAATGTCTTCGTGAAACGTGCCAAGGGACCACGTCTCTACAGCGTCGACGACGTGGATTACGTCGACTATTTGCTCGGGCAGGGGCCTGCCTTTTTCGGTCACGCACCGGATTTCCTCACCTCCGCGGTTCACGAAGCGTCCTGCGACGGCCTCGTCTTCGGTGGCCAGGGTGAGTTGGAGGTCCGAGCGGCCGAGTTGGTGTGCTCGACGCTCGGCTGGGCGGAGATGGTCCGGTTTGGACTCAGCGGGACCGAGGTGGTGCAGGCGGCGCTGCGGCTGGCCAGGGCCGTCACCGGGCGTACGCAGGTGGTTCGCTTCGAGGGGCACTATCACGGCTGGCTCGACAACGTGCTGATCGCTGAGCGCGACGGTGTGTGGGAGGCGCCGAGCGCGGGTCAGCTGTCGTCCCATCTCGACGACTTCACCGTGCTGCCGTGGAACGACGCCGAACTGCTCGCCGACGTGCTCGATCGTGACGGCGAGACGATCGCGGCCGTGATCATGGAGCCAGTGATGATCAACTCGGGCGTCATCGAGCCGGCGCCCGGCTATCTCGAGCGCGTGCGCAGAATGTGTTCTCGCCATGGCATCGTGCTGATCTTCGACGAGGTCATCTCCGGCTTCCGGCTGGGCTCTGGTGGCGCCGCTCGCCGGTACGGCGTGACTCCCGATCTCGCCCTGTACGGCAAGGCGCTGGGCGGCGGATATCCGGTGTCCGCACTCGCCGGTCGCGCGGACCTGTTGAGCCGGGTCGGCACGGGCGAGGTCAACCATTCCGGCACCTTCAACGCATGCATCCCGGGTGTGGCCGCCGTTGTCGCGACGCTCGAACACCTGCGAGACGATCCGCCGTACACCTCGATCATCGATCACGGTCAGCGGCTGATGGCCGGCATTCGTGACATCGGGGAGGCGCTTGGTGAGCCGTTGCGCGTAGAGGGGCTACCGATGTCGTTCCACGTCTCGTTCGGTGACACCGAGGTCACCGATTACCGCAGTTTGCGCCGGCTCGACCTTGATCGTTACGCGAGCCTGGCGTCGGTCCTCATCGATCACGGCATCTGGGTGGCGCGCCGTGGTGTGTGGTTCGTCTCCGAGGCGCATGGTCCCGCCGAGCTCGACGACGCCCTGACCCGGTTCAAAACCGCCTTCAAGGACTGGCTGGGTCGGTGAACCGGGCCGCACTGCTAGCGTGACCGACGGCGCAGCGGCGCCGCGTATACCGGCGTGCTGTCCACACTGGACTCGACCACGCCTGGCGCGCGATGGGCGCCGCCGACCACGCCCGGCGCGGCATACGGATGACAGCGCCCGGCCGGAGCAGCGTTGTTACGGTGACCGGGTGAACGACCGATCGAGTACGGGTGTGCTGCGGCCGAGCCACGAGGGTGCCGCGCCGGACGTCGGCACCGCCGAGCTGCTCTTCGACCTGGTGTACGTCTTCGCGATCATCCAGCTCTCGCATCACCTGCTCGCCCACCTGAGCGTGCATGGCGCGGCCGAGACGCTGGTGCTGTTCCTCGCGGTCTGGTGGGGCTGGAACTACACGGCCTGGGCGATGAACTGGCTCGACCCGGACCACGCCGCCGTCCGGCTGCTGCTGGCCGGGCTGATGCTGCCCGCGCTGGCGATGGCCATCGCGATTCCGGACGCCTTCGGCGCCAACGCCGGACTGTTCGCCGGGGCTTACCTGGTGTTGCAGCTGACCCGCAGCGCGTTCATGGTCTACGCCTTCCGTGGCCGGCTGATGGCCCGCAACTACGCCCAGCTGCTCGCCTGGAGCGGACTCGCCGGGGTGTTCTGGCTGGCCGGGGTGTTCGTCGGCGACGACGCCCGGCTCGTCGTGTGGGCCATCGCCGTCGTGATCGACTACGCCGCGCCGCTGGCCGGGTTCGCGCTGCCGCGCGTCGGCGCGACAAAGATGTCCGACTGGCCGCTGGCCTGGGAACACCTGGCCGAGCGCAACCGGCTGGTGTTCATCATCGCGCTCGGCGAGTCGATCCTGATCCTCGGCTTCACCCTCTCCGAGACCGAGCTCACGCCCGCCACGGTGGCCGCCGCAGTGATCGGGTTCGCGACGATGGTGCTGCTGTGGTGGCTGTACTTCAGCTACCGGCTCGGCAACGTCACCGGCACGTTGACCCGCGACGTCGATGCCACCACGATGGCGCGCGGCGCCTACGCATACGCCCACGCCGTGATGGTCGGCGGGGCGATCGTGATCGCGGTCGGCATCGAGGAGGTCACCGTGCATCCGCTGCACCACGTGACCTGGGGCGTCGCGGGGGTGGTGCTCGGCGGCCCGGCGCTGTATCTGGCGGGCAACATCGTCTTCAACCGAGCGCGCTCCGGTGTCGTGCCCCGATCGCGGCTCGTCGCGCTGGCCGCGCTCGCCGTCGTCGTGCCGTTCGCGCCACTGCTGCCCGCGCTCGCTCTGAGCGCGGTGGCGATGCTGGTGCTGCTCGTGCTCGCGGCCGCGACCGGGGAGCTGCGGGCGCGGCCGGATCGGCAGGTGCGCTGCGCGGACTGACGTGCGGCTATCCATTCTTGTTGTGGGGCCACGCGAATTGTGTGTTTCCGCAGCGCACCGGGTCCTTTCTAGCGTGGTTGGCACAAGCCACGTTGCGGAAAGGATTCCAGTTGATGACCAACCACACGCTGCGGGACAAGGTCGTCGTGATCGCCGGTGGCGCCAAGAACCTCGGTGGCCTGCTCGCCAGGCAGTTCGCCGAGGCGGGCGCCGATGTGGTGGTGCACTACCACGACGACAGCGGAGCCGGTGACGCCGAGGACACCGCGAAGGCGGTGCGCGCGGCGGGACGCCGGGCGATCACGGTGGCCGGCGACCTCACGCAGGTCGGCGAGGTACGCAGGCTGTTCGACCTCGCGGTGGACGAGTTCGGCGGTGTCGACGTCGCGGTGAACACCGTCGGCAAGGTGCTGCGCAAGCCCATCGTCGAGACCACCGAGGACGAGTACGACGCCATGTTCGCCATCAACGCCAAGTCGGCGTACTTCTTCCTGCAGGAGGCTGGCCGCAGGCTGAACGACAACGGCAAGATCGTCAACCTCGGCACCTCGCTGCTCGCGGCGTTCACCGATGGCTACTCCACCTACGCGGGCGGCAAGGCGCCGCTGGAACACTTCACCCGTGCGGCGGCAAAGGAATTCGCCGATCGGGGGATCTCGGTGACCACCGTGGCGCCGGGGCCGATGGACACGCCGTTCTTCTATCCACAAGAGACACCGGAGCGGGTCGAGTTCCACAAGTCGCAGGCACTCGGCAACCAGCTGACCCAGATCGAGGACATCGCGCCGCTGATCACGTTCCTGGTCACCGATGGCTGGTGGATCACCGGCCAGACCATCTTCGCCAACGGTGGCTACACCACCCGCTGACGCGACCGCCTCCGTTAGGGTCATGGCGTGACGCTCGACCTGTACCGCCTGGAACAGTTCATCGCCGTGGCCGAGGAGGGCAGCGTCACCAAGGCGGCCGCCCGGCTGCACCTGTCGCAGCAGGCGCTCAGCACCTCGTTGCGCAACCTCGAACGTGAGGTCGGCGTCGAGCTGCTCGACCGGGGCAGCGCGGGGATCCGGTTGCTGCCGGCGGGGGAGGAGCTGGTCGCCGACGCCCGGGTGTTGCGCGGGCTGGCTCGGTCGGCGCTGCGCCGGGTCCGCCAGGTCGGTCGCGGCGAGCGGGACATGTTGCGGCTCGGGCACACGCCCGCGGTCACCGGTGACGAGGTCGGGGTGCTGCTTCGCGAGGTCGCCGAGCGGCACCCCGGCCTGCACGTCGAGCCGCACCTGCGGTACCCGACCGAGCTGTGCGACCAGCTGCTCGACGGTGATCTCGACCTCGGACTGTGCCGGGGGATGCGTGACGTCCGTGGCCTGGTGCGCACCACCGTCACCCGGCATCGCCTGCACCTCGCCGTCAGCGAGGACCACCCGCTCGCCGGACGTGACAGCGTCCAACTCGGTGAACTCGCCGACCACACCATCGTCGTGTGGGGACGGCTGAAGAACTCCGGCTACACCGACCTGTTGGTAAGCTACTGCCGCCAGGCCGGGTTCGAGCCGACGCTGCAACGCACCCCGCTGCAGGGCGTCCCGCCGGAGACGGCGGTCATCGGCACCGGCCACGTCGCGTTCGTCACGGCCCAGCCCGGCGTCGTCTCCGGCGGCGCCGCCAGAGTCATCACGCTCGAACCGCCGATCTACGCGCCGCTGCTCGCGCTGTGGCCCGAACACGCCACGTCGTCGTCCCGCGAGGCCTTTCTCAGCGGTTGCGCACCAGGGTGAGCGCGTCGACCACGGTGTTGGTGGCGGCGTCGACCGAGCGGATCTCCATGCGGGTGGTGCCTGCCCAGTTGGGCGGGCTGGCCTCGACGCAGATCACCACGGGCGCGAGCTCGTCGACCACGGCCGACCACGGTGTCGCTTCCGGGACGCGCAGCCCGAAGTCGGTGCCGGTGTAGTACGTGACTCCGGAGACCGGGCCGGTGGAGCGGTCGGGCAGCGATTCGTCCTCCTCAGCCAGCCCGGACACCAGGTAGGTGGTGCCGTGCTCGGCGGGGTAGATGACCGCGTTCTTCGGCGCCTCGGTGGTGACCTGTCCGGCCCGGACGGGGTGGGTGCGTTCGTACATGTGGTTGTGGCCGTTGATGACGACGTCCACCGCGTAGCGGTCGAACAGCGGCGTCCACCGGTCGCGTACCCCGGCGTCGGAGCCGTGCCGCACCGAGGAGCAGTAGGCGCAGTGGTGGAACCCGGCCACGATCCAGTCGATGTACTCGTCGGCACGCAGCTCGGCCAGCGTCGCGTCGAGCCAGCGTTCCTGGTCGCCGCCGAGGTAGCCGTGGTTGCGGGGGATCTCGGCGCTGGCGTCGTTACCGTCCAGCGCGACGAACCCGACGTTGCCGACCCGCATCGACCACGTCGTCGCGCCCGCCTCGTGCGCGACCCCGGTCGCGGGCGGGGTGAACCGGGCGAAATACGACTCGTAGCCGAGGTCGCTGGCGGTGGGTTCCATCTCGTGGTTGCCGAGCACCGGCATCCACGGCACGCGGGCGGCGACCCGCTCGATGTCGGTCAGCCACGTCTCCCAGACCGACGGGTGGTAGAGCGAGTCGATCTGCTCGGAGACCCGCAGGCCGCCCGCTCCCGAGGCGTAGGACAGGTCCCCGACGTGCAGGTGCAGGTCGGGCTGGAACCGTTCGATCGCGTCCAGCACCGGGCCGACCTTGCCGCCGCTGGTGCCCTGATCGCCGAACGCGGTGAACCGCACCGGACGGCCGGTGCGCGCGGTGCTGAACCCGAACCGCTCGCTGGCCGCGCCGTCGTGGACGGCTTGGTACGAGTAGGAGGTGTTCGGGTCGAGGCCGGACAGCCGGGCGTGATGCTGCACCGTCTTCAGCCCGGGCGACGGCCGCGACTCGGCGGCGACGACCTCGCTCAGGCTCCCGCCGGCGTCGCCGAGCAGCAGCCGGGGGCGTGACACCGACTCCGGCGTGCTCCACGAGACCACCATCTCGCTGCCGGGGTCGGCGCCGTAGGTCAGATGCAGGCCGTGCGGCGGCGTCGCCGCGTAGCCCGGCTGCTGCCACAGCAGCGGTCCGGCGGCCGCCGTGCCACCGAGCACGACTGCGCCCCGCAACACCGAGCGCCTGCTCAGGACGTTGTCCATGCGCCTTCCTCTCGTCCGAGGCATCTTCACCTTTTGAGATGAACGTGAGCTGACGACTGGGGCAACGCCGCGATGAGGGAGTACGTCGGGACGGAACGGCGTCTGGCACTATGAGCGCACGCCGACCACCAGGAGAGGGAAGTCATTGCCTGCATCGTCATTCACGCCGGGCGTCGCACCGGAGTCTGTCGCCCAGGACGACCACGCGTTCGCCGAGTGGGCCGCCACCGAGGCAGGGCGCCTGCTGCTTCAGGTGCGCACCACGGGCCTCGAGGGCAAGGAGCTCAAGAACGCCGGCGACCAGGAGTCCAACGAGCTGCTGCTGAGCCTGCTCGCCGAGCACCGGCCGGGCGACGCGGTGCTGAGTGAGGAGAGCCTCGCCAGCCACGGCGACACGGAGCGGCTGACCGCCGACCGGGTGTGGATCATCGACCCGCTCGACGGCACGCGCGAGTTCTCCGAACCTCCCCGGGACGACTGGGCGGTCCACGTCGCGCTGTGGTCGAAGGGTGAGCTCGTCGCGGGCGCCGTCGCGCTGCCGGCCAGGGACATGACCCTGTCGACCGCCTCGGTCAAGGCGCCGGAGCCCGAGCCGTCGTCCGCGCTGCGGATCGCCGTCAGCCGGACCAGGGCGCCCGCGCTCGTGCACCACGTGGCCGAGGCCCTCGGCGCGGAGCTGGTCCCCATGGGATCGGCGGGCGTCAAGGTGATGGCCGTCGTCGACGGCACCGCCGACGCCTACATCCACGCCGGGGGACAGTACGAGTGGGACTCGGCGGCTCCCGTCGCGGTCGCGCGGGCGGTCGGGGCGCACACCAGCCGGATCGACGGCAGCCCGCTGGCCTACAACCAGGCGGAGGTCCTGCTGCCCGACCTGGTCGTCTGCCGGACCGAGGTCGCCGAGCGTGTGCTCAGCGCGATCGCGGCCGCGCCCGAGGACACATAGGACGCGGCGCGACCGAACACAACCTGGCCGGGGGAGCGCTCTTGTCACCGAACCATGTATGAGTACCCTTCGGGGCAAGTCGCATCCCGACTTGGGTACAGGGAGGAACGGTGGCTACAAAGGAGCTGGGCCGCGAACAGTGGGGAACCCGCGCTGGATTCGTGATGGCCGCGATTGGATCGGCGGTCGGTCTGGGCAATATCTGGCGTTTTCCCTATATCGCCTATGACAACGGTGGTGGCGCGTTTCTCGTGCCATACCTGGTCGCGTTGTTCACCGCGGGGATCCCGCTGCTGATCTTCGAGTACGCCATCGGACACCGGTACCGCGGCGCGGCACCGCGTGCGTTCCTGCCGATGGCGCGGCCGGCGCAGGCGATCGGCTGGTGGCAGGTCGCCATGTGCTTCGTCATCGGGACCTACTACGCCGTGATCATCGCGTGGGCGGTGCGCTACACCGGGTTCTCCATTGGACAGCAGTGGGGCGACAATCCCGAACAGTTCCTGATGTCGGACTTCCTGCAGGTGGCCGATGCCCCAGGCATGGTGTCGTCCTATGTGGCCGGGGTGGCCTGGCCGCTGATCGGTGTCTGGGTGGTCACGCTCGGCATCGTCGCCCTCGGCGTCCGGCGTGGCCTGGAGAAGGCCAACCAGATCTTCATCCCGCTGCTGGTGGTGCTGTTCCTCATCCTGGTGGTGCGGGCGCTGTTCCTGCCCGGCGCCGAGATCGGTCTGAATGCTCTGTTCACTCCGGACTGGTCGGCCATCACCAACGGCCAGGTGTGGATCGCGGCCTACGGTCAGATCTTCTTCTCGCTGTCGGTCGGCTTCGGCATCATGATCACCTATGCGTCCTATTTGCACCGTCGTGCCGACCTCAGCGGCTCGGCGCTGGTCGCCGGGTTCGCCAACAGCTCCTTCGAGATCCTCGCCGGGATCGGCGTGTTCGCCAGTGTCGGGTTCATGGCGGCCAAGTCCGGTGTGGCCGTTGACCAGGTCGTCACCGACGGAATCGGGTTGGCGTTCATCGCCTTCCCGCAGATCATCTCCACACTTCCCGGCGGGGCGACGCTGTTCGGGCTGCTGTTCTTCGGCTCCCTCGTCCTTGCGGGCCTCACGTCGTTGATCAGCATCGTGCAGGTGGTCGTCTCCGCCGTGCAGGACCGCACCGGCATGCGCCGGGGTCCCTCGGTCGCCATCGTCGGCGGCGCCATCGCCCTGGCCTCGATCCTGTTGTTCCCGACCTCCGAGGGGCTCTACATCCTCGACGCGGTGGATCACTTCATCAACCAGTACGGCATCGCGCTTGCCGGGCTGGTCACCGTGATCACGGTCGGCTGGCTGCTGCGCAAGCTCGGCATGCTGAAGGATCACGTCAACGCCTCGTCCGCGGTGCCGCTCGGCCAGTGGTGGACCATCACGCTGAGCGTGATCACCCCGATCATCCTGGGCTGGATGACCTGGGACAGCCTGCGCACCGAACTGTCGACGAACTACGAGGACTACCCGACGTCGTTCCTGCTTATCGCCGGCTGGGGCGTGGTGATCGGCGTGATCGTTATCGCGGTGCTGATCTCGCTGATCCCGTGGCGGCGTAGCGTCCCCGACTCCGAGCACTTCCACCTGAACACCGTCGAGCAAGAGGCAGGGAGCCGCTGATGTCCGCCGGAGCCATCATCATGATGATCGTGGCCATCTCCCTGGTCTGGGGCGGGCTCGCCGCCGCGATCATCCAGCTACGCCGCCATCCCGACCGTCCCGAGTAGACAGCCGGACCCAGCGTCACATCTCCTCGTGGATGTTCGGGTCGCCGCCGAACAGCCTGCCGTCGGGGCGGGCGAGTCCGCTGATGGCGGTCATCTCCTGCTCGGTCAGCTCGAACCCGAAGACGTCGAGGTTCTGACGCTGCCGCTCCGGGTTGGCTGACTTCGGCAGCGGCAGCGCGCCGAGCTGGTACTGCCAGCGCAGGATCACCTGACTCGGCGCGACGCCGTGTGTTGCGGCGGCGTCGGTGACCGGCTGCTGGTCGAACGGGGCGCTGCGCTTGCCGAGCGGGCTCCACGACTCGGTCTGGATGCCGAGGTCGGCGTGGACGGCGCGCATCTCGGCCTGCGGGAAGTACGGGTGCAGCTCGATCTGGTTGACGGCGGGCGTGACGCCGGTGTCGCGGATGATGTCGTCGAGGTGCGCCCGGGTGAAGTTGCTGACGCCGATGGAGCGGACGAGGCCGCGTTCGCGCAGGTCCACCAGCGCCCGCCACGCCTCCCGGTACTTGCCGACGCTCGGGTTGGGCCAGTGGATCAGCACCAGGTCGAGGTAGTCCAGCCCGAGCGTGCGCAGCGAGTCCTCCACCGAGCGGGTGGCCTGGTCGTACTCGTGGTGACGACCGGGGATCTTGGTGGCGATCTGGACGTCCTCCCGGGCGATCCCGGACTGGCGCACCGCCGCGCCGACCTCCGCCTCGTTGCCGTAGTTCACGGCGGTGTCGAGCAGCCGGTAGCCGGTCTCGATGGCGCTGACCATGGCGGCGGTGCCGTCGTCGCCGCGGAGCGGGTACGTGCCGAAGCCGATCGCCGGGAGCCGGGTGCCGTCGTTGAGCGAGTATCGCGGAATCGTTGCAGCCATGGCCCCAACGTAATCGATCAAGCCGGTCAGGCGCGAACGACCTTCGGCCCCGCCGCCGCGAGCTCGTCGGCCGCGTCGGCGTCGAGCCCGGCGTCGGTGATCAGCACGTCGACTTCGGCCAGGGCGCCGAACCGGGCGAGGCAGTCGTTGCCGAGCTTGGTGTGGTCGGCGAGCACCACCACCCGGCGGGCGGCGGCGATCATGGCGCGTTTGACCGCGGCCTCCCCGGTGTCCGGGGTGGTCAGCCCCCGCTCGACCGAGATGCCGTTGGTGCCGATGAAGGCCACGTCGGCGAAGGTGTCGCCGAGCGCGCGCAGCGCCCAGTCGCCGACGGCAGCCATGGTCCGGCCCCGGACCGTGCCGCCGACCAGCAGCACCGTGGTCTCCGGCCGGGCCGCCAGCGTCGACGCGATCGGCACCGCGTTGGTCACCACGGTCAGTTCGCGGTTGACCGGCCACAGCTCGGCCAGCCGGGCGGTGGTTGTGCCGGCGTCGACGATGACCGCGCCCTCCGTCGGCAGCTCACCGAGCGCGGCAGTGGCGATGCGCTCCTTCTCGCCTGTCATCACCGCCTCGCGGGTGGCGAGGCCCGGCTCGAACCCGAGCCGCTCGACCGGGATCGCGCCGCCGTAGACCTTGCGCAGCACACCGTGCCGTTCCAGCACGGTCAGGTCGCGGCGGATGGTCTCGGTGGTGACGGCGAACTCCGCCGCGAGCGCCGCGACGTCGACCCGGCCGTCGGCGCGGGCGCGTTCGGCGATGCGCTGCTGGCGTTCCTCGGCAAACATGTGGTTTCACCGCCGGTCGTGTTGACTCTGTTTGTTGTATATGGTTTTATGTGGTGTGTCAAGGCTCACACATGGGAGATCGACATGGTCAGCGAGAAAGACCAACAGCAGCTCGCCCGGGCCACCGAACTGCTCATGGACGTCATCGAGCGCCACCGCGGTGAGGATCTTCGCATGCTCAGCGTGTTGAGCGCCGCGATCCAGGACATCCGGATCGGCGAGCGTTACCTGGACGCGACGAACGAACGGACGGCCTGACGTACCGTCCGCATTGTGGACGACCTCGCCGAACTGCTGCGTCATGTCGCAACGACCGCCGCCGATTTCCGCGCGGGCCTGCCGGAGCGCGCCGTCGCCGCGCCCGCCGATCTCGCCGCCCTGCGCACCGCGTTCGACGGCCTCATACCCACCGAGGGCGCCGAACCACGCCAGGTGGTCGATGAGCTGATCCGCGCCGCCGAGCCGGGGCTGACGGCGTCGGCCGGGCCGAGGTTCTTCGGGTTCGTCATCGGCGGCGCGCTGCCTGCCGCGACGGCGGCCGACATGCTCGCCGCCGGGTGGGACCAGTGCGCGTTCAACGCGGTGCTGTCCCCGGCGGCCGCTGCGGCCGAGGAGTGCGCCGGACGGTGGCTCAAGGAGCTGCTCGGCATCCCGGCGACGGCCTCGGTCGGGTTCGTCACCGGCGGTCAGGAGGCCAACACCGTCGGCCTCGCCGCCGCGCGGCACCACGTGCTCGCTACTGCGGGCTGGGACGTCGAGCGGGACGGGCTGATCGGCGCCCCGCCGTTGCGCGTCGTGGCGGGGGAGGAGCGCCACGCCACCATCGACCGGTCGCTGCGGCTGCTTGGACTCGGCACGGCCCGCGTCGAGCCGGTGGTGACCGACGACAACGGCGCGATCGACGTCGATGACCTCGACCGCGTACTCGCCGGCGGCAGCGGGCCGCTGATCGTGTGCCTGCAATCGGGCAACGTCAACACCGGCGCCTGTGACGACCTGCGCGCCGCCTGCGAGCTGGTGCACGCCCACGGCGGCTGGGCGCACGTCGACGGCGCGTTCGGGTTGTGGGCGGCGGCCAACCCGGCGACCGCGCACCTGCTCGACGGCGTCGAGCTGGCCGACTCCTGGGGCTGTGACGGGCACAAGTGGCTGAACGTGCCCTACGACTCGGGTTTCAGCTTCTGCTCCCGGCCCGCCGTCCACGTCGCCGCGATGTCGCACGCCGCGCCGTACCTGACCGGCTCCGGCGGCGAGACGGCAGCGCTCGGCGACGTCGTGCTCGGCTCGTCGCGGCGGGCACGCGGGTTCGCGGTGTGGGCGGCGCTGCGCGAACTCGGCGCCGACGGTGTCGCCGCCCTGGTCGAGCGATGCTGCGCCCTGGCCCGACGGTTCGCCGACCGGCTCGCCGCGGGCGGGCTCGAGGTGGTCAACGGCGTCGTGCTCAACCAGGTGCTCGTCGGCGTCGGCGAGGCCGACGCCGATCGGGTCGCGGACGCGGTGCGCCGCGACGGCGCCTGCTGGCTCGGCGCGACGACGTGGCGGGGCAGGCGGCTGCTGCGCGTCTCCGTGTCCAACCACGCTACGACGGCGGACGACGTCGACCGCTCTGCCGACGCGATCCTCCGCGCCGTCGCGGCGTTGGGATAGACATATATATGTCGATCGGGTAGAGTGGTGGTCGTGAGGACGACGGTGCGGCTCGACGAGGAATTGATGCGCGAAGCCAAGAGCTACGCCGCACGTCACCAGCGAACATTCACGTCCGTCCTCGAAGACGCGTTGCGTCGCTTACTGAAAGAGGAGGACATGCAACAGACGAGCGAGCGGATCGACGTCATCGTCCACACCGGGTCCGGCCTGCGTGTGGGTGTCGACCTCGATGACCGCACCACATGGCAGCCGATGCTCGACGCGGAGGATGCCGAGCGGATCACGGGCGCCGCCCATGCAGATGCCTGATGTCAACGCGCTGGTGTACGCGCATCGTGGTGAGCTGCCGCAGCACGAGCGCTACCGCGACTGGCTGTCCGGCCTGCTGAACGGGCTGGAGAGCTACGGTGTCAGCGATCTGGTCGCGCTCGGGTTTCAGCGGGTCGTGACGAACCCGAGGATCTTCCGGGACCCGACGCCGCTGGCCGAGGCGCTGCGGTTTGTGGATGTCTTCCGGAATCGCCCGCAGGCGATTCCGGTGGCCCCCGGGCGGCGTCACTGGCCGATCTTCCGGGACCTCTGCCAACGGATCAACGCCTCCGGCGCGGACGTCACCGATGCCTACCTCGCGGCGCTGGCGATCGAGCACGGCCATGACGTGGTCACCGAGGACAAGGGCTTCCGTCGGCGCTTCCCCGGGCTGCGCACCACGCGGCCCTAGGGTGGTGCGCCTCCCAATCTCGCTGATCGCGGTCTTCGCGCCCAGATCACCGCTGGCCGCGTTGTCGTCGTCGGCCATAGCTCCGCTATGGCTCTCCTTCTCCGCCTTGCCAACGGCAATCTGGATCACGAAGCCCATCGATCGGAGACTGGGAGACACACCCTAGCGACGACCTACGGCGCGACGCCCACCTCTTCGGAGCGCTGCGGCTCGGCCTCGGGTTGCCGGGGTTGCGGGCGCTGGAACTCGCCGGTCATGAGCACGTGCGCGACCAGTGCGGTGGCGGTCGCCGGCAGCGTGCCCGGGTTGGCGACGAGGTGCCAGTCGCGGGGCAGTGGCGTCTCCGGTAGTGGTACCTCGACCAGCGTGCCGTCGCCGAGCTCGCGCGCCACGGCGTCGCGCGAGATCAGCGTGACGCCGAGCCCGGCGATCACCGCCTCGCGGATCGCCGCGTTCGACCCGACGGCCAGGCTCTTGGGTGAGCTGGGCAGCTCGAGTGCGGCCAGGAACCGCTCCGTCGTCTCCCGCGTGCCGGAGCCCTTCTCGCGCAGCAGCCAGGTCTGCCGGTCGGCCCAGCCGATCACATCGCGGGCGTCGGCGTGGGTGAAGCCGTCGGCCGGGGCCACGATGATCAGCTCGTGCGGCCGCACGCCGAGCACGGCGACGTCGCGGCGCGCGGTGGTCCTGCCGCCGAGCAGCAGGTCCACCTCCCTGCGGTCGAGCAGCGCCCGCACCCGCTCCCGGTTGCCGACCTCGAGCTGGATCCCGATCTGCGGGTGACGCTTGCGGAAGCTGGCCAGCAGTCGCGGCAGGATCTGCTCGCCGGCCGTGGTCACCGCCGCCATGCGCAGCACGCCCCGTTCCGGGTCGTCCTCGGCCGCGGCGGCGGTGCTCGCCTCGTCCAGCAGCCCGAGCACCCGCCGGATGTAGTCGGCGTAGACGGTGCCGGCCTCGGTCAGCCGCAGGCCCCGGCCGTCCCGCTGGATCAGCCGGGTGCCGAGCGAGCGCTGCAGCGCGGTCAGCGACGCCGACACCGCCGACTGCGTCACGTAGAGCTGCTGCGCGGCCGCGTGCACCGACCCGGCGTCGGCGACGGCGAGGAACGTGCGCAGCTGGGTGAGCGTCATCGACCCCTCCGCGCTGTCACGACAGCGCTGCCATCACCGGCTCAGACGGCACCGACGGAACCAGCGAGGACAGCTGACCGGACGCGTACACCAGCGGGTCGTCCTGCTCGCCGGTCTGCTGGACGTGGCGCACCGCGCCGACGACGATCAGGTGGTTCGGGTAGCCGTACAGCAGGTCGACCTCGCACTCGAACGCCGCCAGCGCCTCGGTCAGCACCGGCAAGCCGGTCGTGCCGGTCGTCCACTCGCCGTGGTTGAACTTGTCCGCGGGCACGCCCCGGCGTCCCGCGAACGTCTCGGCGATGCTCCGGTGCCGCGAGGACAGGACGTTGACGCAGAACCGCCGGGTACGCGGCAGCTGGGCACCGAGCGGCGAGCGCCTGCGGACACAGACGACCAGCGTCGGCGGGTCCATGCTCAGCGCGCACACCCCGGTGGTGGTGACGCCGTAGCGCTCACCCTTGTCGTCGGCGGATGTCAGGACGGCGACACCACGGGTGAGGTGACGGATGCCGTCCCGGAAGTCGTCTGGCACCTGCCAGGGCGCGTCGAGGTCGTAGATGTCGGTGGTGGTTGATCCGGGTGATGGCAGCGTCTGCGTGTCGGCGAGCACGGTGTCCCTCCACTCTGCGAGGTCTGGCTGGGCTCGTGGTGGCGAGCCTCTGACCTGCCAGTGTGGTGCGGGTCACGGCAAGGGGGCATGGGGCAATTACGTAGGCCCGTACCTAAACTCTCCCCACGCCACCCGTCTCGGTGCCGCGCTGCTCGGCCACCCACGCCGCGACCTGCGATCGAGACGAGAAACCGAGCTTGCCGAGGATGTGCTCGACGTGCGCTTCGGCGGTGCGGCGGGCGATGACGAGCTTGGTGGCGATCTCCTTGTTGCTGAGCCCGTCCGCGATCAGGGTGGCGACCTCCCGCTCGCGCCGGGTCAACGACTCGTCCGCCCGAGCGGACGTCGGCTCGGGCACCAGCTCGCGCTCGTCGAGGGCGAACACGATCGCGTCGTCGGCGTTCATCGTGCGGCCGCCGTGGAACTCGGCGTCGAAGCGCTTGGCGCCGAGCGCGCGGCGCACCTGCTCCTGCTGCTCCTCGTGGAACGTCACCAGATGCCGCATGCCGAACAGCGGCGCGCCGATCCGCCGCCACAGCCGGTCGGCGGCGCCGAGCAGACGTGCCGCGCGCGGCAGGTTGCGCTCCCCGTGCGCGGTCCAGGCCAGGATCTCGAAGCAGAACGCGATCACCCACTGCTCGGAGAACTCGCGGGCGAGCCGGAGGCCGTCCATCGCGGACGCCGCCGCCCGGCCGAAGTCGTCCTGCTGCCAGGCCACCAGGCTGAGGTCCCACAGCATGTACGAGCGCAGCCAGCGTTCGCCGAGCGAGTCGCACAGCGCGATCGCGTCCTCGGCCAGCTGCACGGCCCGGTCGAGGTCGTCGAGCAACGCGGTCACGACGACGAGGTAGAAGCTGGTGTCGAGGATGCCGAGTCGGCTGCCGCTGCCGCGGTGGCGTTCCAACCCGTCGGACAGGGCGTCGCGCGCGGTGGGCAGCTCACCGTCCGACATCGCCACCATGCCGTCGAGCTGCACTGCCCAGGCGGCGGCCTCGGCGTCGTCGAGCCGGTCGGCGTGCTCGCGGCACTCGGCGATCATCGGTTTGGCGGCGGCGAGGTCTTCCTGGATGGTGCTCAGATAGCCGCCCACCCACAGCGCCCGCGCCCGCGCGCGGCTCGGCTGGTCGTCGGCCTCGAGGCCGCGTTCGAGCCAGCGGCGTCCCTCGTTGGTCAGCCCGGTCGCGATCCAGAAGAACCACAGCGCGCCCGCCATCCGCAGCCCGGTGTTGGCGTGATCCGGCGCGATGAGACAGAACTCGAAGGCGGCGCGCAGGTTGTTGTGCTCGCGCAGCAGCGTGGTCAGCCACCGTTCCTGTTCCGGGCTGAGCCAGTGGTCGAAGGCCTGCTCGACGAGGTGGACGAAGTGGTCGCGGTGGCGCTCGCGCACCGCCGTCTCGTCGCCGCTCGCCGTCAGCCGCTCCAGCCCGTGCTGTCGGATCGTCTCCAGCAGCCGGTAACGCAGCCGTCCGTCGGTGTGCTCGGCGACGACGATCGACTTGTCCACCAGTGCGGCCAGCAGGCCGACGACGTCTTCCTCCGGGATCTCGGCGTCAGAGCAGACGGCTTCGGCTGCGGCGAGGTCGAACCCGCCGGAGAACACCGACAGCCGCGCCCACAGGGTGCTTTCGGGTTCCGAGCAGAGCGCGTTGCTCCAGTCGATGAGCGCGCGCAGCGTCTGGTGCCGGGGCAGCACCCCGGGGCTGCCGCCGGTCAGCAGCCGGAAGCGGTCTTCGAGCCGGTCGTAGATGTCGATGAGGTCGAGTGCCCGCAGCCGTACCGCGGTGAGCTCGATCGCGAGCGGGATGCCGTCGAGCCGCTGGCAGATGCGGACGATGGTGTCGGCGTTTGCGTCGGTGACTTCGAAGTCCGGCCGCACCGCGACCGCGCGGTCGACGAACAGGTTGACCGCTTCGTACTGGCCGAGCGCGTCCGCAGGCAGGTGCCGGTCGGGTTCGGGCATGGACATGGTCGGCACCTGGAAGATGTGCTCGCCGGTCAGCCCGAGCGCCTGCCTGCTGGTGGCGAGGATGTGCACGCCGGGCGCGGCGTGCAGCACCGTGTCGGCGAGCACGGCGCAGGCGTTGCGCAGGTGCTCGCAGTTGTCCAGCACCAGCAGCAGCCGCTTGTCCGAGAGGTACTCCGCGAGCGCGGGCGCGGGCCAGCGAGCGGTGCGATCGTGCAGCCCGAGGGTGCTGGCGATGGTCTGGCTGAGCAGCGCCTGGTCTTCGAGGGCGGCTAGTTCGACGAACCACACGCCGTCGCTGAAGGCGCGCTGCAGATCGGCCGCCGCCCGCAGTGACAGCCGCGTCTTGCCCGCACCTCCGACGCCGGTGAGGGTCACCAGCCGGGATGCCGACAGCAACCGCTTGATCTCGGCTATCTCGTGGCGACGTCCGATGAAACTCGTCAGCTCGGCCGGGAGATTGCCCGCGCGGCCAGCGGACTTGGATGCGGACATGGTGTTGCGATCTTACGGCTGGCCCCTGGGACCGGCAAGAAGGCGCGTCAGCTGGCGAGCCGGTCCATCAGGGTGAGATTGAGTGCGGTCTCGATGCGGGGTACCGGTAGCTGCGCGATCTCGTGCGTCTTGCGGACGGCCTCGGCGCTGGTGGCCGAGAACACGCACACCCAGCGGCGTTGCGCGGGGACGTAGGTGCTGTGCAGGCAGCGCACCCGGTGCCCCTCCTCGGTCAGCCGGCGGCCCGCCTCGTCTAGTGCCCGTTGCGCCGTCTGCAAGTCGACCACCTGGGTCGGGGGTAGGACCCAGTCGACCATGAAGTACTTGTCCACGCTGGCAGTCTTCCCCTCCGGCCCCTGCGCCGGTACGGGAGGAATCCCCACCGGCGTACCTATGTCAGCCATCGGTGATCGGCGTCAGAACACGCCCGCGGCGCGGCGCTTGGCGTAGCTGGCGGCGGCCGCGGTCACGGTGTTCTGCAACAGCATCGCGATCGTCATCGGCCCGACCCCGCCCGGCACCGGCGTGATCGCTCCGGCGACCTCGCTGGCCGGGCCGAAGTCGACGTCGCCGCGCAGCCCGTCGTCGGTGCGGTGGATGCCGACGTCGATCACCGTGGCGCCGGGCTTGACCGACTCGGCGCCGATGAGCCCTGGCACGCCCGCAGCGGCGACGAGGATGTCGGCCTGCTGGCACACCGCGTTCACGTCGCGGGTGCGGGAGTGGCAGATCGTGACGGTGGCGTTGCGTTGCAGCAGCAGCTGGGCGAGCGGCTTGCCGACGAGCTCGGAGCGGCCGACGACGACGGCGTGCGCGCTCTCGATCGGGATTTCGGACGCGTCGAGCAGTTCGATCACCCCGGACGGCGTGCACGGGCGCAGCCCGGGAGCGCCCTGGGCGAGCCTGCCTG
>WHUB01000076.1:0-222 GCA_009377395.1 Actinophytocola sp. | reverse complement strand
CTGGACGCACTGCTTGCGTTTGCTGCTGACGTAGACCGCCGATGCCGGGTCGTCGCCGACCAGCACCGTCGCGAGTCCCGGCGCGTCGGGTAGCTCGGTGACCTCGCGTGCGATGCGCTCGCGTACCAGACGTGCTATCGCCTTGCCGTCGATGATCGTCGCGCTCATGTTCCCTCGATCTCTGTTCACGGTATGGACAGCGATGAATCGCGGGGGATACTC
>WHUB01000075.1 GCA_009377395.1 Actinophytocola sp. | reverse complement strand
GCGCGAAATTCTCCGACGCGATCATCTCCAACGTCGACTGCTGCCGACGCAGTTCGTCGTTGATGGCGGCCGAGATCTCGGGATCGATCTGGTCGAGAGGCGTTTCCAGGCAGGCAGCATGGACTGACGTCGAGGACAACGGGGACTCCTTCCGGAGGCTAGAGTTGCGTATTACGCGGTGATGAGCGTCATACGCAACGTGCTCCGGACCAATGTGGGGGCCGTTGGGGGCGCTGTCAAGAGCTGTTCGGAAGAAGTCCTCGAAATGGCCGCAGCGGTGTCACCTGGACAGACAAAACGGGCGGGCCGCGAAGGGTCGCGTCCCGCCCGTTCGGCGTAATCGCTGCTGCTAGTGGATGTAGCCGAGCTGGCCGGAGAGCTCGGCCGCCGCGCTTCGCAGCTCGCGGGCGATCTGCCGGATCCGCTTCCGAGACAGCCGATACGCGGGCCCCGACGCACTGATGGCGGCGACGACCTCGCCGGTCGCGCCGAGCACCTCGACCGCGACCGCGTGCAGGCCCGGCTCCAGTTCCTCGAAACAGGTGGCGTAGCCGTCCTCGGCCACCCGCTTCAGCATGGTCCGCAGTTCGTCGGGTTCGGCGATGGTGTTCGGCGTGTAGACGGTGAGCTCGCCGGCGAGCACCCGCTCCTGCGCGTCCTCGTCCATCGAGGCGAGCAGGACCTTGCCGCTCGAGGTGGCATGCAGCGGCGTTCGCTGGCCGGTCCAGTTCTGCGCCGCCACGGCCGAGGTCCCCCGCGCCTGGCTGACGTTGATCGCGACCGCGCCGTCGAGCACCGCGATGTTGACCGTCTCCCCCAGCTTTTCGGCGAGCGATTCACACAGCGGAGTGCCGAGCCGAGCGAGATCGATCTGGCCGGTCACCGCGCCCGCGAACCGCAGCATGCCGATGCCGATGGTGAACCGGCCCCGATCACCGTGCTGCTCGACCAGGTCTCTGGCCTGCAGCGTGTACACCAGCCGCGAGGCGGTGGACTTGTGTACGCCCAGCTCATCGGCAATCTCGCCGACCCCGGCCTCGCCCTGGCGCAACAGCAGTTCGAGGATCTCGATCGCGCGGTCGACCGACTGCACGACTACCGGTTCGTTAGCCCCAGAAGAGTTTGCCATTACGCAACTGTACGCGCTACACGCAACTCATGGCATCTTCCCCCTGGATTTTCCTTGACGCGCGGGGCCGCCTTGGGCACTATCGCTGATGCATGCTGTTGCGCATTACACACAGAGTTTCTTAAAACGCAACTGGAGGGGTTTAGATGATCTCAGCCTGCGACCTGGCGGACCTGCCCCCGGGCGAGTCGGTCCGTATCCAGGCCGACGTCCCCATCGCCGTCTTCAACTCCGACGGCGACCTCTATGCCATCGACGACACCTGCAGCCATCAGGACGCCTCACTGTCGGATGGCTGGCTGGAAGGGTGCTTCGTGGAGTGCCCGCTGCATGCCGCTCTGTTCGACCTGCGCACCGGGATGCCCAGTTGCCTTCCGGCGAAGAAGCCGGTCCGCACCCACGTGGTGCTGGTCCACGACGGTCACATCTATGTGGACACCAGCTCGCACGAGCGCACCCCGGTCGCGGAGCCCGTGGAGGCTTCGGCGAGCGAGGCCGTCGCATGAGGACGATGACCGTCGTCGGGGCCTCGCTCGCCGGTGTGAACTCCGTCCAGCAGCTGCGGCAGCAGGGCTTCGACGGCCGAATCGTGGTGGTCGGCGAGGAGACTCACCGGCCCTACGACCGTCCGCCGCTGTCCAAGGCACTGCTCGCCGGGCGCGCGGACGTCGATGACCTGTGGCTGTGCGACGAAGAGGACCAGGACGAGCTCGGCGCGGAGTGGCGATTGGGTGTCCGCGCCGAGCAGCTCGACCCGGCCGCGGGCCGGGTGCGGTTGTCGGACGGCGCCGAGATCGACACCGACGGCGTCGTGATCGCGACCGGTGGCCGTGCCCGCCGGCTGCCCGGCATCGAGGACATGCGGGGACTGCACACGGTGCGCACCATCGAGGACGCGCTGGCGCTGCGCGCCGAGCTGACCGGCGGCGCGGGCGAGGTGGTCGTGGTCGGCGCCGGCTGGATCGGCGCCGAGATCGCCTCCACCTGCCACGAGCTCGGGCTGCGGGTGACGCTGGTCGAGAGCGGCGAGGTGCCGCTCTCGCGCACCCTCGGCGACGCGATGGGGTCGGTGTTCGCCGCGCTGCACACCGACCACGGGGTGAGCCTGCGGTGCCGGAGCCGGGTCAGCGGCCTCACCAACGTCGCCGACGGTGACGGCCGCCGGGTGACCGGGGTCTGGCTGGACGACGGCACCCAGCTGCCCGCCGACGTCGTCGTCATGGGCGTCGGGATACAGCCGGTCACCGAGTGGCTTGCCGGGTCGGGCGTCGCCGTCGACGACGGCGTGCTGTGCGATCCCGGGTGCGTCACCGAGCTGCCGTCGGTGGTCGCCGTCGGCGATGTCGCTCGGTATCGCACCGCGACCGGTGGCACGGTCCGGCACGAGCACTGGAACAACGCGGCCGAGCAGTCCGCGACGGCGATCCGCAACCTGCTCGCCGGCAGCACGATCGAGCACTATCGGCCCTCCGGCTACGTCTGGTCCGATCAGTACGGGGTGCGGCTGCAGATCGCCGGTGAGCTCCATCAGCCCGACGAGGTCGAGGTGGTCGACGGTTCGCCCAGCGACCGCAGGTTCGTCGTCGCCTACCGGCGAAGCGGCGAGACGGTCGGCGTGCTCGCCATGAACAACCCCAAGCTCTTCATCCGGATGCGCAAGCAACTGGCCGGCAGGCTCGCCACCTCGTAGTTGTCACATCCGAACGCCTCGCGGTGTCTTCATTCCGAACGGCCACACGTATCGGGAGGACATCATGGCGCTACGCGTTCCGAAGACGGAGCTCACTGGGTTCACCGGGAGCATGATCAAGCGGTTCAGCCGCGCGATGTTCGGCAAGGTGCCCGAGTCGATCGGGGTGATCTGGAACAACCCGGACGTCTTCAAGGCGGGCATGGCGATGGGGAGAAGGATCCAGAAGTGGGATGCGGCCGATGAAAGCCTGAAGTCCTTCGCGCACATGGCGGTCTCGGCGCAGGTCGGCTGTAGCTGGTGCCTCGACTACAACTACTTCCAGGCGCAGAACAAGAAGCTGGACCTGGCCAAGGCGAGCCAGGTGCCGAGGTGGCGGGAGTCGGACGTGTTCACGCCGCTCGAACGGGACGTCATGGCGTACGCCGAGGCGATGACCACCACGCCGCCGACCGTCACCGACGAGCTGTCCGACCGGCTGCTCGCGAACCTGGGCGCGGCGGCGCTGGTCGAGCTCAACGCCGTGATCGGCTTCGCCAACTACTCGACCCGGTGCAACACGGCGCTCGGCATCGAGTCGGAGGGCTATTCCGACTCGTGCGAGGTTCCGCTGGCGGCGAGGCCGGAGCGTTCTGGCGTAGCGTCGGCGTCATGATCGACGACCCCTTCGTCGCCCACCGCAGTCTGCTGTTCACGGTCGCCTACGAGATGCTCGGCTCGGCGGCCGACGCGGAGGACGTGCTGCAGGAGGCCTGGCTGCGGTGGGCCGACGTCGACCACGGGCAGGTACGTGACACGCGCGCGTACCTGATCCGGGTCGTCACCCGGCAGGCGCTCAACCGGCTGCGGACGCTGTCGCGTCGCCGCGAGGAGTACGTCGGCGAGTGGCTGCCGGAGCCGCTGCTGACCACTCCCGACGTCGCCGAGGACGTCGAGCTCGCCGACAGCGTCTCGATCGCGATGCTGACCGTGCTGGAAACGCTCACACCGACCGAGCGGGCGGTGTTCGTGCTCCGCGAGGTCTTCGACACGCCCCACGGCGAGATCGCCGCCGCGATCGGGAAGTCCGCCGCCACGGTCCGGCAGATCGCCCGGCGAGCCCGCGAGCATGTGGCGGCGCGGCGGCCGCGAATGGCGGTGAGCCGGTCCGAGCAGCAGGCCGTGGTGGAGCGGTTCCTTCGTGCGCTGCGCACCGGTCAGCTGCAGGAGCTGATGGAGATCATGGCGCCGGACGTCGTCCTCGTCGCCGACGGTGGTGGGCTGGCGTCCGCGGTCCGGGTTCCGGTCCATGGCGCCGAACGCATCGCGAAGCTGTTCTCGGCCGGGTATCGGCGGCACGGGGCGTTCGACACGACGACCCTGTGGCTCAACGGCGCGCCCGGCGGCCGGATCGAGATCGACGGCGAGCTGACCGTCGTGAGCTTCGACGTGGCGGACGGGCGGATCACCCGGATCTATGCGATGCGCAACCCGCGCAAGCTGGCGCGGCTGGACGAACCGGCCAAGCTCGCCCGTTAGTCATCCTCGGCGTCGCCGAAGTCCTCCGGGGTGACGTCGTCGAGCCGAGCGCGGAAGTTGGCGATCTCCTGCTCGACGTCGTCGCCTTCCGTCGCCTCCGCCACGTTGATCATCACGGTGGCCGCCGCCAGCACCGTGTCCTCCACGTCGATGGGCGCCTCGGCCCGGAGCCCGATGGCGACCGCGTCACTGGGCCGGGCGGAGATCCGGGTGCCGTCGTCGAGGATGAGGTCGGCGTGAAAAACGTTGTCCTGCAACGTGGTCACCTGCACCCGCTCCACCTGACGGCCGAACGCGTCGATGACCTGGCCGATCAGCTCGATGGTGTCCGGCCGGGGATTCTCCACCTGCTGGTGGGCCGCCAGCAGGGCGTTCGCCTCCGGCGCCCCGATCCAGATGGCCATCCAGCGCTGCTCGCCGACGGTCTCCCGGAGCAACATCACCGGAGCGTCGTTCGGCGGCAGCAGAGCCACACCATGCATCCGTACCGAAATCATGTCACTCACCGCCCTTGCCGACGCTACTCCTCCACGTTAACCCCGCGAGGCTACCGGTCGTCTCAGGCCGCGATCAGGTCGGCGCGTTTCAGCGCCTGCGCCATCCGATACGTGGTGCCGGTCGCGCTGTAGTAGATGCTAGCGACAGTCGCTGCCCACGCAGGCCCGGGTGACCGCGAGCCTGGCGGCGAGCTGTATTCGTGTCGTCAGGTAGTCGGGGTCGGCGTGCAGCGACCGCAACTGGTGCGGGTCGCGTCGCAGGTCGTACAACTCCACCTCACCCGTTCCCGGGTACTCGACGTACTGGTAGCGCGGCCCCCGCAGCCCGGAGTAGAGCGGGGTGCCGTCGGGGTTCCACGTCTCCAGCAGCAGCGGTCTGGTACTCGGGCCGGGGTCGCGGATCATGTTGTAGAGGGAGACGCCGTCCAGCTCCCGCGGCGGCCTGACCTTGGCCATGCTGAGCACGGTCGGCGCCATGTCGATGCTCATCGACACCTGCTGCCGCACCACCCGGTCGGCGGGAATGCCGGGACCCCGGATGTAGAGCGGCGTGGTCTGCGCCTCCCGATACGGCAAGACCTTGCCGTGCGGGCGGCGGTGCTCGCCGAGCGAGTAGCCGTTGTCGGAGGTCAGGATGAAGAAGGTGTTGCGGAGCTGTCCGGTCTCCCGCAGCGCGCCGACGAGCCGGCCGACGCCACGGTCGACGGCCTGCAACGACTCCACCCGCTGCTGCCGCGTCTCCTTGATCTGAGCAGCCAGGTTCTTGTCGATTCGCGCGAACCGGCGAATCGTCGACGGCTTGTCTGACACATCCGCCTCGTCGAAGGCGGGCGAGGTCACGTTGCCGAGGTGGGCGAAGGTGCCGCGGTCGCGCTTGAAGACGTACGGGGTCGGCAGCTTCGCCGGGTCGTCCGCCTCGTGCGGGGAGCCGTGGTGGGGCGCCAGATGCGACACCCACAGGAAGAACGGCTTCAGGCTCGACGCCTGGTTGCGGACCACCCCGGCGGCGAGGTCGTTGATCACGTGGGTGGCGTACCGGCCGGTGTACGCCCGGAACGTGCCGGGCCGGTGCCGGATGGCGAGGCCCTGGTAGTCGTAGGTGCGCACCGACGCCTTCCACGACGACCAGCCGGGGTCCTTCTGGGCGTTGCCGCTGCCGAACCGCTCCCGGGAGTAGCCCTCGTAGCCGTTGAGGTACTTGCCGAGCATCACGGTGTGGTAGCCGGACTGTTGCAGCCACAGCGGCAGCGTCGACTGGTCGGCCCCGGTCTCGATCCACTTGCGATAGGACCCGGCCGGGTACTCGACGTGCCGCACCCCGTGGTTGTGGGCGTACTGTCCGGTGAGGATGGACGCGCGGGCGGGGACGCACAGCGGATCCGACAGGAACGCGTTCGGGAACACCGCGCCCGGCCCCTTGACCAACCGCTGCACGTTCGGCATGAACCGCATGTCGTCGACCCGCGCGTCGTCCAAAGTGACCAGAACGACGTTCGGCCGCTCCGGCTCGGCATCCGCGCTGCCGGTCGGCCCCGCCGAAGAACCCACGGCAGCGGTGGCGGCGATAGCCAGCGCGGACATGCCGACAGCCGCCACGGATCGTGTCCCCATGTACCTACCCAGCCCCAGACCCAGAACCCAGAAGTGCGCGAGCGCGCATTTAGACTAATATTACTGAGCCTTTAATAACGGCAGGGCTACGGGAAGGTGACCACTGCATAGCGTGACGCACCCGACACCGATGGCCGGTGGCGTCTCAGAGGTCGCGGCGCTGGAAGGCCAGCCCGGCGAGTCCGAGCATGAGCACGACCCAGAGGCCCGACCAGGTGAGATAGGCGGGGGTGAGCGAGGCGTCGCTCAGGAACGGGAAGCCACCCTCGACCTCGGCGCCCAACCGTGTCAGCGCGACGGGGTCCTGGAACGCGTGCATCGCCCCGCGCCACAGCCCGTCCGTCGGCAGCAGCATCCGGGACACCGTTCCGGTCAGCGCGACGCCCTCGTTGCCGAAGGCCTCGCCCACCCCGCCGACCACGCCCGCGATCCAGGTGGCGCCGAACAGGCCGACCGACACGATTCCCGACGCCATCGGCGATATGACGGTGGCCAGCAACAACCCCAGCGTGAGCAGCACCGTCGTCTCCGCCGCGAGCAGCGCCAGCCCTATCACCGGCTGCGGTGGCCAGTAGTCCACGGTGACCTGGACGATCACGAACTGGGCGAGCCCGGCCACCGCCACGAACCCGCTGCCGAACGCCGCCAGCCCCAGCCACTTGCCCACCAGCACCGCCGAGCGGCGGACCGGCCGCGCCAGCACGGCCAGTGTCGTCCCCGACTCCATCTCCCCGGCCAAGGTGGGACCGGCCAGAAACGCCGTGCCGAGTGCGGCGATCAGGCTCAGCCCGAACATCACCAGGTTCAGCACCTGGGCGGCGATCAGCCGGGTCTCGCCGCTGGTGAGCGAGCCGAGCTCGGCGCCGAGACGGGAGAACCCCCAGGCGCTGAGCGCCAGCAGCGCGACCGTCAGCCCGGCGAGCGCCCACAGCACGCGCCTGCGTGCGGCCTCCTTCAGCATGAGGGCCGCGATGGTGACGACCGTCCGCGCGATCACGACCGCTCCCCCTCGTGACCGGCGCGGAGGATGTCCAGCAGCCACTCCTCGAGGCTGATCCGCGCCGGTTCGACGGCATGCACCCGGACCCCGAGAGCGACCAGATCGGCTACCAGCTCCGGCACGACGGTCTCGTCCTGGTCGGCGGGCAGCGCGATCGTGAACGTCGTCCCGTCTCGGATGAGCTGTCCCGCCGCGGCCAGCCGTCGCTCCGCGTCCGCGCTCACGCCGTCGAGCCGCAGTCGCAGCTCGCGCCTGCCGAGCAGTTCGGCCAGACTGCCCGCGGCGGCGACCCGGCCCTTGTCGAGGATGACGACCCGGTCGCAGACGCGCTCCACCTCGCCGATGAGGTGGGAGTTGAGCAGCACGGCGACCCCGCGCGCCTTGAGCGCGAGCAACAGGTCCCGGACGTCGACCCGGCCGATCGGGTCGAGGGCGCTGGTCGGCTCGTCGAGCACGACCAGCTCCGGGCGGGTCACCAGCGCGACGGCGAGTCCGAGGCGCTGCTGCATGCCCTTGGAGAAGCCGGCCACCCGGTCGCCCGCGCGGTCGGCGAGGCCGACGACGCCCAGGCACTCACGCTGTTCCTCCGGCGGCACCGCGACACCGGCGAGCCGGACGTGCAGGGCCAGCACCTCGGCGGCGGTGAGCCACGGCTGGTAGCGGAACAGCTCCGGGAGATACCCGACGCGGGCCCGCGCGCGCGGGTCGCGCGCCGGACGTCCGAGCAGCAGCATGTCACCGGCGTCGGGTCGCACGAGGCCGAGCAGCATCTTGATGACGGTGGTCTTGCCGGCCCCGTTCGGCCCGAGCAGGCCGACCACCTTGCCGCGGCCGACCGTGAAGGACACGCCGTCGACCGCCGTCTGCCGCCGGTACCGCTTGCGCAGACCCGAGCACCACACCGCCGCCGACGGCGGCAGATCGGCGAGCAGGTCCGCCGTTTCTACCGAGGCACCGGTGCTCACCCGCGCCACCGCAGGCCGTTGGCCACCGACAGCACCTCGTCCTCGCTCAGCGAGCCGGCCACCGCCGTGATCTCGCCGTCCTCCACCCAGACCACGCCCGCCATGCTGCCGTCTCGGGAGGTGAACACCGTGGCGGGCACGCCGCCGACGTCGGTAGTGGAGCTGGTGACCAGCTCGGCGGGCAGCGGCACCGGCAGCGTCGTGCCGTCGCCGGAGAACCCGCGCAGCTGCGACGCGACGTTCTCCGGCAACCCGGGCAGCGACAGCAGGTAGTCGCGGGCGGTCTCGAACGGAATGCCGGATGAGTACGCCGTCGGCGCCACCGCGCGGGCCACGACCATGGCCGGCACCCCGCGCGCCTCGGACCACACCGCGGCGACCCCCGGCCCCGCGGCGAGCCGGAACCGACTGCCGTCGAGACCGGCGGGCGGCGGCAGCGTCTCCCCCGCCGCGATGGCGGCCTGCTCGGCGGAGAAGGTGAACACCACGCTCACCCGGCTACCGACCTGGTACGCGGGTGGGCCGATAACGCCCTGCGGCAGCTCACTCACCTGCGGCACGGCCAGGCCGGTCGCCTGCTCGGCGGCGCCTGCGCCCGCGACCCGCCGGATGTCGACCTTCTCGAGGACCCTGATGTCGCCGTAGCGGGACACGTCCGGCAGCGAGATCAGGTCGGACTGAGTGATGGAGACCGGGGCGATCCGCTCGGTGCGGAAGATCTGCAACCAGTCGGCGGCGGCCGCGACGCTGGCCCCGGCCAGCAGCGCGATCACGCCCACGGCGGCGACCACCGGGCTTCGCAGCGCCGCCCGCCACCGGCCGGCAACGGTCCTTCGCCGCCGGCCCTCGACGGCGGCCGCGTGCGACAGCCGCTGCCACCCCGCGTCGACGTCCGGGGTGGCCTCGACGTCCAGTGCCGAGCCGGTCATCGCCGCGTCACGCCGCGCGGCCGCCAGCTCCGCCAGGCACACCGGGCAGCTCGCGACGTGCTCCCGGTCGGCGTCGGCGACGCCCACCGGCTCGTCCACGAGCCGGCGCAGCGTGCCGTCAGTCGGATGACGCATGATCGTTCAACTCCTTGCGCAGTGCGGCCTCGGCGCGTCGGACGGTCGTGCCCACGCTGCCGGGAGAAAGATCGAGAGCGGCGGCGACCTCGGCGTAGCTCAGACCGCTGTGCCGGAGGACGAGCGCGACGGCCTGCCGTCGCGGCAGCCGCGTCAGCGCCGCGCGCACCCGGCGGCGCTCGTCGCGGGTGATGACCGCGTCGGCGACGTCCGGGGAGACGCCGTCGCCGTCACCGGCGCTCCGTTCGCGGGCGGCTCGGTGACGGCCGGAGCGGAGATGGTTCAGCGCTGTGTGGGCGGACGCCACCGACAACCATCCCACCGCCTCGCCGGGTCGCACCGACGACCGGCCGAACGCCAGAAAGACCTCCTGCGCCACGTCCTCGGCGTCGTCCCGGCGACCGAGCACGCGCGCGGCGACCGCGACCACCCGTGGATAGGTGGCGCGAAAGACCTGCTCCAGATCGGCTCGGGAGCCCGAGCGAGTCGGCACCGCCACCCCATCCTTCCGCCCGGCCGTCCTGGCCAGCGCGACGGCCGGGGCGCTCCCACCCCGCATGACCACCTTCATACCCCAAAAGCACCGCCGGGGTCGCAAATGTGACACGTCGCCGGTGAATGGTGCGTACGGACATCTCCCCTGGGCCAGGTATGGCTGACACGAACATGGCTGGGGTCACCCACCGGTTCGTACCGTCAACGGCCATACATAACCGTTCCCGCCCGGCAGAAAGGAGCATCCGGTGACCGCAGGCGGAACGATCGCGGAGACGAGAGCGGACGGGGTTACCCCGGCCCAGGCTCGCCGCGCTGCCCTCACCGCGCTGGCGGCCTCGTCCATCGAATGGTACGACTTCTTCATTTATGGCACGGCCGCAGCGCTGGTCTTCAGCCAGCACTTCTTCCCATCCGCCAGTCCGGTCGCGGGTGTGCTGGCCGCCTTCGCGACGGTCGCGGCGGGCTTCGTGGCACGTCCCATCGGCGGCATCCTGTTCGGGCACTTCGGCGACAAGATCGGCCGCAAGAAGATGCTGGTCGGCGCCTTGGCGCTGATGGGCGTCGGCACCACGCTGATCGGCGTCATGCCGACATACCAGATGATCGGCGTCGCGGCGCCCATCCTGCTTGTCGTGCTGCGCTGCGTACAGGGGTTCGCCGTCGGCGGCCAGTGGGGCGGTGCGATGCTGGTCGCCACCGAGACGGCGCCGCCGGGCAAGCGCGGCCTGTACGGAAGTTTCGCGCAGCTCGGCGTCCCGGTCGGGCTGATCGCGGGTAACGGCATCTTCCTCATCGCCAGCGGTGTACTGGCGCCGGAGGCGTTCGAGTCCTGGGGCTGGCGCGTTCCGTTCCTGCTGAGCATCGTCATGCTGGGCCTGGCGATTTTCGTCCACAAGCGACTCGAAGAGACACCCGCGTTCCGCCACGCCGAGGAGAAGCGCAAGAGCGGGCCGCGCCGGTCTCCCGTGCTCGAGGTGATCCGCACGCAGCCCAAGCAGATCCTGCTCGCCTCCGGGTCGTTCCTGGTCGTCAACTCGTCGTTCTATGTGATGGTCACCGGCGTCCTGGACTACGGCACCCGGAACCTCGGCATGTCCGAGAACACCGTGCTCAGCGCCGTCCTGATCTCGAATGCCGCGCAGATCATCGTGGTGCCCGCGTTCTCTGCGCTGTCCGACCGGATCGGCAGGCGGAAAACGTACGCCATCGGAGCGGTCCTGCTCGGCACCTGGGCGTTCCCGATGTTCCTGCTCATCGACACCGGGCAATTCCCGATGATGGTGCTCGGCCTCGTCGGCGGCGCCACGTTCCTGTCGATCATGTACGGGCCGCAGGCCGCCATGTTCGCTGAGATGTTCAGTCCTGAGGTGCGTTACTCCGGCGCCTCGCTCGGCTACCAGCTCACGGCGGTGGTCGGCGGTCTCGCACCCGGATTGATGGTGGTGCTCATCGAGGTCACCAAGACGTCGATGTCCGTGTCGGTGTACATCGCCGTCCTGGCCGCGATCGCGCTGTTCTGCCTGTGGCACATCCGGCCGGCGAGCGACACGGAGCCGCAACCGGCACAGTGAACCCCTCCGCCGGGGGAAGGCCGGGGCCGGTCGGGCTCAGCTCCGACCGGCCCCGCTCGCGCTCAGTCCAGTCCGAGCGTGGTCCGCTCCTTGCCGGTGACCCTGCCGGTGACCGGAAGTCCGGCCTTGTCCTGGAAGTACCGCACTCGCTCCTCGGTCAGCTCGCCGAAGACGCCGTCCACCTCAAGCTTGGTGAGCTTCGGATACCAGGAGTTGAGCACGCGCTGCAGCTCGCGGACCGCGTCCCCGGTGCTGCCGCGACGGAGCCCGCGGCGGCCACCGCCGGCGGGACTCGCCTTTCCCGGCGGTTTGTCCAGATAGGACCGCGCGATGCGAAGGTGACGGTCGACGTCGGCTGGCCTGCCGATGTACTCGAAGTGCATGGTGTCCACCCGGCCGGTGTAGCGGCCGCCCCAGTAGAAACCGCACTCCTCCCACATCCGCACCACCTTCGGCGGGATGTCGGACTGGAAGCTGGACGCCATCGGGTTCGACAGGCTGTTGATGTCGAACGCCAGCGCCCACGAGTGGTTGGACGCCGTATTGGTGCCGCGGATGGCCCGGCACGCCGCACCCCACGTCTGGCCGTCCCGGATGTCGTAGCCCATCCGCTCGGTCGCGGTGAACAACGCCGCCACCAGCGGCGCGATCTCCTTGCGGGCGACGACCTTCACCCCCGCCCGCTCGACGACCCGCCACGCGCCCGTCTGGCAATCGCGCCAGCCAGGACCCCAGCCGCGCTGGGCGGCGTTGTTGCGATCCTTGCCCGCGTTCGGGTTGGGTCCGTAGTCCGACAACGTGAAGCTACTCATGATGCGTCCAGGTCGATGTGGTCGGCGTCGTCGGCGGGGCCGGCGTTCTCGTCGTCCGGGCAGGCCGTCCGGGTCAGCGCCTCCAGTTCCTCCGGCGTGACATCGCGGACCACCCACTCCCCTCTGATGGTCTCGGTCATGGTGCCTCCCTAGGTATTCCTGCTCTCATCGCAGTGCCACGGCGTCACCACGCCGTCACGGCTTCCGGACGACGGGAAGGTGGGCGACCAGCGCGCGCACGTCCGCCCCCGGCTCCACCCCGAGCTCGCGGTCCAGCAGGCGGCACAGCCGCAGGTACGCGCGCATCGCCTCGGCACGGTTGCCCTCCATCAGGTGGACCCGGATCAGGCACCGGTGTGCGCTCTCGCGCAGCGCGTCACCCGCGATCGCCGTCAGCGCCGCCTCGACCGCGAGCCCATGCCGCCCCGCCGCGGCGAAGCGCATCGCGAGGGCCTCCAACGCATGCAGCCGAAGCTGCCGCCACCGCTCCCGCGCCGGCACGAGCCAGTCGTCGCACCAGTCCGGCAGCAGATCGGCGGACAGGCAGCGCAGCACCAGCTCGCCGTCGGCCAGCATGTCGGCCGAGGTGTTCGTGATGGTTCTGCTGAACCTGATGCCGTCCAGCACGTCCACCGCGACGTCGCGGCCAAGCGACACATGGGTCGCCGTCGCGTCGATCAGTCCGGGGCAGGCATGGCCCACCCGCCACAACGCGGTGCGCAGCGCACCGGCGCCCTCGCCCCAGAGCGCGAAGGCGACCTGGCTTCGCCGGACCGGCCGATCCTGCAACGCGACGTAGGCCGCGAGCCGCTGCCCCGCGGGCGGCAGTCGCACCGGCAGCCCGCCACCGCGCAGCCCGAAACCGGCCAGCAGCGCCAGCTCGACGGGCGCCGTCCGCACCGCGGTCAGCCGGTTCGGCATCCGAACCGGTCCGGCCGGTTGACTGGACATCGGTCTGTCCTCCCACGGCGCGACCCATCTCGGGTGGGCGCGCTCAACCAGACAGTCGCGGCATGAGCGCCCAACGTAACCACTCCGATGAAAAGATTCGGACACAACGGCGAGGTTCGCGTGACGGAGTGGTGACGCACGGTGCCAACACTCGAAGAATGACGGACGTCGACACCGGTATGTTCAAGGAACAGTGGGCCGTGCACGCGCGGGCCAGGGCAGACGCGCTCAAGGAGCAGGTGGGCGTGGCCACGGCGGCCGGTGATCTCACACCGCGCCAGGAGGCGTGCGCGCAGTCCGTCCGGGATCTGCTCACCAAGACCAGGAAGGCGACTCGGCGAAACCACAGCTGGTGGCCGTTCCGCGGCGTGCTCGACCGGTGGCGCGGCGCCTCGATCCAGGCGGCCTACCTCAACCTGCACGCGGCCGAGGTGCTCATGGTCGACCTGCTCACCGACGAGGAGGTCGACACCCGTGCGCCTGCGGCGGTCGCGCACGCGGTCGCGAGCCTCGAGCCCAACGACCCCAGGAAGCAGCACATCCAGTGGCTGCCGCGTGTCACCGACATGCGCGAGAAGCGCGCCCGGCTCGCCCACACGCTCGAGATCGGCTATGACGCCTCGGACACCCTGCACGTCCGGGTGCGGGACTTCCGCAACGTCCTGCTGGTCACCGCATTGCTGATCGCCGTGCTCGTCGCCGGAGTAACCGTGGTGGCGGCGCTGCGACCCACCGCGATACCGCTGTGCTTCGAGCCGACGGTCACCGCGTCGCGCGCGGCGGCCAACACGGCGGCGGGTCAGCTCCTGATGGCCTGCCCGACCGGCGAGAGCCTGGGTCGGCAACCGACGGGCGGCGACGTGTTCGTCGTCGGCCTGCTGGGGCTGCTCGGTGGCGCGCTCGCCGCCGCGTTCTCCATCCGCAACATCCGTGGCACGTCAACGCCGTACGCGATACCCATCTCGCTGGCACTGCTCAAGGTTCCGTCGGGGGCGCTGACCGCGATCGCCGGTCTGCTGCTGCTGTCGGGCGAGTTCGTCCCTGGTCTTGCCGAGCTGGACACGCAGAACCAGATCTTGGCCTACGCGCTGGTGCTCGGCTACGCGCAGCAGATCGCCACCCACCTCGTCGACCAGCGTGCCCAGTCCATCCTGGACAGCGTGCCGAGCAAGGATCCGGAAGCCGGGCAGCAGACGGCGATCACGCTCCCGCCAGGCGGCGAACCGCCCGACGGGCGCGCGATCACGATTCCCAGGCGCGACGGCGGAACTCAGGTCTCGACGGCGGTGACCAGTTCGTCCTGATCGGACTCCGGCGCGTCGTCCGCAGCCGCCCGGCGTGGCAGCCGCACCGCGACCGCGACCATCACCACGGAGATGACGGCCACCACGACGAAGGCCAGTCGCATGCCGGTCAGCTGCGCCGGGATGGCGGCGACGCCGTCTTCGGCGAGACCAGCCGCGCGGGCGGACATCACGGTCACCACCAGCGCGGTGCCGAAGGCCGCCGCGACCTGCTGCAACGTGCCGAGCATCGAGCTGCCGTGTGAGTAGAGGTGCTGCGGCAGCGCGCCCATGCTGAGCGTGAAGACCGGGGTGAAGGTGGCCGCCAGGCTCAGCATGAGCACCACGTGCAGCCCGAGCACCTGCCAGTACGGCATCGCCATCGAGACCTGGGTGAACCCGGCGAGCGCGACCAGGATGCCGATCGAGCCAGGGACGACCAGCGGCCTGCTGCCGAACCGGTCGAACAGCCTGCCGACGGTCGGTCCCAGCAGGCCCATGGCCAGACCGCCCGGCATGACGAGCAGGCCCGTCTGCAGCGCGCTGAGCCCACGCAGGTTCTGCAAGTACAGCGGCAGCAGGATCATCGACCCGAGCATCGCCATGAACGCGACCGTCATGACGCCCAGCCCCAAAGCGTAGGTGCGGTGAGTGAGGGTGCGCAGGTCCAGCAGCGGCACATCGGTGCGTTGCAGCCTGAGCTGCCGGAGGACGAACACCGCGATCAGCGCGAGCCCGGCGAGCACGATGCCGATACCGAGCCCGAAGTTCGGGTCGGCCTCCCCGAACCGGCTCAGGCCGTACACCAGCCCGCCGAAGCCGAGTGCGGCCATGCCGACGCTGGCCCAGTCGATGGAGCCGACCGTCGGTTCGCCGACGTCGTCCAGCTTGCGCAGCCCGAACCAGCCCACCGCGGCCGCGATCGGCAGGATGACGACGAACAGCAGTCGCCAGGACCCGAACTGCAGGATGAGTCCGGACACAGCCGGGCCGAGGGCGGGCGCCACCGAGATCGAGAGCGTGACGTTGCCCATCACCCTGCCGCGGTCGTAGTCCGGCACCACCATCATCAAGGTGGTCATCAGCAGCGGCATCATCACGGCCGTGCCCGCGGCCTGCACGATCCGCCCCAGCAGCAGCACCTCGAAGGACGGCGCGACCGCCGAGAGCGCGGTGCCGGTGAGGAACACGCCCATCGCGATCGCATACGCCTGGCGGGTGGTGACCCGCTGCAGGAACCAGCCGGTGATCGGGATGACCGCGGCCATGGTCAGCATGAACGCGGTGGAGACCCATTGCGCCGACTGCTCGGTGACGTGCAGCGCGTCCATCAGCCGCGGAATGGCGTTGATCATGATGGTCTCGTTGAGGATGACCACGAACGTGGCCAGCACGAGCAGCCGCACGACGGTCGGGGTGCGTCGCTCCCCCACGGCTGGTCGTTCCTGGGTCGCACCTGGCATGACGGCTCCTCGCTGGGTTCGTGATCGCAGTCGCCTCGCAGCCAGGGGCCCGCCGACCTCGAGGGGGACAACTGCGCCAGTAGAGACCGGCGCATTAAGCAGAACTCATCGCTCGCCGCGAGTGTTCCGGAAAATCGCACCGATCTCGTCCGAATTTCCGGAACTCGCGGAGTTGTCGGTGCCCCTCGCTAGTTTCGGCCCGTGCCCTCTCAACTTCACGAAGCACTGGTCGAGCTGTTCCATCGCCGACCCGAGCTCGCGGCGGAACTGCTGACCGGTTCGCTGGGCGTCACCGTTCCGTCCTATCAGCACGCCCGGCTGGAGTCGTACGGCCTGACCGACCTGGCGCCCACTGAGTACCGGGCCGACACCGTCGTCGTGCTGACCGACGAGCAGCGGCCGGTGTTCGCGGTCGTCGTCGAGGTCCAGCTCGGCCGGGATCCCGCCAAGCGCTGGAGCTGGCCGGTGTATGTCACCACGCTCCGCGCCCGGCTGCGCTGTCCGACCGCGCTGCTGGTGCTGTCTCCCAGCGCGGCCGTCGCCGACTGGTGCGCGGCGCCGATCCCGCTCGGCCATCCCGGGCTCGCGCTGCGGCCGCTGGCCATCGGTCCCGACCGGGTGCCGGTGGTCAGCGATCCCGCCACGGCCAGTGAGAGCCCCGAACTCGCGGTGCTCTCCGCGATGGCTCACGGCAGCCATCCCGAACAGGAGAAGGTGCTGAACGCCCTGCTCACCGGGCTGCGAACGCTCGATGGCGACCGGGCCAACCTGTATGCTGATGTCGTGCTCGCGGTGCTGCCGGCGGCGGCCCGCGCCTGTCTGGAGGAACTGATGCGGTTGCGAACCGGAACCATCTACGAGTACCAGAGCGACTACGCGCGCCACTATTTCGGCCAGGGCGAGGCGAAAGGCGAAGCCAAGGCGCTGCTGACCGTCCTGACTACCCGCGGTATCGATGTGCCGGAGCAGGCCCGGGAGCGGATCACCGCGTGCACAGACCTCGACCAGTTGCAGCGCTGGATCGAGCGCGCCGTCACCATCTCCCACATCGACGAGCTGTGGTAGCTATCGCTGTGCGTTGATACATCAAGCCGATTTGATGTATTGTGCCGTATGGCCACCCTACCGGCGTTCATGCGGCTGGCTGCCCATCCGTTGCGGTGGGAGCTGCTGGCCGCGCTCGCCGGCAGCGACTACCGGGTTCGCGAACTGGTGCTGCGGGTCGGCGAGCCTCAGAACCTGGTGTCGTATCACCTGCGGTTGTTGCGTGACGGCGGGCTGGTGTCCCCGACGCGGAGCAGCTTCGACGGCCGCGACAGCTACTACCACCTCGATCTCGACCGCTGCGCGGACGCGCTGGCCGAGACCGGCGCCGCGCTGCACCCGGCGCTACGAACGGAACCCGCCGACAAGCCCCGGAACATCGCCGTGCTGTTCGTCTGCACCGGCAACAGCGCCCGCTCCCCGATCGCCGAGGCGCTGCTGCGCCACCACACCGCCGACGCCGTGAGCGCCGCGAGCGCGGGCACCCGTCCTAAACCGCGCCTGCACCCCAACGCCGTCACGGTGCTGCGCAAGGAGTTCGGCGTCGACATCGCGGACCAACACCCCCGGCACCTGGACACGCTGGCCGACCGCAGGTTCGACCATGTGATCACCCTCTGCGACAAGGCTCGCGAAGCCTGCCCCGAGTTCGGCCACACCCCGCGCCGGATCCATTGGAGCATCGCCGACCCTTCCACGTCCGGCGACACCGACCGCGCCGGCTACCCGGCGTTCCGGCGCACGGCGGCGGACATCGACACCCGCATCCGGCACCTGCTGCCCACCCTCGTCCGCACACCCACGGAGGCTCAGCCATGACCACGACCGAGCAGTACGCCAGCGTTCGCTACCTCGTCGAGGACGTGCGAGCCGCCATCGACTTCTACACCAGCCACCTCGGCTTCACCGTCAACACCGACGTCGCGCCGGCCTTCGCCGATGTGGTCCGTGGTCCACTCCGGCTGCTGCTGTCCGGGCCTGCCAGTTCCGGCGCCCGCGCCACGCCGGGGGATTCGGCCGAGGCGGGCCGCAACCGCATTCACCTCGTCGTCGCCGACCTCGATGCCGAGATCACCCGGCTCCGCGATGCCGGGTTGTCATTCCGTAGCGAGGTGGTGTCCGGCCCCGGCGGGCACCGGCATCCCGGACAGCGGGGCGATCCACACGTACACCCAGCACACTGTGCCGCCGGCCAGCGTGATGCGGGTTCGCTCGTACTCGGGCCCCTCGTAACGATCGAGAATTGGCAGGGCGGCCTCGGCTCGCGCAGCCGCACCAGCCGCACCAGCCGCACCAGCCGCACCAGCCGCGCGGGCGTACCCGGCCCGTCGCCGAGCCGGAACGCCGAATAGCCGCGCCCGGTGTCGTACACCGTCCCCGGCAGCAGGCACTCGCCCTCGTCCGTCACGACCAGCGGCCGCAGCATGGACCAGGCGGATGCGCCCGGCATCAGCGTGCCGTACACGGCGAGCAGATCCAGCCCGTTCCGTTCGTCCTGCATACAGTCCAGGATGCCTGGCCGCCATTGATAGAGGATGACCTCCGCGCACAGACTTTGGTAACCGACCTCTACCCTTACCCGGGTGACCGGCTTTGTTGATCTTGACGCGTTCGAGCACCTGGACCCCGCATCGCTGCCGCCGCGACAGCAGCTGATCCTGGCCGCGATCCGGGACTGGGTGGTCCGATATGGATACTCGCCAAGCACGCGCGAGATCGGCGCCGCCGTCGGGCTGCGGTCATC
>WHUB01000074.1:230-19863 GCA_009377395.1 Actinophytocola sp. | reverse complement strand
CGTTTCCGAGAATCGGGAGCGCCCTGGTTGTGTCCGTGCGCAGATCGATCTGTGGCTGGCTGTTTAACTCCGTTATACACTTGATCAGTGCAGCATGAGGTGTACGACGGCATCCCTGTGCCGGAACTGCCGATCCACGAGGTCGATGTTCCGGAGCCGCTGCACTTGCGTCGTTCGCTGCGGTACCCGGGTGCGCTCGACATCGAGCCGGAGGCCGCGATCGAAGCGGCGATGGATCCGCGGGCGTTGATCGCGAAGGATCCGAAGTCGCGTACGGGCGAGGCCGTCCGGGTCGTCGGTTATTCGGCCACGGTGAACAAGTTGCTGGTGGTGGTGATGCTGCCGGACGAACATCCGCCTGACGGGCTGTGGCATGTCGCGACAGCGTGGCCCGCGGAGCGACGCCTGCGAGATGCGTACTGGGCTGAGGATCGTGAGGAGGAGTCGCGATGACGAAGCGGGACGAAGAACTCTTGGGCAAGCTCGCCGCTGAGGCTGAGCACGCGGAGAGCACGCGTGACGTTGAGCTGGAGTATCGACGTCGCGGCCCCAGCCGTTCACAGGTGTACGGGCTGCGGCTTCCGGCGGACCGGATCGAGCAGCTTCGCCGGGTCGCGCACGCGCGCGGTGTCGAGCCGAGTGTGCTGGCTCGCGAGTGGGTGATCGCACGGCTCGACGAGGCCGAACACAGCCGTGACGACGCGCACGAGCGGTGGGAGCGCGACATGCGGCGGGCAACCGAGCAGCTGCGGCACCTGCTCGATGAACGCCCTGGAGCGTGAGTCCGAAGATTCGCCTTACCCGTTGCGGCGGCGGAGGGTGCGGTAGCCGCTGAGCATGGCCTTGAGGACGCGGGATCGATCGCCGAGTGCCACCACAGTGCGCTTGATGCGCGCTGCCGACGGCAGGTCGCGGTGCTCGTGCAGCAGCTGCTTGGCTCGGACGTCGATGGGTGCTTCGGCCTTCCGCCGCTTGACCTCCTGGGCCAGTTCGCGCCGAGCGCTCCTGAGCTCGCCGCGCGCGTCGCGGAGGTCGTCGCGAAGCCGTCCGATGTGCGCCAGCAGCCCTGCGATCCCGTCGATCGCCACTGTCGTCACGTCCGGAGGCCCGGACATGACCTCGCCGGTGACCGGCCTGTTGAGCTCGTCGAGGTCGCCGACGACTTCACACCCGGAGTCGGTGATGTCGGCGATCAACCGCTCGGTGTAGCGCTCCACCTGGCCCGCCAGCCGCTCGGGCACGGCGATCGGCGTCTTGTCGGTGCGTGGCGCGAGGATGCGGTGAGCCAGCAGATCACGGGTGACGCCGATGCGGTGCCACCTGGGGAACTCCTCCGGCAGCGCCTCGTTGACCTGGCGCAGCAACTCGGCGCGTTCCACGCCCAGCGAAACATTGCTCCGCACGTCGGTGTCGACGTCGTCCGGCGAGATCCGCAGCACCGAGCAGAACCGCCGCCACAGTAGATCCGGCTCCGAGTCGGCGGGCGGCAGCGTCAGCAGGTGCAGCCGGTCGCGCGGCACCGCCGCCCCCCAGTGCCGCAGCACATCGCCGACGCCGTGGACCTTCCAGTACCACTCGTGGCCCTTGGGATTGAGGGTGCCCTCCAGCCAGGCGTCGAAACTGCGCTGGTCACCGTGCTTGACATGCTCCTGCCACTCCGCCGCCAGCAGCCCGGCGGGGTCGCGGGTGACGTAGATGACGTGGACCTCGTCCGGCGCGAGGGAGGCGACCGCCCGCTCGGCCTCCTCCTCGGTGCATGCCGCGAGCCGCTCATCGGAGACCAGCGCGATGTCGTGACCCGGCCGCTCCCGGATCGTCGCGGCCATCCGGTCCCACGCGCCCTCGACGTTCACCCGTGCGTTTTCCGGGTCTGTCTGGAACCCACGCAGGTCGTAGCCCGCCCGGAAATGATCGATATGATTCCTTCCCGGCATGAATACACCGCGCGACCGAAGAAGCTCGCGATTCGCCCAGGCAATGCTTCGCAAATACTTTGATCCCGTCTTCGGCGCACCCACGTGCAAATAGGTCTTCCTAGCCATCACCATTGCACTCTAATACAGCGAAACAGTTCCGAACACTGCACTCAGTCCGTTGCGCACCACGGTATTCCTAGACGTGCTGACCTGCTTCGACGCGCCTATAATCCTTTCGGAACTGTTACCTGACAACGCTCATTTCGAAAGATTCGGAAAGTTTGATTGATGGCGGAGTAAAAAGGCGTGTGAAATTGATGTTACGGTTCTGTCGACGAAGATCAGTTGAGCGCTCACCTGCTCCATATCAATTACCCGCGCTATACATTCTATTTCGCATTTGCCAGCCGGGTTTGGGCTCCATCGCCATCGGGTAGGTGCCGATATGCGGCGTGCGGCTTGACGAGAGGGAGGAGGTCAGGGAGTGGCCAGTCTCACCGCACAGCGCCATGACGAGTGGTTCGACCACGTGATGCGGCCACGCCGGCTCGGCGCCGACTCCGACGCCACCCCGCTGCTGCTCGGCGCGACCGTCCTCGGCGCCACGTTGCTGTTCTGGCTGGTACACCAGGCGCTGATCGACGACGCCTACATCACCCTGACCTACGCCCGCACGCTGGCCGAGCACGGGCAGTGGGGCATGCTCCCGGGCCACGAGGCCAACAGCGCGACCTCGCCACTCAACGTGCTGCTGCTCGGCGGGCTGAGCGCCATCCTCGGCGGCCCCGTCGTCGCGGCCGGCGTGCTGTACGTCGCCACGTGCGTCGCGCTCGTGCTCGGGCTGCGCGGTCTCGGTCGCGCCACCGGTCTCGGCGATCGGGTCGCCCTGCTGGGCGCGCCGCTGCTGATCGCGAGCCCGCTGCTGGCCTCGACCATCGGGATGGAGACCCATGCTCGTGGTCACGGCCATGGTCTACCTTGCCTGGGCCTGCGTCCGGCAGCACCCGGTCCTGGCGGGACTGACGACCGGGGTGCTGCTGTGGCTGCGCCTCGACGCCGTCGTGATCGCCGCCGTGCTGCTGCTCGCCACGCCCGCCCTGTGGCGGCGGTGGCGTGTCGTGGCCGGGTGCGCCGCAGCGGTCGTGACCCCGTGGCTGGTGTTCAGCTGGTTCGTCCTCGGCTCGGCGATTCCCGACACCCTCGTCATCAAGAGCGGCAAGGGCTGGGGCCACTTCCTGACCGCTCTCAGCAAGCACTACGGCTTGCCGTTCACCTGGGCGGTCGGCGGCGTCGTCGTGATCGGCGGCGTCGGGCTGCTGAGCGCGGCGACGTGGGTGTGGTGGCGCCGCTACGCCGGGAGCGGCACGTCGATCGTGCTCGCCGGTGCGGCGTACTTCGCCGTGATCTGGTCACTGGGCGTCCCGCCGTTCTTCTGGTACTACGCCCCGACATTCGCGGCGCTCGCGCTGGCCGCGACGCTCGGGCTCGCCGCCGTCGGCACGCAGCTTGCCGTGCCGTCGGCGCGCACAGCGGCGATCGCGATCGACGCCGGGCTGCTCACCATCACGGCGGTGCCCTGGTCGCAGGCCGCGACCGCCCACACGCCGCTGCGGGCGATGCCGGTGCGCGCCAACTGGGCGCTGCCCAGTCAGTACGAGCAGATCGGCCGCCAGGTCGGCGCCACCGTCGGCGACACCCCGGTCCGCACCGCCGGCGAGGTGGGCACCATCGCCTACTTCTGCCATTGCACGATCGCCGACCGGTTCAGCGATCGCGCGAGGCTGGTCGAGAGCATCAACGAGGCCCGCCGCGAGAGCTGGCTCCTCCGGCTGAACTACCTCATGCTGGACACCGACGAGCTGCGCCCGATCGAGGCCGGCTACCGGTTGGACTGGTGCTCCGGACCCGGCGCGGGCGTCCGGGGCTGGACCACCACCGGCATCGCCGACACCGAACGGCGACAGGGCCACTACACGCTGCTGGTCCATCGGCCCCCCAAGCAGGGGAACGACGGACACCACGCGCGAAGCAGCGTGAACCCGGTCGAGCTGTCCGCCCGGCGGTGACCGAGCCGCTAGAAGTACTCCGGCCTGGCGGGCGCTCCGCCGATCGCGATCGTCTCGCAGCTGCGGAGCACGGTCATCGCCGCGCGCCGCGCCGCCGCGCCGAGCTCCCGGCTGTGTGCCAGCACGCGCCAGCGGCGCAGCGCGTCCTGCAGCGCCTCGTGCAGCTCGGCGGCGGGCGGCTCGCGCAGTCCGAGCCGCTCCGCGGGCCCCGGCCCGTGCTCGCCGATCAGCCGCGCCGCCTCGTCGCCCAGCCCGTCCGGCAGCAGCGCGGGATCGGCGCGCAACGCGGACGCCAGCCGCAGCTCGTTGAACTCGTGCGCGCCCGCCAGGATGCGGTCCAGCTCGCCGAGCAGGGCCGCGCTGCCGGGGCGCGGCTCGCTGCGCAACAGTACGTCCAGCGCGAGCAACGCGGCACGCGCCTTGAGCACCTCGGCGCGCGCCACCAGCAACCGCTCGATCGTCTCGCGCAGCTCACCGAGACCGCTGCGCTGCGCGAGCTGCGCGGTCAGCGCGGGCTGGGTGTCATTGCCCTGCCGCACCAGCGTGATGGCCAGCCGGACCCCGAACAGGCCGAGCTTGTCGAGCAACCGCTCGCGGACGCCCGCCTCGACGGGCAGCGGTGCGTCGGCGGCGGCGAACCGCTGCACCGACAACAGCTGCGCCTCCAGCTCCTCTTTGGACATCCTGGCGAGAGCGCTCAGCGCGTCGAACTCCGCGGCGTCGAGCGTCCGGCCCGCGGTGGCCGCCTGCCCGGCCACCGCCACCACGTCCTGGCACAGCGTCCGCAGCTCCGGCTCGCGCCTGCCGCGCCTTGCGATCTGCCGCGCCGAGATCACCGCGTCGGCCCGGCCACCGCCGATCTCGTCCGCCCGCGACAGCACCGCCACCGCGTTCACCGGCGCCGCCTGCGCCGCCGGATGCTCGTTCACCGCCCGCAGCAGATCGACCTCGGCGCCCCAGGGGCGCCGCAGCAGGCACAGCACCGCGTCCGCGTCGGCGCATCGGGACCGGATCTCCCGTGGCTCGGCGTCCGGCTCGACGGCCGTGGTGTCGACCGGCACCAGCTCCCGCAGGTGGCGGCCGGACGAGCTCAACGCATCGGCCACTGTGGACTTACCCGCGGCGGTCGGCCCGATCACGGCCAGCCGGAGCGGCTCGGCGAACCGGGCCCGCTGCCTGCGCAGCCAGTCCGTCGCTCGCGGGTTGTCCCGGTAGAGCTGGAGCGCCCGGTCGAGCAGCGCCAGGCTGAGCTCGGGCGTCGCCATCGTGTTCACGCGGTCAGCTCGCGTGGCGCAGGGGTGACGCTGGCCCGGACCTGGCCCGGCAGGCTGCGCACCCGATCGCGCAGCTCGTTCAGGGTGTCCAGCCCGGCGGAGATCTCCCTGACCCGCCGGTTCCGCTCCGCTGTCTCCTTGTCGACCGACTGCTTGAGCTGCTTGGCGGACGCGGTGATCTCGGCGCGGCGCTGCTCGGCGTACTCGGTGTAGCGGTCCCGCAGCAGGCGCTGCAACCGGCGGGTGGCGTCCCTGCTTTCCTTGCTACAGGCCAGAAAGAAGTCGTCGACGTGGCGATGCGCCGCCGTCTTCGCGACCGTCTGCCTGCGCTTGAGGCGGCTGCCTCGCTCCTCGAACACGCTCTTGAGCCCGAACGCCGCACCGGCGCCGAGCGAGATCGGGTTGATCAACGGCATGCCGGCGACGGTGGTGGCGAGCCCGAACATCAGCAGCCCACCGTACGAGCCGCGCATCCCGACGAAAAGCTGCTGGCCGACCGAGAACTTCTCCACGTTGGGCTTGCGCAGCCCGCTAGCGTGCTCCAGCGGCGCGTCGCCGCCACCGACGTCGGGTGCGAGATCGGGACGGTGCGGCGCGATGTGGCGGGCCAGCGCGCGCGCAAGCCAGTCGAAGCGCTCGAACAGCCAGCCGAAGTTCGTCTCCGCCACCTCGGTGAGCTGATCGTGCAGCCAGTCCTCGAACTCCGGCCAGGTGCGGGAGGGGTCGGCCGCCTCGAAGTACTCGTCCACCTCCCGCAGGATCTTGCGGGTCCGGTCGCGCAGGTCGTACTCCAGGTCCGAGGTCAGATCCGCGACGCCGTCGGCCAGCAGCGTCTGCCCGCGCGCCGACGCGTGCTGCAACTGCTCGACCTCGCGCCCGGCGGCGTGCCAGCGGGTGACCGCGTCCCCGGCACTGCCGTGCTGCACCGCCGCGTACTTCTCGTGCAGCGCCGTCGTCAACCGGGTGAGGGTGACCTCGCTGATCGCGGCGACGGACCGCTGGTTCAGCTCCTCGGAACGTCCCAGCCAGTCGTGGCGCAGCCGGTGCACCAGCTCCTCGAAGCCGGACTCCGCGTTCAGCGCGCGATCACTGTTGCGGGCCGCGGCCAGCCGGAGGGTGGCCGAGACGGGCACCACGGTCGCGGGCACCTCGGCCGCCGCGAGCCGGTCCCGGTCGTGCTCGGCGACGTCTCGCCACCCCGGCACGATGTCGATCTTGGTGAGGGCCACCAGCACGGTCGGGCAGATGCGCGTCACCTGCTCGAGCAGCTCGAGCTCGGTCGCGGACAGCTCGCTGGTGGCGTCGGTGACGAACAGCACGGCGTCCGCGCGCAGCACCTCGGACAGCACGGTCGACAGGTTCCGGGTGCCCGCGACGCCCGTCGGCGGCGTGTCGACCAGCGTGATGCCCGCCTGTAGCAGCGGGCGCGGCAGGCCGATCCTGGCGTGCACCACGTCGCCGCCCGGGGTGGTCGCGTCGCGGTTGGCCCGGTGCGTCACGGACTCGACGGGCACCGGCAGCAGTCTGCGCGACTCGGCGCCTGCCTCGATCGCGCCGCGACCGTCCTGGTCCGGCTGGCCGATCATCGCGGCGCTCGGCGTCTCCGCGTACTCCACGATCGCGGGCACCCGGGTTGTCAGGTCGTCGCCGACCGCGCACACCTGCGCGCTGACCAGCGCGTTGATGAGCTGGCTCTTGCCTTGTCCCGGCTCGCCGAGCACCAGGACGCGCAGCGTCGGCTCGAGCAGCCGCGACCTTCTCTCCCACAGTGGCTGCGCCAGGTCGGGGCGATTCTGTGTGACGCATGCCTGGATCGTGTCGTCCAGGATGCCAAGCCAGGGCGATGCCATCGCCGTGAGTGTGCCGTCTTATCGCCTATACGTGAAGGCGGGTTGGTCCGAAATCACGGACCAACCCGCCTTCAGTTACTCAGTGTGTCGGATCAGCCGAGGCTCACGTCGTCGGTGGCACCGCCGACGCTCGGTGCGGCCGGTGCGTCCATCGGAACCGGGTTGCCGACCGGGCTCTGAGTGACGGCGTCGTCCAGGCCGTTCGTCGACGGCAGCTCCGCGGCGGGCAGCGGGTTCTCCACCGGCAGGTCCGGCGTGCCCGACGGCAGGCCGGACGCGGGCAGGTCGCCCGCGCTGGGCAGGCTGCCAGCGTCCGGCAGGTTGCCGGCACCGGGCAGGTCGCCAGCGCCGGGGAGGCTGCCGGCACCGGGCAGGTCGCCAGCGCCGGGGAGGCTGCCGGCATCGGGCAGGCCGGCGCTGGGCAGGTCGCCGGCACTGGGGAGGCTCGCCCCGCCGGGCAGGCTGCCGGCGTCCGGGAGGCCGGCGCCGCCGGGCAGGCCACCCGCGCTCGGCAGGCTGCCGGCGTCCGGGAGGTCACCGGGGGTGGGCAGGCTGCCGGCACCACCGGGCAGGGCGTCGGTGCCCATCGGCAGGCCCGCTGCGGGGAGGTCACCGGCACCCGGCAGTCCGCCGGTGGTGGGCAGCTCGGAGCGGAGGTCCGAGGGCGACGGGGCGTCCAGGCCGGGGGAGCTCAGCGCCGTCGGAGCCGCGTCGATCTCACCGGCGGCCGTGGCGGAACCGCTCGCGACGAACCCGGCCATGGTCTCCGAACCGTCGTCGATCTCCGTGGCCAGGACGTCGGCGCCGCCGGTGAGGAACGCACCGAGCTGGTCGCCGCCGGAGCTGATCTCGTTCGCCAGGCTGGCACCGCCGCTGGACACGAAGGCGGCCATCGCGCCCGAGGCGGCCTGGCCGCCCTCGGCGAGCGCGTTGGGCTCGAGGTCCAGGTTCGGCTCGCCGCTGGTGTCGGCGGTGAGCTCCGGGTCCCAGAGGTGGCCGGAACCGGAACCCGTGAAGGTGCCGAGCGCGGACGCGGCGCCACCGCTGACGTGGACGCCCGCGGGCAGGCCGCCCTCGGTGAAGCAGTGCTCGGACTCGAAGCCCATCTCGGTGTTGGCCAGCTCGAACTCGGCCGTCGCGTGGTCGGCGTACAGTCCGGCGGTCCCAGCCACGGCGCCGATCGGGGTCGTGCCGATCAGGCCGCCTTCCACGCTCTCCATGTCGGTCCTGATGCCGCCGACGCCGGAGCCGAGCTCGCTGTTCAGCGAGCCGATGACGCCGAGTGAGTCCGCCGAGCCCCAGGCGTTGCCTGCCAGGTCGCCGATCCCGGACGTCGAGTTCAGGTCGCCGGTGAAGCCGTCGAGGTCACCGTCGCCGTTCGCCATGAGGGTGCCCGACATCCCGTCGGACGCGGCAGGTGGCGCGACCTCGCCCGCGGGCGCGGCCGCCACGACGGCCTGCAGGTACGCGATCGCGCCCTCGGGGCCGGACGGCAGGTCGGTCAGGCCCGCCTCCAGCGCGGGGAGGCCACCGTTCGGCGCGTAGTCGAGCACCAGCGGGAGGACTTCCTGGACGTCCTGTGGGGTGATGTCCTGCAGGCCGGCCTGGGCGAGGGTCGCCGTCGGGTCGGCCTCGAAGCCGGACATCGTGGCCGGGTCGCGCAGCAGCGTGGCCACGAAGTCGGTCAGGGTTAGCGGGGTAAACATGCTTGGGAAATCTCCTCGCGATTTTGATCTTGTCGGGCGAGAGCCTAGGGTTGCACCGATCCGGTGACATCGGGGATGACGCCCCAGTCACCCTGAGTCGCTCGGCTAGGGGGCCGGTTGCGGACATTAGGGGATTAGGGGTACCCGAGTAGGGGGACCTGTTTGGTAGGAAGAGCACCCCGACCCGACAGACTTCGGAGGCTAACACCGGCATGCCCTATGCACTAGGGATCGATCTTGGCCATACCCGCACCAGTGCGTCGGTGTGCCGGTACAGCGGCGGGGCGTGGACCGACCCGGAGGTGGCATCCCTCGACGGGGCGGAGTCGGTCGAGTCGGCGTTGCAGCTGTCCCCGGACGGTGCGGTGCTCGCCGGACAGGCGGTCGCGGGGACGCGCGCCCCGGAACGCACCGTGTGCGGTCTGCCGCACCGGGTCGGGGATCCGGTGCCCATCGTGGTCGGCACCCAGGCGTACCCGGGCGAGGTGCTCACGGCCGCGCTCGCCGGCTGGGTCGCCGACCAGCTTGCCTACTCGCTGGGCGAGCCCGCCTCGCAGATCGTGCTGACCCACCCGCCCGGCTGGGGATCGCACCGGCGGCGCGTGCTGCACGAGGCGCTGGCTGCGGCCGGGCTGCACGGCACGCTGGTGCTGCCCGCGCCGATCGCCGCCGCCGAGCACCACGCGGTCGGCGAGCCGGTCGAGGCCGGGAACGCGGTGGCCGTGTCCCGGCTGGGCGGCGAGTATGCCGAGTCCGCGGTGCTGCGGCGTTCGCAGCCGGGGTTCGAGCTGGTGGCGCACACCGCCTGCCCCGACCCGAATGCCGGGACGCTGATCGACGACCTGCTGATCGAGCACGTGGCCGACGGACTGGACGCGGCGAAGGACGATCGCAGGCTGCGTGCCCTGCTGCGGGGCGGGTGCGTGCGAGCCAAGGAGCTGCTGTCCGAGCAGACGGAGGCGACGATCCCGATCCCGGACGTCGGCCTGGTGACGATCACCCGCCGGGAGCTGGACGACCTCGCCCAGCCCGTGTTGCGGGCCGCCGCCGACCAGCTCGCCCGGCTGGCCGCGCGGGCGCCCGCGGACGAGGTGGTCGCCGCCGTGCTCACCGGCGGCACCGCCCGCATGCCGCTGGCGACGACGCTGGCCGAGAACGCGCTGCGCAGGCACGGCGTCGACTGCCCGGTCCGGGTGGGCGCGGACCCGGCGAGCGCGGTGAGCGCGGGCGCCGCGCTGATCGCCCGGCGCTGTCTCAGCGGGGAACCGGAGCCGATGGTCCCCGTCGCCGCGGACCGCGCACCGGCGCAGCACGCCAGGAGCGATGAGTACGACCTCGACGAGATCGACATCGGACCGCCGCCGCCCCGGCCGCCCGTGGTGATCACGCCGCTCGAGCCGCCGCCGCGCCGGTTCGCCGGACTCCGCCGCAGCCCCCGTGACGACGAGGGTGGGGACGGCCGGTGACCCGAGCGCTGACGTCCACCGAGCCGGTTCTCGATCAGCCGACCGCGCGGCTGTGTGCCGCGATCGCCAGCGGTGAGCGCGCCGACGTGCGGCTCGCCGTGGTGGCCCCCGGTGAGTACGGCAAGACCGCGCTGCTCGACCACCTGGAAACCGCGTGCGCGAGCGGCGGCGTGCCGACCGTCCGGTTCGACCAGATCCGAGGTGTCCGGCAGGCCGAGCCCGCGCTGGTGCTGGTCGACGACGCGCACGCGCTCGACGACGCGGCACTCGACGAGCTGCGGCGAACGGCCGAGGACGACCGGCTCGGACTGGTCGTCGCGGCGCGTCCGTTGCCCCGGCCCGCCGCGCTCAACGACGTGCTCGTCAGGTTGAGCGGGCAGATCGTGCTGCGCCAGCTCGACCAGGGACAGATCGAGACCCTGCTCCGCGCGGCGGGCGCGGACAACACGGTCCGGGAGTGGGCCGGGTTCGTGCGGGCGCAGACCGGCGGCGTGCCCGGACTGGTGCGCCGCATCGTGATCAGGCTCGACCGGAACCGGCTCGCCGGGCAGCCCGGAGTGCCCGAGCCGACGCTCGCCGAGCTTCGTCACGACCTCGACCAGCTCGATCCCGAGGCGATCCGGCTGCTGATCGCCACCGAGGCGGGCGCCGGTGGCGATGTCGACCTGCTGTGCGGGGCACTCGGGGTCGGCCCCGACGACGTCGCCCGCGTGCTGGACGACGTGCGCACGACCGGACTGGTCGCCGCGGACGGCGCGCCGCTGCCGGTGGTCGGGCAGGCGTTGCGGTCGCTGGTCCCCGCCGAGCGACGGGCCGCGGTGTGCCAGCGGCTCGCCGAGCGACAGCTCCATCGCGGGCGTCCGGTGCTCGACCTGGTGCGGCCGTGGCTGGGCAGCGGCATCACCGGCGTCGAGATCGCGGGCGCGTTCCGCGCAGCGGCGGAGGAGGCGATGGCCACCGATCCCGCGCTGGCGGTCCGGTTGTTCGACGCCGCCGTGACCGCGGGCGTCCCGGCCACCGAGCTGGGGGCGCGGCGAGCCGAGGCGGTCGCGCTCGCCGGTGACCTCGACACCGCGCTGCGGCTCGCGGACGACGTGATCGCGACGGCCGAGGCGACCGATCGCGCCGAGGCGGCGAGGGTCGCGGCGACCGGGCTGGCCCACCGGGGGATGCTGGCGCGGGCCGCCGAGCTGTTGCGCTGGTCGGGCACCGTGCAGTCGCGTGCCTTCGCGGCCATCGGGCTGGTCGCCACCGGAAAGTCCGCCGACGCCGAGCGGCTGCTCGCCGAGTCGGAGCGATCCGGGGCGGACGACCCGCCGACGCTGCTGTCCGGCGCGCTGTCCGCGATGGCGCGCGGCGTGCTCGACTCGGTGACCGGCTCACCCGCCACCGCACTGTCCACATTGGTCAGCGCCGCCGAGATGCTCGACCCGGTAGGCAGATCGGTGCTGCTGCCGGACAGCCCGGCCGCGCTGGCGGCGGTGCTCGCGCTGCACGGCGGTGAGCCTGCCATCGCGGAGCCGCTGCTGGAACGCGCGCTGCGTGCGGGCACCGGCGGCAGGCCGATGTCGGTCCGGCACCAGCTGCTGCTCGCCTGGATTGCGATGGAACGGGGCGACACCGACGCCGCGGCCGAACGGCTCGCCGCGGTCGGCACGCCGGCACAGCCCCGGGACTGGCTGTTCGCCGTCGCGCTCGAGGTCGGGATCGCCCGCCGGACCAGCGATCTGGCCGCGCTGCGACAGATCTGGGGCCAGGCGTGCGCTGCGGTGATCCGGCAGCCCGTCGATCTGTTCACGTTCCTGCCGTTCGGCGAGTTCGCCGTCGCCGCCGCCCGGCTCGGTGATCAGGACCGGCTGGCGCCGCACCTCGTGCGGGCGCACGAGCTGCTCGGCGCGCTCGGCGACCCGCCGCTGTGGTCCACCGTGCTGCACTGGCGCGAGCTGCACGCCGCGATGATCGGCGAGCGTCCCGACGAGGTGCGGCGGCATGCCGCCGCGCTGCGGGCGAACGCCGAGTACGGCCCGCACCACGCCACCATGTCCGCTGCGGCCGAGTGCTGGCTGAAGGCGCTCGACGGCGACGTCGACCCGGACGAGGTCGAGGCAGCGGCGCGTGGGCTGCGCGACGCCGGGTCCGCGTGGGACGGCGCCCGGCTGGCGGGCCAGGCCGCGATCCGCACGACGGACCGCGCCGCGATGCTGCGGCTGCTCGACTGCGCCCGCGCGTTGCAGGGCGCTCCGGTGCGTGGCGAGACCGCGAGCACCGACGAGGCCACCGGCATGGCACAGCTCAGCGAGCGGGAGCTGCAGGTCGCCCGGCTCGTGGTCGATGGCTTGACCTACAAGGAGGTCGGGGCGCGGCTGTTCATCTCGGCGAAGACCGTGGAGCATCACATCGCCCGGATCCGGCAGCGGCTCGGCGCCGCCAGCCGGACCGAGCTGCTCAGTCAGCTCCGCACCCTGCTCGGCACGAGCCCGACGACCTGACCGGACAACTCCGCGGCCGGGTTTCGTGTCCTCGGCCCATGGCGGCCTGCGGGTCCGGTTTCTACCGTGGCCTCGGAGGTGGCTGATGGACCTGCTGGATCGGTTGCGGCTGGAGCATCCCGTGGTGCAAGCGGGCATGGGCGGCGGCATCGCGCGGGCCGAGCTCGCCGCCGCGGTGTCGAACGCCGGTGGGCTCGGCACCCTCGGCATCATGCCGCCCGCCGAGCTCGGCAGGGAGATCGGGCGGTGCCGTGAGCTCGCCCCCGGCCGGCCGCTCGCGGTGAACCTGCTGGTGCCGTTCCTGCGCCGGGCGCATGTCCGCGCTTGCGTCGAGGGGCGCGTCGACGTGGTGGTGTTGTTCTTCGGCCACGCGCCGTGGGCGGTGTCCGCGCTGCGCGACGCGGGGATCATGGTGCTGCACCAGGTCGGCGAGGCCGATGAGGCACGCCGTGTGCTGGCCGAGGGCGCCGACGGCCTGATCGCGCAGGGAATCGAGGCGGGCGGTCACCTCCGCGCGGTGCGCCCGCTGCGCGAGGCGCTGCCACGCCTCCTCGACGTGGCGCGGGAACGTCCGGTGCTCGCCGCGGGTGGCGTCGCGACCGCCGAGGACGTGCGCGCCGTGGTCGACGCGGGCGCGGCCGCCGCCGTCGCGGGCACCCGGTTCCTGCTCACCGAGGAATGCCACGCGCATCCGGCGTATCAGCGGCGCGTGCTCGGCGCGGAGACCACAGTGGACACCGAGCTGTTCGGGTTCGGCTGGCCGGCGCGGCATCGCGTGGTGCCCAACAGGGCGACGGAACGCTGGGACGGAGCACGCGCGGTGCTCGCCGTCAACAACCGCACCGGGTGGCTGGGCGGGGTGGTGCCGCTGGGCGCGCTGCGCACCATGACGGTGGCGCAACGTCCCGGGCTGCCGCTGTTCGGTCCCGGCGCCGCGCTGCGCGGCATGCCGGAGCGGGTGGTGGACGCGACTCCGCTGTACGCGGGTCAAGGCGCCCGCGACATCCGCACCATCGTGCCCGCCGCGACGGCCGTGCGCGAGCTGGCGGGGCTCCGCTGACGTCGTGTCCTGCGTTGGTGCCGCTGTGTCCCACGCTCAGGACCGCGTGTTCGTCATTCGGGACGTCGCGAGCGCAGGACACGACGGCGGGAACGCAGGACACGACGTCGCGAGCGTGGGACACGACGCACCGTCGTTACCGTCATACCGCTGCGGTCGCGCGGATGACGTCGGCGACCGCGGCCGGTGCGTCGAAGAACGGGACGTGCCCCGCGTCGAGGGACAGGTGACGGGCGCCGGGCAGCGCCGTGCGCGCCCGTGCGGACTGTCGCTTGTGGAGCAGCAGCCGATCCTTGTCGCCCCATGCCACAGTCACCGACCGCTGGTCGAGCTCGGGCCGTGCCGTGAAGCGGTAGCCGGTGAACGCGTTGAGGACGTCGGCGAAAACGGGCGAGCCCCACAGGTCACGCAGCGTCGCCGCCGCCTCGTCACCCGGGGTCGCCCGCGGCCGGGCGAGCAGCTGCGGGAACAGCGCGGTGCGGCCGGGGCCGGTCCTGGCCAGCGTCATCACCCCGGGCCGCAGCGGGCGGGGGATGCCGTAGACCAGCTTGAGCGAGCGCTGGGCGTAGCGCAGTTCGCCGCCGCTCCAGAACCCGGCGGGACTCAGCGCCGTCGCCGAGGAGACCGCGCCCCGGTTCGCCAGCTCGAGCGCGATGGCGCCGCCCATCGAGTTCCCGGCGACGTGCGGGCGGCCGAGGCCCTGGTCGTGGAAGAACTTCTCGAACGCGTCGGTGTACGCTTCGATGTTCGGCTCGACCTCTGCGGGCAGCGGAGCCGACCGGCCGAACCCGGGCGAGTCGGTCGCGATGACGTCGAACGCCGGTGACAGCCGGTCGATCACCGGGCGCCAGCCCTGCCAGTGGTGGCCGACGCCGTGAATCAGCACCAGCGGCGGTCCGGAGCCTTCCCGATGACAATGCACTGCTCGCTCCTCGTGGTTCGTATTCCGGCAACGGGGAGGAGGGCCGGGCTGCCGGTCCTCCTCCCCGATCTCGCTCCGGTGTCACACCTCCGCGTGCGGGGATGCGGGCGTTCCCCGCTCCTGCGGCGCCGGGCGCCGCCACGTGACCTGCACCGGAACGGTCGGGTAGTCGTCGTCCAGCCACGGCTGCCGGTTCACCAGGTCCGCGATCCGCACGATGCCCTCCTCGACGACGCCGGTCGCCGCGTCGACGATGCGGTACCGCTGGCTCTGCCGGTGGATCGGCTGCGCCTCCATCACGATCACCCTGACGTCGCCGTCCTTGAACTGGCAACGCCGTTGCAGCGCCTCGATCATCTGCTCGTCGTGCAGGTGTCCCTCACCGAAGTTCCAGCCGAGTAGCGCGCCACAGTGGAACTCGCCCTCGCGGATGGTGTAGTCGTCGGGATTCTCCACCGCACGCGGCACGATGCCGATCAGCGCGCGGCCGGTGGCGTGCATCGTCCGCCACGCGACTGCCTTCTGCAGCAGGAACTCGCTGGTGTCCTTGTCGTACAACGTGTTCAGCTGCTTGATCGTCATCTTGGCCGACTTGACGACCTTCTCGTCGAGGGTGTCCTCGACGCCGGGCCGCATGATCCACATCGTGGTGTCCCAGTTGCCCGCGTAGTAGCGCATGCCGTGCAGGAACGAGATCTTCGCCGGCTTGGTGTTGCCGATGATGATCATGATGAGCACCGCGCCGAGCAGCCCGGCGACCAGCAGCGGGCTCGTCAGGTCCGTCAGCCCGTAGCCCTCACCGTGGTAGTTGCCGAACAGGAACAGCGAGCCGACGATGACGAAGATGTTCCACTCCAGCGGCACCCCGGCGGGAATCGCCGAGATGATGTGCGAGTGGAAGATGATCATGATGGCGATGCACGCCGTCGTGACCCAGCCGCCCTGCGAGAACAGCAGCACGAGCGGCACGCCGTACTCGACCACCGTGCCGGTGTGCGCGAGCGTGAACGACACCTTCGACGGCCGCATGTCCGTCGGGAAGTTCTTGAACAGCCTGCGCTTGAACCACTTGGGGCGCAGCGGGCCGTTGGCGACCATCACCGACACCACGTAGGGGAAGTGGTGGTTCAGCTTCGAGGTGGCCGCGCCCCACCAGACCGCCACCATGACCAGCTTCACCGCGACGATCATGTCGACGAACGGGAACAGGAACGCGATGACCATGATCAGATACTGGTCCGACCGGCAGGCGAGGTAGACGGTCTTGTCGCGCAGCCCCATCACGCCGATGCTCGCGATGATCGCGAGGATGACCGTGGTGTCCAGCAGCCCGGCGTTGCCCGGTCCGCCGGGGACGCCGTCGGCGATCAGGCCCCACACCAAGCTGCCGACGACGGCGCCGTACAGCAGGACGTCCACAATGGATCGACGGTCGCCCTTGGTGAAGGGGACGACCGCGGGCCATGGCGGCAGTCGCAGCGTGCCGGGCCGCAGCCAGTACGTCATGCTGCCGATCGGCGGCAGAAACCGCATCGTCAGCGGGCCCGAGCCGGAGCCGAATCCCAGCACCTCGAACAGGATCGTGAACACGACGAACTTCTGGAAGACGATCGGCTCGGTCCACCAGCTGCCGATGTTCCCGAGACCGCCGAGGCCCGGTGTGGAGTCGGCGATGATCCACGCCGGCAGGAGCACGTACGCGGCCATCTTGATGATGTAGAAGAAGTACGTGCCCACCGGAGAGCCGAAGCCGTTCTCGGCCCAGTGGAGCACCTGGGTCTTGATGCGATGCAGATACGGTTGTCGTCGCCATTCGCCCAGGTCTATGTCCGGTAGTGTCGGCGCTATCAATCCCATGGTGGTTCCTCACTGTCGATGCCGAGCCTGGTCCGTCAAACCGTAGGAACCCGCTGTGACCTGGGGCATAGTCATCGGAAACGAAGTTGCGTGACGGCCTTGTCTCGGGCCGACAAAGCGACTCGGAGTTGGTTCATCAGCACAAAGCCGGGGCGCGTCCTCGTGCTGAGTGACGGTGGACCGGCGTTGTGCCCGCTGTCACAGTGAGGCCGTGACCGAGGAGGACGTCGACCGCGATGTGGTCCTGGTGGCGTCGCTGCTGAACGAGCAGCTCGGCGACATCACCATGACGATGCGAGAGGTGCTCTCCCGCGAGATCGACGAGCTCAGTGGCGACGAGCCGTTGCTCAACCTGCTCGGCGCGAGCATCGAGGGCAATGTCGAGACGATTCTGCACATCCTCCAGCACCACATCGCCGACGAGAACGTGGAGCCGCCGTCGGCCGCGTTCGAGTACGCCCGCCGGCTCGCCCAGCGGGGCGTCCCGGTCAACGCCCTGGTCAGGGCCTACCGGCTCGGGCAGGACCACCTGCTCAAACGCAGTTTCGACGCCATCGAACGCACCATCTCCGACCGCGCCGTCGCGTTCCGGGCGTCGCAGCGGTTCGTGACGACGACGTTCAACTACGTCGACTGGATCTCGCAGCACATCGTCTCGGTGTACGAGTCGGAGCGGGAGCGCTGGCTGGAGAACCGGAGCGCGGTGCGGGCGGCGCGGATCAAGGAGCTGATCGACGGCAAGGCCACCGACACCGACCGCGCCGAGGAGCACATCGGCTATCCGCTCCGGCGGCGGCACGTCGGCGCGGTGTTGTGGCTCGACGAGGGGAACGCGTCCGACGGCGACCTCGCCACGCTGGAACGCTGGGCCACGAGCATCGGCGAAAGTCTCGGCGGCCAGGGCAAGCCGCTGGTGGTGGCGTGTGACCGCACCAGTGTGTGGGTGTGGCTGCCGTTCGGCCATCGCGACGTCTTCGACCCCGGGCTGGTGCGCTCGCTCGTCGAGTCCGACAGCGCCGCGCCGAGGGTCGCCTTCGGCGAGCCCGCCGCCGGAGTCGACGGCTTCCGGGAGACCCATCGGCAGGCGTTGCGGGCGCAGGCACTCGCGCTGGCGGGCGATGCCGAGCCGGTGATCGGGTTCGGCGAGCCCGGCGTGGCCGCGGCCTGCCTGCTGTCGGCGGACCTGCCGTCGACGAAGGCGTGGGTGCAGCGGGTGCTCGGCAGGCTCGCCCGCCCCGACGACCAGCACGGCAGGCTCCGCGAGACGGTCCGGGTGTTTCTCGGCGAGGGATGCAGCTACACCGCGGCGGCCGAGCGGCTGATGATGCACAAGAACTCGGTGAAGTACCGGGTCGCCCGCGCCGAGGAGGAGCGTGGCAGGCCGATCAGCGACGACCGGCTCGACGTGGAACTGGCCCTGCTCGCCTGCCGCTGGCTGGGCGACGCGATCATCACCGAGACGCCCGCCGCGCGCTGACCATGCCCGCCACGGCGCCGACGACGAGCGCAGTGAGCACGGTGAGTCCTATCTGGACCGGATCGCGCGTCGTCGGCGAGATCAGCACGAGCGGCAGCACGAGCACGTAGGCCAGCGTGGCCGCGACGGCGCCGTGCACGGCGGGGCGCGACGCGGCGCCGATGCGGACGCCGGCGAGCGTGAACGCGAGCACCGACGTCAGCGTCAGCCAGACGGCGCCCAGCGGCGGAACCGCCATCGCGACCAGTGGCGCGGACAGGCCACCGAGGACCAGAACGGAGAAGCCCCGGGACGCGGCGCGCACCGCCGTCGGCGTGTCGATGCTCTCGAAGAAGGTGCCCATCATGTCGCCTCCTCGTCGCGCGCGGCACGCCGCGCCGAGCCCCTGACGTCGGCGAACATGGTGTCCAATGATTCGAACCTGCAAGCAGTTCTCATGTCGCCTCCTCGTCCGCCATCAGCTCGGCCAGCCTTCGCACGGCGCGATACTGCAATGCCCGCACCGCCGCTCGGTTGCGGCCCAGCGTCCGCGCCGTCTCGGCCACCGAGCGTTCGTGCAGGAAGCGCAGCCGCAGGCACTCCCGCTGCTCCTCGCTGAGCTGGTCGAGACAGGCGACGACCCGGCGGCGCTCGCTCGCCTCGACGACCGTCGTGGCAAGGTCGGGCAGCAGCGCGCCTTCGGTTTCCGGGATGACGGCGACGATCTCGTGCCGGGTTCGTGCCGCCTTCCAATGGTCGATGAGCACGTTGTGCGCGATGCGGACCAGCCACGGCCGAATGTCCTCTGTGGAGTCTCGCAGCGTCACCGCGCCGCGCAGCGCGCGGACGAACGTCTCGCTGGTGAGGTCCTCGGCTGTCGGCTGGTCCCGGAGATGCGTGACCAGGTAGCGGAACAGGTCGGGCGCGTGCCTGCGGTACACCCCCGCGAACGCTTCGGCGTCGCGCTGCCGCAGTGCGGTCACGGGCAACGGGGCGGCTGTTCCTGCCATACCCAGTCACGCTAAGAGCGGCCGAGGTGACTGCCACCGTGGCCGAACGACAAATGTCGCGGCCGTTCTCGTGCCGTCAGACCAATGTCAACGGCTCCCGGCGATGCGCCTGCCCCGTCACTACCCGATCGCATCCCCGCGACTACCCGCATGAGTGGTGCCTCCCCTCCCCGGCACGTGCCAACTTCCGAGTTCAGTCCACATGCGGCATCGCTCGGAGGACGTATGGGAATCGAACGCTATTACCAAGAAGACCGAAAGGAAGGCGACTGGCACACTCGGCTGCCGGCCAGTCAGCCTTACTTTCGGTCGGATTGGTATCTACCGGCACAGGGCGGTGAGCGCCGATGAGCGCACCGTCAAAGGCGGCCACACCGGACGCCGGAACCACCACGCCCGCCCGGCGTCGGCAGAAGACGCCGGGACCTGTCACGGGGGCCGTGACCGAGCTGGGCGAGATGACCCGGCTCGGGGCGCGCGTGCTGTGGATGGTGGTGCGGCGGCCGTGGGGGTTTTGGGGCGATGCCGCCGACCAGATGTACCAGATCCTCAAGCAGTGCT
>WHUB01000074.1:0-220 GCA_009377395.1 Actinophytocola sp. | reverse complement strand
GCCCTGGGTGAACGCAATGGTGGTCGCCGGGGTGGTCGGCACGGCGATCGCGGCCGACCTCGGGGCGAGACGGATCCGGGACGAGATCGACGCCATGGAGGTGCTGGGTGTCGATCCTATTAGGACACTGGTGCTGCCGCGAGTGGTCGCCTTGGTGATCCTGACCGGACTGCTCGACGTCGTGGCGCTGTGCTTCGGCGTCGTCGGCGGCTTCATCGCG
>WHUB01000073.1:809-20277 GCA_009377395.1 Actinophytocola sp. | reverse complement strand
AGATCTCACCCGGCAGCTTGCCCTCCGCGCCCTTGAGACCGGTCATCTCCAGCTTCTCGAGCACGATCCGCTTGACCTCGGACTCGGACTTCTTCGTGTGCTCCCGCAACGGGAAGGCCACGTTGTCGAACAGGCTCATCGACCCGAACAGCGCACCGTCCTGGAACAACACCCCGAACAGCTTGCGCACCTCGTACAGGTCTCGCTCGGAGCAGGTCACGATGTCCTTGCCGTTGACCACGCAATTGCCTGAGTCCGGCCGCAGCAGCCCGATCATCGACTTCAGGAACACCGACTTACCGGTGCCGGACGGGCCGAGCAGCGCCGAGATCTCGCCCGGCGGCAACGTCAAGCTGACGTCCTGCCAGATGGTCTGCGGCCCGAATGCCTTCGACAGCGCGTCGACCTCTACTCCGACACCCATAGCTCTCCGATCTTCCTAAAAGGGCGTGACACCGGATACCCGCCAGCCACCGTCCACATGCGTCGCGCTGACGTGCAGCCGCGCCGCCGCGCGGGTCACGTCCTGGCTGGCGCCCTTGGCGGCGACCTGGTTCAGGAACACGATCAGCTCGGCCTTGTCGCCTGCTAGCCGCTGCACCGCGATGTCGACGACGCTGGCCTGCACGACCGCCTGCTGGGCGGGCGCCAGCTCCTTGATCCGCTGGAACTGCTGTGCGTACTGGTCGAGGAACGACTTCGTCGCGACGCCTCGGACCTCGCTCTGCTGCTGGTCGAGCCGCCGGTAGTCGTAGGACCACAGCTTCTCCAGTTTGCCGCTGATCTGTGTCGCCACCTCGTTGGTGCGCGTCGGGTTGACCACGGCCTCGTTGCCCGCGGCGGTCGACCGCAACGCCTCCGACTCGCTGTGGAACCAGTACGTCAGGCCGGTGCCGAGCACGGCGGAGAGCACCACGATGAGGACGAGGGCCCGGGTGCGCAGTCCGGCCGACACCCGCCGGGCGGATGGCTCGTCGTCGGCCTCGGCCTCCGGTTCGGACTCGGCCTCTGGGGTCACGTCGGAGGTCTCGGCCGAGTCTGCTTCCGGTGCCTGCTCCTCGGCGGCAGGCTCGGCGGCGGTCTCGGTGCCCGGCTCGGTCACCGGGTGAGACATCGACTCCTCGGCGCGACGCTCCTTCGCGGGGCCGCGTGAGCCGGGGCTCGCGACGCCGCGCGTCCTGCCGGTGCGCTCCCGGTCTCCGCCGACGCTGCCTCGGCCGGCGACCCGGATGCGCCGTCCTATCGGCTTCGTTCGTTTGGCGACCACGATGTTCCTCCTTTGGCGTTTAGGCCTGGATGGCCTGTACGCGACTGGCCTTCCACCCCTGCGGCGTGTTGCTCATGGTGAGCCGCAGCCGCTCGCGCTTGGCGGTGGGCTTCCCGCTGTCCGGGATCACGGTGACGTCGATGCCGATCAGCACGACGGCCGTCTGGCTCGCCGGGTTCAGCCGCTTCACCGCCGACCCCTTCACCTCGGCCTGCGTCTTGACCTTGCCCTGACCGATGACCTGGGCGTAGCGCTTCGCGTTGCTGCTCAGCTCGTCGTGCAGCGCGCCGGTCGTCGACCGCTGCCAGAGCTTCAGGCCCTGCTCGACGTTGCGGTAGTCCAGCGTGTTGAGGTTGATCGCGGCCTGCTCCGCCTGCCGCAGCACGGTCTCGCGCTGCTGCGCCTGCGCGAGCGACTCGTCGTGAGCGGCGCTGTACCAGCGGAAACCGGCCAGCCCGACCGCGAGCGCGGCCAGGATCGGCACCACGACCGCGAGCGCCACGAGCACTGTGCGCTGTGTGTTCACTCTCGCCACTTCTCTCACCTCTCCAGGATGTTGGCCGGGTCGAACACCATCGGCAGGTCAGCGAGCCCGGCAGGCCCCGGCAGCACCGGCACGACCGGCTGGTCGCCCGAGCCGCCGCCGTCGGCCCGGTCCCGCTCGCTCGGCCGCGAGCCGTCCTGCGCGGTGACCCGGGGCTCGCCGCCGTCGGCCGGTGCGGGCACGGCGGCCGGAATGCCATGGTGCGGCGCGTTCTGCGAGCCACGCACGGCGATCGGGCTGCCACGCGGTTCGTCACACGTCGCCTGCCGGTTGACCGGCACGTCCTTCGTCTCGGACCCGCTCCGGCGCGGTGTTCCCTGGTAGCCGTCGGTGCAGGGCAGCGGGTTGAACACGTTGAGCACGAGTCCGAAGTGCACGGTGCCGTCGCCCGGCAGGGTCGAGTGCGCGCCCGCCGCCAGCGGTGGGTAGGTGACGAGGAACTGTTCCAGCGCGTTCTGCCTCGGCAGCGTCAGCCGCGACATCGTGAGCGCATCAGCGGTCAGCCGGGAGATGCCGGGGCCGCTCTCCTTCACCAGCCCCGACAGCTCGCGGGAGGCGCGCGGGGCGGTGTCGATCAGCCGCCGCAGGTCGGGGTCGGAGCGTTTGATCTGTCCCGACAACTGACGCAGGTTCTCGCTGAACGCCGTGATGCCACCCGCGGTCGCGTTCTGGGTGTCGAGGACGGTGCTGCCGTCGCGGATGAGCGCCTGGGTCTCGGGCAGCGACGCCTGTGCCGAGCGCACCAGCGTCGAGCTCGCGTCGAGCAGCCGCTCCAGTTCCGGCCCGGTGTTGGCGAACCCCGCGTCCAGCTCCTCGAAGGTGGTGCGCAACGCCTGCCGCGGTACCGATCGCACGAACGAGTTCACATGGGACAGTAGCCGCTCCGGCGGGACCGGAACCGCGGTGTGCGACACCGGAATCACCGAGCCGTCACCGAGCGACGGCGCGCCGTCCTTGGTGGGAACGAGGTCGACGTAGAGCTCACCGATCGTGGACAGGCTCTTGACCTCGGCGCGCAGCCCGTCGGCGGGGATCGGCGGCACGTCCTTGCTGATCTCGAGATCGACCACGACGCCACGGCGGGTCGGATGCAACTCGCCGACCCTGCCGACGTTGACGCCCTGGTAGGTCACCGCCGCGTTGGTGAAGATGCCGCCGGAGTCGTGCAGCCGCATCTTCGCGGTGTAGGTGGTCGACATGACCAGCCGGTCCAGGTTCGCGTACGTCACCCCGACGTAGACCACGCCGACCGCGGCGAGCACGACGAAGGCGATCAGCTGGATCCGCACCTGGCGCGACATCATGATGAGCCTCCCAACAGCGAACCGAGCAGATCCGAGTCACCGCCCGAGCCGCCGTCCTGCGAACCGTCCGGTGTGGACGGCTCGGGCGAGGTCGTCGGCGGCAGCGGCAGATCGCCGCCGCCGGACTGCCCGAGCAACGGCACGTCCTGCGTGACGCTGGTGCCGCCGCCCTCCAGGATGGCGAACGGATTGGGCACCAGCGTGCCGCCGATGTTGAGCGGCTGGTTCGACCGGGACAGGTTGCCGATCGCGTGAGTCAGGTTGAGGTCGAGGCTCTGGTGCAGGTTCAGGTAGTCGCCCTTGATTCCTTCCTGCGCGGCGGGCGTGAACGGGAAGGTGCCGAGGATCGGCAGCGCCCTCGTCAGGTTGCTGCCCGCCTGCTCCAGCTTCGCCAGCGTCGGACGCAACGCACGCAGGTCGGCGACGGTGTTCGCCTTGCTCTGGTTGACTACGCGCACGGCGACGGCCGAAAGCCGATCCAGCCCGGTCAGCATCTTCACCAGGTCGTCGCGCTGCTGGGCGAGCACTCTGACACCCTGCGGCAACTGGTCGAGCGCGGTGGCGAGCTGGCCACGCCGGTCGGCCAGCTGCTGGCTGAGGTGCGCCATCCCGTCGAGCGCGCGGGTGATGTCGTTCCGGCTGGCGTCCAGCCTGCCGACCAGCGAGTTCAGCTCATGCAGCAGGGACCGGATGTCGGTCTCGTTGCCGGAGAGCGCCTTGTTGATCTCGGAGGTGATGGTCTGCAACTGCGGCAGCGAACCGCCGTTGAGCAGCATGGACAGCGCGCCCAGCACCTGCTCGACCGGTGCCGAGGTACCGCTCGCCGGCAGCGGGACGGTGTCGCCGTCGGCGAGCCGTCCGCGCGGTGGTTGCCCAGCCGGCGGGGCGAGCTCGACGTACGCCTCGCCGAGCAGGCTGGTCTGGCGCACGGCAGCACGGGCGTTGTCGGGCAGCACGACGCCGCGCCGCACCGTGCAGATCACGGTCGCCGTCCAGCTGCGTGAGTTGGCCTCGATGTCCTCGACGATGCCCACCGGCACGTTGTTGACCTTCACCAGTGACTTCGGCACCAGCTGCTGCACGTTGCGGAACTCGACCTTGACCGTGTATGGGTCGTCGCCGAGGTCCGGACCACCGGGCAGCGGCAGGTCGAAGGCGCCGTCCTCCATGAGGCCGCACCCGCTGAGCATCATGGTCACGCCGAGGACCAGCGCGACGGAGACCGAACGCAGACGCCTCACTTGCCCCCCTCTCCGTCGACCGGCAGCACCAGGCCGGGCACCGGCGGCGTCTCGCCGCGCTGCAGCGCGCTGATGATCTCGCTGGTCGGCGGGAACCTCACGACGCCGTCCAGGTCACCAGCGAGCTTGTCGCAGGCGTTGGCGAGCGTCTCGGGCAGCTGCTGCGGCGTGCCGCGCCGGGCGAGCAGGCACACCATCGTCAGCGGCGGCGACTGGAGCTCGTTGATGGTCGCCCTGACGTTGAGGCTGCCGCTGGCCGCGTCGTAGGTGCCCAGCAGGTTGCTCAACCCGGTCGGCGCCTCGTCCATCACGGCGCCGAGGGCGCGGCGCTGCTTGACGAGCACCTTCGTCACCTTGCTCAGTTTGTCCACGTTGGACTTCAGCACGGCGCGATTCTCATGCACGAAGGTCGACACCTGGCCGAGCGCGATGGACAGCTCGTGCAGCGCGGCGCCGAGTTCCTGCCGATCCCTGGCGAGGTACCCGGTCACCGTGGCCAGCTTCCCGTTCAGCGCCCGGACCTGGCCGTCGTTGGCGGCGAGCGTGCCGACGAACCGGCTCAGCTTGCTCACCGTCCCGCTCAGGTCCTGCCGCGAGCCGGACAACGTGCCGGTGGCGCCGGCGAGGCGGCGGATCATGGTCGCGAGCTTCTCGCCGTTGCCCGACAGGTTCTCCGCCGAGACGCGCAACATCCGTGACAGCGCGCCGTTCTCGTTCGCGCCCTGCGGCCCGAACGCCTTCGCGAGCCGGTTGGCGCTGCGGTACAGGTCGTTGACGTCGAGCGGCACCTGCGTGCGCTGCCGGGGGATCATCGCGCCGTCCGCCAGCTGCGGCCCGCCCCGGTACGCCGGAGTCAGCGTGACGTACCGGCCGCTGATCAGACTCGGCGCGACCTGGGCGGCGTGTGCCCGAGCGGGCACCGCGGTGTCCTCGTCGATCTGCATCTCGACCCGCACGCCGTGGGCAGACGGCGTCACCTCGGTCACGGTGCCGACGTCGACGCCGAGCATCTGCACCGGGTTGCCCGGGTACAGCGCGGTGCCCGACGCGAAGTTCGCGGTGATCGTCTTGCCGTTCGGGGACATCAGGTAGTACATGCCGCCCGCGGCGACGAGCGCGAACACGACGGCGAGCGCGGTGATCCGGGAAGGGATCCTCATTTGTTGTGACACCCCTCTTCGTTGATCCCCGCCGTCGGGGGCGGCAGCAGACCACACACGTAGGCGTCGAACCAGCGGCCGCTGCCGACCGCGTTGGTGAACAGGTGCACGTAGGGCCGCAGCAGCGCCAGCCCGTGGTCCAGGTTCTCCCGGTTGCGCTCGAGCACCGTCGCGACATGGTCGAGGCGTTCGAGCGCGGGCCGCAGCTGCGCCCGGTTGTCGGCGACCAGCCCTCGCAACTGCTCGGCGAGTTCGCGTGAGCCGATGAGCAGCCGGTGGATCGCCTCCCGGCGGAACCGCAGCTGATCGAGCAGCGGGTTGATGTCCTTGATCAGCGTGCTGACCTGCTGGTTGCGGGACGCGAGGGTGCCGGTGACCTGATCGGCGCGGTGCAGCAGCGTGGACAGCTGCTCGTCTCGTTTGGAGATCGTCATCGACAGCCGGGACAGCCCGGTCAGCGCGCCCCCCACGTTGTCGGAGGTGTTGCCGAACGTGCCGGAGAGCGCGTTCAGCGCCCGCTCCACCTTGCCGACGTCGACCTGCCCGACCGTGTTCGAGAGCTGGTTGACCGCCGGGATGATGTCGTACGGCGTCGTGGTGCGCGAGAGCGGGAGCGGCCCGTGCTGCGGCTGCTCGCCCGCCGGTGCGAGCTCGAGGTAGCGCCGCCCGAGCAGCGTCTCGAGCTGCACCGACGCCCGTGACTCGTCACCGATGTCGATGTCCTTGGCGTCGTACTCGACGAGCACCTTGCCGCCGCGCAGTTCGAGCGACTGCACGTGGCCGACGCTGACACCCGCGACCTTGACCGGGCTGCCCGTTTCGAGCCCGGCGGCGTTGGCCAGGAACGCCGTGTGGGTGGGGCCGTCGCCGATGATCGGCAGCTTGCTGATGTTGTAGCTCGCCGCCACGAGCAGGAGCGCGACGAGCAGGCCCGCGATGCCGATCGGGACCGGATTGCGCTGCTGGAACGGTTTCACCCTGAGCACCTCGCAGCCGCGTTCTGGTAGGCGACCACATTGTTCGGCAACGGCTTCGGCAGGTTGATCGTGCCGCCCGCCTGGCAGAGGTAGAACTGGAACCACGACCCGTAGCTCGCGGTCCGGTCGACCTCGTTGAGCAAGGTGGGCAGATTGCGCAGCACGTGGTCCACCGTCTCGCTGCCCCGGTTCAGGTTCGCCGCGAGCCCGCTGAGGTGTTCGATGTCGGCCTTCAGCGGCGGCCTCGCCTCACCGAGCAGCCCGGCCACGCTCGTGGTCAGCTGCGACACCGACTGGACCGACTCGCCGATCGCCTCCCGGTTGGCCGACAGCCCCGACACGAGTCGTTGCAGCTGAGTGACCAAAGTGGCCAGTTGCGCGTCGCGTGCCGACACCGTGCCGAGCACCTGGTTCAGGTTGTCGACAAGTTGCCCGATCACCCGGTCGCGGTCGGCGATCGTGTTGGTCAACGACGCGGTGTGCGCGAGTAGCTGGTTGATGGTGCCGCCCTCACCCTGCAACGTCCGCAGGATCTCGTCGGCGAGCTGGTTGACCTGGGCCGGTTGCAGCCCCTCGAACAGCGGCCGGAACCCCTGGAACAGCACGGTGAGGTTGACCGCGGGCCGGGTGCGCTTGGCCGGGATGTTCGCCCCGTCCCGGAGCTCGGCCGCCGAGCCCGGTCCGTGTTCCAGCTCCAGGTAGCGGTCGCCGATGAGGTTCTTGTACTTCACCGCGATCCGCACCGAGCGGGGCACGAACTCGTCCTCGGCGACCGTGAACTCCACCGTCGCGCGGTTGTCGTCGGTCACCTCGACCGACTCGACCTTGCCGACGGTGACGCCCGCGATACGCACGTCCGAGTTGGGCAGGACGCCGCTCGCGTCGGTGAACTGCGCGGTGTAGGTGTTCGTCGGGGTGAACCGCTCGTTGACGATGATGAGCGTGAGCACGCTGGTGGCGAGCGCGATCGTCACCGTGTAGACGGTCAGCTTGAGCAGTGGGCGCCAGATGCCCCTCATCGCAGGCTCACCTCGCTTCCGCGCAGCAGCGGGCCGACGAGCAACGAGCTCCACCGTGGCGCGGCCGCCGGGTTCTCCCCGTCCAGCGCGAGCAGGCCGGAGATCAAGCCGGCCTCCTGTGGCGAGTTCGGCATGCCCATGTCCACACCGGACGGTGCCGCTGCCAGGGTCATCGGGGTCCCGCCGCCACCGGAGTAGCCGTCGTTGTGCGGGTTGTCAGCGGCGGGCGGATGCGTCGAGCCGTCCTGGATCGGACCCCCGGGCGGGTACTGCGGCGCCCGGTCGACCACCGGGTAACACCGCGGTCCCCGGCTGTCGGCGTAGGCCGGTTCGTCCTGGTTCGGCTGGTAGGCGCCACGCGAGTTCGTGACCTCGACCGTCACCCGCAGCCCGGGGTCCTTGGTGCCCGCGCCGAACACCTCGTTGATCTTCGGCACCAGCGTGGCGAGGTTGCGCAGGAAGCAGGGGTACTGCGGCGAGTAGCGTTCGAGCAGCTCCAGCGTCGGCCTGCTCGCCCCGGCGAGGTCGATGATGTTGTCGCCGTTGGCCGCGAGGAAGCCTCTGGTCTGCTCCGCCGACGCCGTCACGGTGCCGTACAGGTTCGCCAGGTCGGCACGCCGCTGCGCCAGCGTCCGGGCGGTGACCGAGAAGTTCTTCATCGCCGCGATCGCGTCGGGGCCGGCCTGCGAGTAGGTGTCGCTGAACTTGGCGAGCTTGCGGAAGTCGTCCCGCAGCGCGGGCACCGACTTGTTGAACTCCGATGTGTACCGTTCGAGTGTCCGCAGCGTGTTGCCCAGCTGCTCACCCCGGCCTTCCAGCGCGGTGGCCATCGAGTTCATCGTGCTCGCCACCTGTTGCGGCGGCACCGCGCGCAGCACCGGCAGCAGGTTGTTGAACGCGGTTTCGAGCTTGACCGCGGTCGCGCTGCGGTCCCTGGTGATGACATCGCCCGCGGCGAGCCGCGCCTCGGTCGGGTTCGGCGGCAGCACGAGGTCGACGTAGTTCTCGCCGATCAGCGTCTTGGGCAGAATCCGCGCCCGCGCGTTGGCCGGGACCAGGTCCGTCGCCCTCAGGTCGAGTTCCATGTGGACGATCGCCTCACGGCCGTTCGAGTTGATCGACTCGACCGTGCCGAGCCCATAGCCGTGGAACCGCACCTCGGACTCCGGTTCGAGCTGGTTGCCCGACGTCGCCACCCGCATCGTCACCGGAAGGCCCGTGGTGAACGCGCCGTTGTACTGCGCGATCGCCGCCACGATCAAGCCCGCGATCAGCAGCAGGAACGCCGCCCCGAGCAGCCGGTGCCGGTAGTGCCGCATCGCTGCCCGCATCAGCCGGCCACCGTCACAGACGGGGTGGTGCCGAACATGACCAGCGTCAGGAAGAAGTCGAGGATGCCGATACCGGCGAGCGAGGCGCGCACCGCCCTGCCGACGGCGACGCCGACACCGGCGGGGCCACCGGACGCGCGGTAGCCGTAGTAGCAGTGCACCAGCATCACGAAGAAGGCGAACACGATCGTCTTCAAGAACGACAGCATCACGTCGCCCGGCGGCAGGAACAACTGGAAGTAGTGGTCGTAGGTGCCGCCGGGGAGCCCGTTGACGTAGACCACGTTCAGCCGCGAGGACAGATAGGACGCGAACAGCCCGACGACATAGAGCGGGATGACCGCGATCGACCCGGCCAGCACCCGGGTGGTGATCAAAAACGGCACGCTCGGCACCGCCATGACCTCGAGCGCGTCGATCTCGTCCGAGATGCGCTGCGCGCCGAGCTCCGCGGTGAACCCGGCGCCCACGGTCGCGGTGAGCGCGACCGACGCGATCAGCGGCGCGATGTCACGGGTGTTGAAGAAGGCCGTGATGAACCCGGTCAGCGCCGAGGCGCCCAGCGTGTCGAGACCGCGGAACCCCTGCAGGCCAACGAGACTGCCGACGAACAGCGACAGCGCGAACATCACACCGGCCGTGCCGAGGATGACCGCCAACGCGCCGGAGCCGAAGGTGACCTGGGCGAGCAGCCGCACCACCTCCTGCTTGTAGCGCCGCAGCGTGCGCGGGATCCACAGGAACGCCCTGCCGTACAACGAGAGCTGGTCGCCGAAGACGTCCAGCTGACCGAGCGGGGCGCTCAGCTTCTCGGCGACGCGCGACTTGGTCTTGGGCATCGCTCACATCCCCTTCGGCGGGATGACTTGGAGATACACCTGGGTCATGAACAAGTTGATCAGGTAGACGAGCAGGAAGGAGATGACGACCGACTGGTTCACGGCGTCACCGACGCCCTTCGGCCCCGGCGGTGGGTTCAGCCCGCGATAGGCCGCGACGACACCGGCGAAGAATCCGAAAACGACCGCCTTGAACTCGCTGACGATGATGTCGGAGAACTGCGCCAGGATGTTGAAACTGTTGATGTAGGCGCCGGGGGTCCCGCCCTGCACCATCACGTTGAAGACGTAGCCGCCCGCGACACCGACGACCGTGGCGAGCCCGTTCAGCACGGCCGCGACGAACATCATCGCCAGCACGCGGGGCACGACAAGACGCTGGATCGGGTCGACACCGAGCGTCTTCATCGCGTCGATCTCTTCCCGGATCGTGCGCGCCCCGAGATCGGCGGCGACCGCGCTGCCGCCCGCACCCGAGATCAGCAGCGCGGTGACGATGGGAGCCGCCTGCTGGGTGATCGCCAGCACACCACCCGCACCGGTCGCCGCCTGCGCGCCGAACTGCTGCAAGAGCTGGTAAAGCAGCAGTGAAATGGTCGCGCCGAACGGGATCGAGAACAGCGCCGTCGGCAGCGACGACACCTTCGCGACGAACCAGGCCTGCTCGATGAACTCCCGCAGCTGGAACGGCCGGCGGAACACCCCCACGACGACGTCGAGTGCCAGCGCGAACAGCTTGCCTGACTGAACGACGATGCCCTTTCCGGGGAAAGGCCTAGCCTCCGTCGTCGTAGCGCTCAAGTTCGCTCCGATCCCAGTCGGTTCCGGTTACCGGCCGATGGCCGAGGTTTCCGCGCCGGACCGGTGCACGCAGCCTCGTGGGCAGGGCAAACCGGCTTAGATAAAGGGCAACAGCGGGCGCGACTCAGGTCACCCTAGGAGTCGGCGGGGGCCGCGCCTTCATGACCGGCGCACGAGATTTTCCGAACCCGCTGGGCTGTCAGCACAAACCCGTGCCACGGTCGTGTCCCGTGGATCTCGGTCGATGGGATCGGTGATCCAGGTCGTTCGTGGCAAGGCGGAGGAGGAGAGCCATAGCGGAGCTATGGCCGACGACGACAACGCAGCCACGGGCGACCTGGGCGCCGAGACCGCGACCACGGATCTGCGGGACACGACCTGACAACCCGTTCACATCCTGGCACGTTCGGTGTCGCCTGGCGGCGAGAGCACGCTGCCGCGCAGCCAGTGGCAGACGTTGAGCGCGAGCTCGAGGTTGAGCCGGTCCTCCCGCAGCGACTGGCCGCGCAGCTCCTCCGCCTTGCGGAGCCGGTACTGCACCGAGTTCTTGTGCATGCCGAGCTCCTCCGCTGCGGCGAGGTAGCTGCATTCGGAGGCGAGGAACACCCGCAGTGTCTCGCGCAGCCGCGCGTACGGCTCGTCGTCGATCGCGAGTGGACCGAGGATGTCGCTCACCCAGGACCGGGTGGCGTCGAGGTCGGCGCACATCAGCGCGACCGGACCGACGTCGCCGAAGAACGTGGCCGACGGCGCGGTGATCGCGCTCGCCTGCGCGACCGTCTGCGCCTGCGACGCCTGCCGGTGGGTGTGGCAGAACCCGGCGACGCCGTGGCCCGGCGAGCCGAACGCGACGTGGACCGGGCGGGGCAACGACTCGACCTCGGTCGCGACGTCCTGCGTCGGGACCGGTTCGCCGGACGTGGCGACCGGCAGCCACGCCCAGACGCTCCGCTCGTCGCACGGCACCACGAGCGGTTCGCCGCGGCAGTCGAGCCGCTTCGCCAGCGCGGCCGCCGCGCGCTCCAGGTCGATGAGCGGGTCGGTGTCCTGGCCGGTGTCGGCCGTCCACAGCACGGCGGCGAGATGACGCCGCCGCAGCCGGTAGCCGACGGTCCGTTCCAGACCGTCGACGTCGACACGGTCACCGGCGAGCAGCTCCCTGACCCGGGCGGCGCGGGTGGTGTTGCGGCTGCGCACCCAGGTCTCACGCTCCTCGGTGTAGACGTTGACGACACGCTCGGTGGCCCGGTCGATGTAGGCCGACGCCACGGACACGATGTGCAACGCGGCCGCGGAGAGCACGTCGGCGTCGTGCTCCTGCGCGCGCAGCTCGCTGAGCAGCCACTTGAGGCCACTGTCCAGCCCGAGGCGGTATGCGCGCACCAGCGCGTTGACCGGCACGCCGCGCTGGGCGAGCCTTCGCGCGTACTCCAGCGCCGCGGCCGGGGCGTGCACCCGGTCGAGGTCGATGTCGTGCTGCAGGACGTGCAGAACGGTGTCGAGGTTGCTCTCGATGCTGGCCCGCAGCAGGTCCTCGATGTAGTGGTCGCCTCGCAGCTCCTCGATGTCCGCTGCCAGCCGTTCCGTCAGGTCCTTGGAGGTCTCCGCCAGCCTGCCACTGATCGCCGCACCGACCTGGGCGGTGCGCTCGCGCGCGACGACGTCCTCGTCGCGAGGGGCCACATCCGTGTTGCCGATTCGCATATCCCGCTCCGCACCTGGCGCATTTCTTGCCGCGTAACTGACTCCACGGTAACCGCTGGGACTGGCCCCGCCGTAAGCCCTTCGCCGAGCGGGATGAACTCGGGAAAGAAGGGCTTTTTGTGCTACTTGGCCAGGAAAGCCAGAATTGAAATCGGTGTGTGTCATGAACGTGTCGGCGACACACAAGAAGCCGGAGAATCCGGAGACTATATCCGCCGCACGTTTCGTGTCACCTGCGATTTCGGCTGCCGCATGGGAAAACCATTACCCATGCGTTTCACGATCACGACCTACGCCGCGAGCGGCGTTTCGAGTACCGTTCCGGAGTTATGAGAACGGGCGGCTGGCTCCTCGCAGCGTTGATCGGAACGGTGTCGACCATGGCGGTCGGGCTCGGCTCGGCCGCCGCCGAGTCCAGCGACCCGCACGTGCGGGTCGCGCCGAACCCCGTCACCCGGGGAGACCGGACGACCGCGTATGGCAGCGGGTTCTGCAAGCCGCCCCGGTGTTCGGAAGTGACGATCGCGCTCGACGACGAAATCGTGGCACGTGGTTACGCCGACAGCCACGGCCGGTTCGCGCTGTCGTTCCGGGCCGACGTCGAGCCGGGCCGCCACACCGTGACGGCCAGCCAGCGCACGAACCAGGGCACGCAGCAAGCGAGCACCGGGCTCGTGGTGCGGGCGGACAACGAGCCGCAGCGGCCCCACACCACCACCGCGACGGCCACCAGCACGACAACCCGCACGAGCACGCCGACTTCCAGCCGTCCGTCGAGCAGCACGACCGCAGCCAGCTCATCGACGTCCGCCGTCGTGCTGACCCGGCCACCGCTGCCGTCGCTTCGGCCCATGTCGCTCGCGCCGATGACGACGTCGCCGCCGCCCAGCGACATCCTGGGACTCTGGCACACCAAACGAACCCCGCACGCCGACTACCTCGGCTGGATCTGGTGGCTGCTTCCGGCCGCCCTCGCCACGTTTCTCGCCATCGCCTACGCCGCGTGGCGCCAGCGTGCCTCCCGCGCGGGAGGCACGCACCGCTTCCGCCAGTGACCGAAGCACCGCGCTGTGCCCCGAACGGCCGCTGGAAACTTCGCCGCAACGAACTCTAGAATTTTCGGCGCAGTAACCAGCGGAGGTAGTCGCACGTGACACGAGTGGACACGGCTCGGCCACAGCTCGCCCGCGGCAAGTCCCGTTCGCTGCTGCTCGGACCGGCCTTCGTCGCCGCGATCGCCTACGTCGACCCCGGCAACGTCGCGTCGAACATCTCCGCCGGAGCGCAGTTCGGCTACCTGCTGGTGTGGGTGATCATCACCGCGAACCTCATGGCCGGTCTGGTGCAGTACCTGTCGGCGAAGCTGGGCCTGGTGACCGGAATGTCACTGCCGGAGGCGCTGCGCGAGCGGTTTTCGCGCCCGGCCCGCCTCGGGTACTGGCTACAGGCCGAACTCGTGGCGATGGCGACCGACCTCGCCGAGGTGGTCGGCGGCGCCATCGCGCTGAACCTGCTGTTCGACCTGCCGCTGCTGGTGGGCGGCATCATCACCGGCGTGGTGTCGATGACACTACTCGCAGTGCAGGACAAGGGCGGCCAGTACTTGTTCGAGCGCGTCATCACCGGACTGCTGTTGGTCATCGCCGTGGGGTTCCTCGCGAGTCTGTTCGTCGCGCCACCGTCCCCTGCCGACGCGGCCGCCGGGCTGCTGCCCAGGTTCAGCGGCACCGAGAGCGTGCTGGTCGCGGCCGCCATGCTCGGCGCCACCGTGATGCCGCACGCCGTCTACCTCCACTCCGGACTCGCCCGCGACCGGCACGGCCATCCCCACGGCGAGCGGCGCACCCAGTTGTTGCGAGCCACCCGGGTGGACGTCGGCCTCGCCATGCTGCTCGCGGGCGCGGTCAATCTCGGCATGCTGCTGCTGGCCGCGACCAACCTGCAGGGCATGGCCGGTGTCGACTCGATCGAAGGGGCACACGGCGCGGTGGCGGGGACCCTCGGCCCGGCGGTCGCGCTGATGTTCGCGATCGGGCTGCTCGCCTCCGGCCTGGCATCGACGTCCGTCGGCGCCTACGCGGGCGCGATGATCATGCAGGGCCTGATCCGCAAGCGCATCCCGCTGCTGCTGCGGCGGCTGATCACGCTCACGCCCGCGCTGCTGGTGGTCGCGGCGGGCGCCGACCCGAGCCGGGCGCTGGTGGTGTCCCAGGTGGTGCTGTCGTTCGGCATCCCGTTCGCCCTGGTGCCGCTGGTACGGCTCACCACCGACCGTGGGCTCATGGGCGTCCACAGCAACCACCGCGCGACCACCGTCGTCGCGGGCGCCGTGGCCGCAGTCATCATCACGCTGAACGTCGTGCTGATCTATCTGACATTCGCGGGCTGACGCCGTCGCGGCCGGCGTCGGTGGCGAACCGTTCGAGGTAGCCGACGAGCATCTCGATGCCGTCGTCGATGGCGCGCTGGTCGCCGGTGAAGCTGTCGCGGAAGGCCTGCTCGAGGATCCTGTCGCCGACTTCGACCGCGAACCGGCCGCGGGCCAGGTCGGCGTCGGCGGTCAGCAGCCCCGCCTGCCACATCACGGCGTGCAGGTTCTCGGCGATCCGTTGGTTGCGCTCGCGGCAGAACTCGATGACCGCGCGGTTGCTGCGGCCGTGGAAGTAGATGGCCACGAACTCCTTGCGGCGCTCGTAGACGTCGAGGAACGCCCGCATGGTGGCGGTGACGACGCTGCGAATGCTGAGCGTGCCGAGCGCGGCCACGGTGGCGGCGACGTGCTCGTCCATCTCCGCGGTGTCGCGTTTGACCAGCTCCAGGATGATCTCTTCCTTGTCCGCGAAGTACTGGTAGATCGAGGCGACCGGCACTCCGGCCGCCGTCGCGATCCGCCGCGTGCTGAGCGCGTCGACACCGTCGGCGACGACCAGCGCGGCGGTGGTGTCGAGGATCGTCGCCACGCGTTCTCGGCTGCGCCGCTGCGACGGCGACCGCCGTTGTGGCTCTGCGGTGGGGGTTGCGCTGCGGCGGGCCATGGGGCACAGTTTAGCAAACATGACTCATGTTCAGTTTCTGAGGGAGATGTCGTGAGCGATCGGCACCGAGTGACGATCATCGGTGCGGGTCCGGCCGGGCTCGCCGCCGCGGCCGCGTTGCGGGCCAAGGGCGTACGGCCCACGGTGTACGAGCGCGACGACGTGGCGTCGAGCTGGCGCAGTCACTACGACCGGCTGCACCTGCACACCGTGCGCTGGCTGTCCGGGCTGCCGGGCATGGCGATTCCCCGCTCCGAGGGCCCCTGGGTCTCCCGCGACGGCGTCATCCGCTACCTGGAGGCCTACACCGCGCACCACCGCATCGACGTGCGCACCGGCGTCACCGTCGAGACGATCGAGCGCGCCGATACCGGCTGGCTGCTGCGCTCGCCGCAGGGCGAGGAGCACGCCGACACCGTGATCGTCGCGACCGGCTACAACCACACCCCGGTCATGCCCGACGTCCCCGGAATCGACGGCTACACCGGAGAACTGCGGCACGTGCGCGACTACCGCAACGGCCGCCCGTATGCGGGCAAGGACGTGCTGGTGGTCGGGCCCGGCAACACGGGTGCGGAGATCTCGGTGGATCTGGTCGAGCACGGCGCCGGGCGGGTGCGGCTGGCGGTGCGCACGCCGCCGTACATTCTGCGCCGCGCCGTCGGTCCGATCCCGACGCAGCTCACCGGGCTGGCGATGCGCCGCGTGCCGGCCGCGATCGCGGACCGGCTGGCGGAGGTCAGTCGCAAGCTCCAGGTGCCGGACCTGTCCGAGCAGGGCCTGGCCGATCCCGGCCCAGGGCTGGTCACCCGGGCGAGGCGGGGCGAGATCCCGGTCCTCGACGTCGGCCTGGTCGACGCGGTTCGCGCCGGGACGGTCGAACCGGTCGCGGCCCTGGCGGGCTTCGACGGCGACAAGGTGCTGCTGGCCGACGGCGGCGTGCTGGTCCCGGACGCGGTGATCGTCGCCGCCGGATACCGGCGCGGCCTGGACGGGCTGGTCGGCCACCTCGGCGTGCTCGACGAGCGCGGCCAGCCGCTCGTGCACGGCAGCAAGACCCACCCGCACGCCCCGCGGCTGCACTTCATCGGCTACACCAACCCGCTCAGCGGCATGTTCCGCGAAATCGCCATCGACGCCAAGCGAATCGCGTCGTCGTTGCACGCCATCTGACCGAAAAGGACTATCGGAGGTTCGCCGTGTCAGCTCTTACCCGACGCCTGTTCCTCGGCGGCGCCGCCGCGACCGCGGCCGGTGTCGCCACGCCGGGCAGCGCCGCCGCCGGCACCTCGGCCGACGTCGTCGTCATCGGCGCCGGGCTCGCCGGACTCACCGCCGCGCGCGAGATCAGCCGCGCCGGCCGGTCCGTGGTGGTGCTGGAGGCGCGCGATCGGGTCGGTGGCCGGGTCCTCGGCAGGCCGCTCGGAACCGGCGACTTCACCGAGCTGGGCGCGGAGTTCATCGGCCCCACCCAGGACCGCATCGCCGCCCTCGCCGCCGAGCTCGGCGTGCCCACCTACCGCACCTACGACACCGGCGACTACATCTACTACCGCAATGGTCAGCGCAGCCGCTACAGCTCGTCCGGTCCGCTGGGGCCGATACCGCCGGACCCCACCGGGGCCATCGAGGCCGGGATCGCCATCCAACTGCTCAACCAGCAGGCCGCCGAGGTCCCGGTCGACGCTCCCTGGCGGGCGGAGAACGCCGAGGAATGGGACAGCCAGACCTTCCACACCTGGATCCAGCAGCACGCCCAGACCGACGGCGGGCGGTTCCTGCTCCGCCTCGCCACCAGGGCGATCTTCTCCGCCGAGCCCCGGGACCTGTCGCTGCTCTATGTGCTCGCCTACATCGCCCAGGCCGGCAACGAAGACCATCCGGGAGACCTCACACGGCTGGTGAGCACCACCGGCGGCGCGCAGATGTACCGGTTCGTCGGCGGCTCACAGCGCATCCCCGAGCGGCTCGCCGCCGCACTCGGCGACCGGGTCCGGCTCGGCGCGCCGGTGCGGCACATCAGTCAGGAACCCGGCGGGGTGCGGGTGATCTCCGACGCGGGCACCGTCACCGCACAGCGGGTGGTCGTGGCCGTCCCGCCCCCGCTGGCGGCGCGCATCAGCTACGACCCGGCGCTGCCCGCCGCGCGCGACCAGCTCACCCAGCGATTTCCCATGGGCTCGGTCATCAAGGTCGTCGCGACGTATCGACGCCCCTTCTGGCGAGCCGACGGGCTGGCCGGTCAGGCCGTCAGTGACACCGGCCCGGCGCAGGTCACCTTCGACAACACCCCGCACGATGGGGTTCCCGGCGCGCTCATGGGCTTCATCGAAGCCGACGACGCCCGCGCCCTCGACGCCGCCGACACCGCGCGGATCCGCCGCGAGACGCTGCGCAACTTCGCCGACTACTTCGGCCCCCAGGCGCTCGATCCGACCGGCTTCATCCTCAGCCGCTGGGACAACGACATCTGGTCGCGCGGCTGCCCGGTCGCGTTCGCTCCACCCGGCCTGCTGCTCGGGTATGGCCCTGCCATCCGCGAGCCCGTCGGGCGCATTCATTGGGCGGGCACGGAGACCTCGACGTACTGGACCGGCTACATGGACGGCGCCGTGCGCTCCGGCCATCGCGCCGCCCGGGAGGTGCTCACGGCGCTGTAGCTCAGTTCACGAACAGCGGCAAGCTCGCGATGACAGCCTGCGCTACTCCGTAGGCCAGCAGCGCACCGACGGTGAGCCACGAAACGATCAACCTCGGCACGTAACGCGCGGACGCTGAACTTCGGGAGTGGGTCATGCCAATCACCTTTTCCGCCAAGCTGTAGTGCGAATTTCGGACGGGTCAGCGTACGCCCGAGTTCACGACGGCCGCCGCGGGTTCCGACTCCTCATGCCAGCGCTCCGCTACCGGCCGGATCAGCAGGTTCGCGAGGAAGCCGACGGCCAGGATGCCGACCATCGTGAGCAGTGCGGGCAGGTAGTCGGCCGCGACCAGATCGCCCGGCGTTCCGCTGACATCGAGGATCCCGTTGATGATCAGCGGCCCGATGATGCCCGCCATCGACCACGCGGTCAGCAGCCTGCCATGAATCGCACCGACCTGGTACGTGCCGAAAAGATCGCGAAGGTATGCGGGCACTGTCGCGAAGCCACCGCCGTAGAAGGAGAGGATGACGGCGGCCAGCATGACGAACAGCACCGTCGACGAACTGCCGGCGAACCCGAGCAGCGCGTACAGGACGACACCGCCGCCGAGATACATCATGTAGGTCGGTTTGCGGCCGATGAAGTCTGATGTGGACGACCAGACAAAACGGCCGGCCATGTTGAAGATCGACAGCAGCCCGACGAAACCGGCCGCTGCCGCCGCCGTGACAGTGGACTCGCCGCCGTGGCGGAAGAAGTCCTGGATCATCGGGCTTGCCTGTTCGAGAATGCCGATCCCCGCGGTGACGTTGCAGAAGAGCACCGTCCACAGTAGCCAGAACTGCGGCGTCTTCGTCGAATTGGCGGCGGAGACGTTTCCGGTGGTGACCATGGGTTTGGACTTCAGCTTGGCGGGGTCGAACCCCGCGGGCTGCCATCCGGGCGCGGGAACACGAACGTTGAAGACGCCGAGCATCATGACCAGGAAGTAGGCGACACCCAGCGTGACGAAGAGTTTCGCGACGGCGCTGCCACTTACCATTCCGCCATCAGCGGTGTCGTAGAACTCGAGCAGCTGACTGGACACCGGGGAGGCGACGAGGGCGCCACCACCGAAACCCATGATCGCCATTCCGGTCGCAAGACCGGGCCGATCGGGGAACCATTTGATCAGCGTCGAGACCGGTGATATGTAACCGATTCCGAGCCCGATCCCGCCGATGACACCGTAGCCGAGGTAGACCAGCCACAGTTGGGAAGTCACGATACCCAGTGCTCCGACGAGGAACCCGACCGACCAGCAGCAGGCAGCGGTGAACATGGCCATGCGCGGTCCGACTCGGTCCACCCACGTGCCCAGCAAGGCGGCCGACAGGCCGAGCACTGCGATGGCGATGGAGAAAATAACGCCGACAGCGGTGAGGCTCGTGTCGAAGTGCGCGACGAGAGGTGTCTTGTAGACGCTCGTGCCGTACACCTGGCCGATACACAGATGGATGGCGAGAGCTGCTGGCGGTATGAGCCAACGATTATAGCCAGGCTCGGCCACAGTATGCTCGCGGTCGAGAAACGACAGGGCGGGCACTACGCACCTCCTCGTG
>WHUB01000073.1:0-799 GCA_009377395.1 Actinophytocola sp. | reverse complement strand
GCCAGCCGTGCTCGCCACCGTCCACGAACACCTGATAGTCGCTCTCACGGGCAGCTGTTCGGAAGAAGTCGATGCCGAGCCCGGCGACCTCACCCTCGGTGAGCCGGTCGGGCACCGTACCCGCGACCGTCACACTCAGCCGGACGTTCGCGCCGTCGTCGGCGATGCGCAGCTCCACCAGGTCGGCATACGGGCGACGCTCCGCCAACCCGGTGTCATCACGGGGATCCGCGATTTCCAGCACCACGTGCCAGGCAGCGCGCTCCGTGCTCGTCGACGGGGTGGGCGAGAGTTCGCCGCTGCTCGACACGGTGCGCCGTACCACCGTCCGTGGCGTACTCGTCGTGGGTGCGGTCGTGGCGGGCCTGGTCGTCGGTGTGGCGAGCGGCTCAGCCGTGGCCGCGAAATGATCCCAGGAGCGCGAGGGCGTCCGGGCCGGTTCCAGCGACCCGGCCGTGACGCAGCCGCTCACCAGCAGGGCGAGCAGCACCGACGCCGTGGCGGGGCCACGCGTGGCCCCGCCACGAGCAGCCGCACTCACCAATCCCTGCCGCCCCGCATGTCGTGCGGCACGACGATCGTGAACGGGGCTTGGCCAGCTTCCATCGACGTACACGACTTGCTGCCGTTGTCGAACTCGGCAGCCCAGTTGATCGTGTAGGTCCTGCCCTCACCCTTACCCGACCGCTCGCTGCGCAACTGCACCGGAACTGTCACCGCCCCCTGCCCCGGCGCCGCAGGCCCATTGAGGTGATCTCAGCGAGATCGTGTTCGGGCGTGTTCGATGTGGGTGAGGACG
>WHUB01000072.1:17433-20436 GCA_009377395.1 Actinophytocola sp. | reverse complement strand
CGAAGGCGCTGCGGGACCTGCGGCGCAACAAGTTCTCCATGGTGTTCCAGCATTTCGGTCTGCTGCCACACCGGCGGGTGATCGACAACGTCGGATACGGCCTCGAGATCAAGGGGGTGGGCAAGGCGCAACGGACCGCGCGGGCGCGGGAGGTCATCGAGCTGGTCGGTCTCGGCGGCCAGGAGCGGTCCTACCCCCATCAGCTCTCCGGCGGCATGCAGCAACGCGTCGGCCTCGCCCGCGCGCTCGCCGGCGACCCGGACGTGCTGTTCTTCGACGAGCCGTTCTCCGCGCTCGACCCGCTGATCCGTCGGGACATGCAGAACGAGGTCATCCGGCTGCACAAAGAGGTCGGCAAGACGATGGTGTTCATCACCCACGACCTCGCCGAGGCGCTCAAGCTCGGCGACCGCATCCTGATCATGCGCGACGGCAAGATGGTGCAGCTCGGCGCGGGCGACGAGCTGGTCGGCGCCCCGGCCGACGACTACGTGCGTGACTTCGTGCAGGACGTCTCCCGGGCGCACGTGCTCACGCTGCGCTGGATCATGCGCGAGCCACGGCCCGACGACGAGCTGGACGGCCCCGAGCTCGCCCCCGACGTCGTCATCCGGGATGCCACCCGAGTGGTGCTGGCCGCCGAGAAACCGGTGAAGGTGGTCGAGGACGGCAGGCTGCTCGGTGTCGTGGGCGACGAGGAGATCCTGGCGATCATCGCCGAGCAGGAAGGCGCGGCGCCATGACCACCGTCGCCGTCGAGAAGCCCGCGGTCCGCCGACCGAGTCGCGGCACGCTGCTCGCCGGGATTCTCGTGGTGTGGCTGGTGGGATGGGCGTTTTTGCACGGCCGCGACACGTTCCCGCTCAGCGCGTCGCAGCTGACTCCGTTGCACCGGCAGCTCAACGATTTCAACGACGCCGTCGGCGCCAGTCGTGACACGAACCCGTTGTTCCTGTACTTCTTCGACGTGATCCGCGTGGTGGTCGACGAGTTCACCACCTTCGTGCAGGCGCTGATCTCGGAGCCCGCCCTCGGCTATCCCATCCCCGTGCTGGGCTGGCTCGGGGTGATCGCGGTCGTCGCCTACCTCTGCTACGCGGTCGCGAACCTGCGGATGGCGCTGCTCGCGGTGGCCGGTTTCGTCTTCCTCGGCTTGCAGGGCCTGTGGCTGGAGAGCATGGACACGCTGGCGCTGACCATCGCCGCGGTGCTGATCGCGCTGCTGTTCGCCATCCCGATCGGGGTGCTCGCGGGTCTGTCGGACCGGGCCGAGCGGATCGTGACACCGGTGCTGGACTTCATGCAGGCGATGCCGACCTTCGTCTACCTCGCGCCGCTGACGTTGTTCTTCCTGATCGGACCGGCGTCGGCGGTCATCGCGACGCTGATCTACGCCGCGCCGCCCGCGATCCGGCTCACCGCGCACGGAATCCGTTCGGTGCCACCCGAAATGGTGGAGGCGAGCCAGTCGCTCGGCGCCTCCCGGTGGCAGACGCTGACCAAGGTGCTGCTGCCGGTGGCGAGGCGCACCATCGTGCTCGGCATCAACCAGACGATGATGGCCGCGCTGTCGATGGTGACGATCGCGGCGCTGATCGACGCACCGGGCCTGGGAGAAGTCGTCGTCCAGGCCCTCGAGACCCAGGACGTCGGGACGGCGTTCAACGCCGGGCTCGCCATCGTCGTGCTGGCGATCGTGCTGGACAGGGTGACCACCGCCGCCGGCACCCGCGCCGAGGCCGCCCGCACCGCCACGCCCGGCACGCTCGAACTGCTCCGCAAGCCCATCCTCATCGCGGGCGCGGTGCTGGTGGCCGTCGCGGTGTGGCTCTCCCGCACCTACGTGTGGGCCGCGCTGTTCCCCGGTGGCACCGGGATCGGCGCCACCATCGCGAAGACGGCCGACGCGGCGACGAACTGGGTCAAGGCCAACTTCACCGACGCGACCACCTGGGTGAAGGACGTCGTGTCCGCCGGGCTGCTCGACCCGCTGCAGGGGCTGCTGGCCGGTTCGCCCTGGTGGCTGATGGCGGCCGTGATCGTCTCCGTGGCCGCGGTGATCGGCAACCTGCGCGCGGCCGTCGTGTCCGCGGTGTGCCTGGCGCTGCTGATCGGGTCCGGGTTGTGGCAGGACGGAATGGTCACGCTCGCCATGGTCCTCATCGCGACGGTGATGGTGATGATCCTCGGCGTGGTGTTCGGCGTCTGGATGGGCCGCAGCGCGCGGGCCGACCGTGTGATCCGGCCGGTTCTCGACGCGGCACAGGTGATGCCGCCGTTCGTCTACCTGGTGCCGTTCCTCGCGTTGTTCGAGCCGACTCGGTTCACCGCGATCGCGGCGGCGGTCGTGTATGCCTCCACCGTCGCGATCAAGATCACCGCGGACGGGATCCGAGGCGTGTCCGCCACGACCGTCGAGGCGGCGACCGCATACGGGTCGAACACCTGGCAGATCATCACCAAGGTGCAGCTGCCGATGGCGCGCCGGGCACTGGTGCTGGCCACCAACCAGGGCCTGATCTACGTGCTGTCCATGGTGGTCGTCGGGGGACTGGTCGGCGCGGGAGCACTCGGGTTCGACGTCGTCGCCGGCTTCTCGCAGGGCGAGCTCTACGGCAAGGGTCTCGCGGCGGGCGTCGCGATCGTGCTGCTCGGCGTCATGCTCGACCGCATCACCCAAGCGGCGGCACAGCAAACTGAAAAGAGGAGTTGACCGATGATGAAACCGAGCAAGGTCCGTGCCCTGGTCACCGGGGCAGCGGTGGCGTGCGCCGCCGCACTCGTGCTGTCCGCGTGTGGCGGCCAGAAGATCCAAGAGAACCAGAACCAAGCGGGCGGCGGGGACTGCGGCGAGTTCAACATCGCCGTCAACCCGTGGGTGGGCTACGAGGCCAATGCCGCCGTCATCGGTTATGTCGCCGAGAAGGAGCTCGGCTGCACCGTGGTCAAGAAGGACCTCAAGGAAGAGGTGGCGTGGCAGGGATTCGGCTCGGGTGAGGTCGA
>WHUB01000072.1:0-17423 GCA_009377395.1 Actinophytocola sp. | reverse complement strand
CCACGAGGACCTGAAGCAGAAGTACATCGAGGAACAGGGCACCGCGGTCGAGGCCGGCTCGACCGGTGTGACGGGCGTGATCGGCTGGTATATCCCGGCATGGATGGCGCAGAAGTACCCGGACATCACCAACTGGAAGAACCTGAACAAGTACTCGGACCTGTTCCGCACCTCCGAATCGGGTGACAAGGGCCAGCTGCTCGACGGCGACCCGTCGTACGTGACCAACGACGAGGCGCTGGTGAAGAACCTCAACCTCGACTACGAGGTCGTGCAGGGCGGCAGCGAGAACGCGTTGATCGAGAGTTTCCGGCGGGCACAGCAGAACAAGGAACCGCTGCTCGCCTACTTCTGGACACCGCAGTGGCTGTTCTCGGAGGTCCCGTTGGTCAAGGTCGACCTGCCGCCCTACACGCCGGGCTGTGACGCCAACCCGGAGGAGGTCGACTGCGACTACCCGAAGTACGATCTCGACAAGATCGTCAGCGCGGAGTTCGCCGAGGAGGGCGGTCCCGCCTACCAGTTGGTGAAGAACTTCCACTGGACCAACGACGACCAGAACCAGGTGGCGCTCTGGATCGCCAGGGACAACATGTCACCCGAAGCCGCCGCCAAGAAGTGGGTCGAGCAGAACCCGGACAAGGTGCAGGACTGGCTACCGCAGAGCTGACCAGCGCAGAGGGGGACGGTGTACGGATCGAGACGGGGGCGGTGGCGGGTGCCGCCTGCTCTGCTGGGCGTGCTCGCGATCGGCGCCGCAGTGGTCGTCACGGACGTGACGATCACCGCCGCGAGCCGGGGTGGTTCGATGACCCGGCCGCCGGTCACGGCGCTGCCCACCTCCGGGAAGTGGACCGGGTCGGTCAGCGCGTATCCGCTGCCTGGGACTCCGACCGCGTCACCGCGGAGCGAGCTCAGCTTCCGTGGCGTCCGGCACGGCCGGGTCAGCGTCGTGGGGGAGCGGAGCGGTCGGCATCCAGGCAGGATCGTCGCCCACCGCGACGGCCGGGGTTTTTCCTTCGTGCCGAAGGAGAACTTCCGGCCCGGGGAGGAGGTCCGGGTCAGCACGGACCTGGCGGTGCGAGGAGCCGAGGGTGGCGACTACACCTTCACCGTCGCCCGGCAGCTCCACGAGCCGCCGCCGGATCCGTCCGGCGGGCAGTCGCAGATGGGTCCTGGGCTGGCGTCGAAGTACCGTGACTTCGTGACCCGCCCGGATCTGCGGCCACCGAAGATCACCGTGTCGCGACAGGCCGGGCCGGAGACCGGGAACGGCTACGTCTTCCACACGCCGAAGGACGGATCCACCGAGGCGGACCAGGAAGGCCCCATGATCGTCGACGATCGCGGGGCGGTGGTGTGGTTCCGTTCGCTCGACGGCAGCCGCGCCGCCGACCTCACGGTGGAACGCTACCGGGGCGAACAGGTGCTGCTGTGGTGGCAGGGCGATGTCCGCTATGTCGCCGGCGACGACCGCCTGGTGATCCTCGACCACCGCTACCGGATGGTCGCCAGCATCAGGTCGCAGGGGTACGCCGACATCGACGGCCACGAAGTCAGCCTCACCCCGCGAGGCACGGCGCTGTTCTTCGTCAAGAATCCGGTGATGTGGGACGTGCCCGGCGACGGGCTGGGGGAGCGCCCGGTGTTGGACGAGGTCATCCAGGAGGTCGACGTCGCGACCGGGCGGGTGCTGTTCGAGTGGCACAGCCTGGGCCACATCAGGGTGCGCGAGACCGCCACCGATGCGCATACCGACGTCGAGTCGCCGTGGGACTGGCTGCACGCCAACTCCATCCAGCCCGCGCCCGGCGGCGACATCGTCATCTCCGCGCGGCACACCTCGGCCGTCTACCGGATCGACCGTGAGACCGGGCGGGTCGCCTGGCGGCTCGGCGGCAAGCGCAGCGACTTCACCATGGCTCCCGGGACGCGGTTCACGTTCCAGCACGACGCCCGGCTCCGCCCGGACGGCACCCTCAGCCTGTTCGACAACGCCAACGCGGCGAGGTTTCCCGGGGTATCGTTCTCGGGCTGGACCGGCGGGCGGCCATCGCCACCTTGGAACGCGAGTACTGGAACCCCGCCGACGAACTGTCCGTCGCCGAGGGCAACATGCAGATCTTGCCCAACGGCAACGTGTTCGTCGGGTGGGGAGACCGGCCCGGCTACGCCGAGTACAGCCCGGACGGCGAGGTCGTCTACGACGCCCAGCCGGCCGAGGGCGTGGAGTCCTACCGCGCCTATCGCTTCGGCTGGCATGGGAACCCGGCCACCCGGCCCGCGATCGCGCTGCGACCTGCCGACGGCGACCGCACCGACGTGTACGTGAGCTGGAACGGTGCCACCGAGGTCGCGAGCTGGCAGGTGCTGGCCGGACCGTCGCCCCAGCGGCTGCGGCCGGTGGCCTCCGCGCCCAACCGCGGCTTCGAAACCCGCATCACCGTCAGCACGAAGGCCGACTACGTCGCGGTCCGCGCCCGCGACGCCGCCGGCGACACGCTGAGCACGTCACCCGCCCGGCAGGCGCCATGACACGGTGACCCACGCTTACTTCAACGGGTGTGGAATTCGGGTGCCGATCGCGGCATAGTGGATCTATGAGCCCGAGAAGCGTCAGCCTCCGCGCGCCGCACAGCGGGTCAACAAGGTCGCGGCGAAGTTCGCCGGTCGCCGCTTCCTGCCCGTCTGGGCCCTGGTGCGGCACCGCGGCCGGAAGTCCGGCAAGTCCTACGAGACACCCGTCGCCATCATCGGCTCCACCCCGGAGGGTGTCTACATCGGGCTCCCGTGGGGCCCCGCCACCGACTGGATCCGCAACCTCCAGACCGCAGGCGGCGGCAGCCTGGTCTGGAAGGGGCAGGTCTTCGCCGTCACCGAGCCCGGGTTCGTCGGCAAGGCCGAGGCGCTGGCGGCGGCGCCCGGACTGCGCCGCAGGCTCGCCGGGCGCTGGCTGCCGGAGGACTGCCTGCGGCTGCGCCTGCGGCCGGGCAGCTGACGATCGCCGGGTCAGCTGAACCTGGTCGTCGGCCGCTCCTGCAGCGTGCCGTCCAGGTAGACGTCGGCCTTCTCGTCGAAGAACGCCACCAAGCCTGCCACGTCCTCGGCCTCGGGAATCGGTGACTCGTACGACCACACCACGTTCTCGCGCACGCCGTCGCCGACCCGGGCCGAGAAGTACGCCGCGTCGCCCTTGATCGGGCAGTGGGACGAGGCGTCGGTCCGCTCGAGCAGGTCGAAGCGCACGTCCTCGCGCGGCAGGTAGTACCGCGGCGGGAAACCCTTCTCCCGCAACACCATCGGCCGCTTCGAGTCGGCGATCGTCACGCCGTCGACCTCGACCCGCACGTGCGTGTCACCGGGTTCTATCCGCATGTGTTCGCTGATGTCCATGTACCGACCTTACGCGCGGTGAACGTATCGGGCGCCCCACGACGCGATCCGCGTCGTGGGGCGCCCGGGGCAGGCCGGTCAGCCCACCGGATCGGTCTCGGGAATCGCTTCGGAGACCGATCCGGTGGCCGACGCGGCGCGACGTTCGGCGAGGGTGCGCCGGGTGGCCCAGGTCAGCAGTGCGATCCAGGCGACCGAGATGACCACGTAGGAGGCCACCGACACCGCGGTCGCCGAGTCGATGGTGTCGAGGATGACCTGGGCGTTGCTGAGCACGATCATGCCGCCGGCGCCGACGCCGATCATCCGGGTGGGCAGGATCCGCACCAGGTAGGCCGCCAGTGGCGCGGCGAGCACGCCACCGACGAGCAGTCCGACGATGACCGTGGTGGACAGCACGTCGCCGCCGAGAGCGGTCAAGAACCCGGCGCTAGCCGCCACGGCGACGATGAACTCGCTGGTGTCGACCGAGCCGATGGTGCGGCGCGGGGTCATCTTGCCGCTGCTGAGCAGCGTCGAGGTCGAGATCGGTCCCCAGCCGCCGCCACCGGTGGCGTCGACAAACCCGGCGACCACGCCGAGCGGGACCAGCCAGCGCCGCCCGGCCGGGGTCAGCGTGCGCCGAGAGACGGGCCGCGACCAGACGGTGAAGCGCAGCACGACATAGATCCCCAGCGTGATCAGCAGACCGGCCATCCAGGGTTCGCTGGCCTCGGTCGACAGCGACGACAGCACCGTGGCGCCGGCGAACCCACCGATGGCGCCGGGCACGGCCAGCCAGCCGACGACCTTCCAGTCCACGTTGCCCAGCCGCCAGTGCGAGGCCCCGGAGGCGACCGCCGTCCCGATCTCGGCCAGATGCACCGACGCCGAGGCCACCGCGGGGGCGGTGCCCGCGACCAGCAGCCCGGTCGTGGCCGTGACGCCGAAGGCCATCCCGAGTGATCCGTCGACGAGTTGGGCGACGAATCCGGCCAGTGCGTACAGCACCAAGCCCACCATGAAACCACTCCTCACGTGCGCGTTCGTTATTCATCATTAAGTTGATAGGAACACTACACTTTCAGCCGGACGTGTCGATACCGCCGTCCAGGGAAAGGGAGCGGCCACGGTCAGTGGCTCTGCGTACAGCGCTACGGCGGCGCGGAGGTGTGAGCCAACTCTCGGGCGCGGACGCCGACGGGCGTTACTCGCGCGGTGACGCCGCGAGGATGGGGGCCACGGTCTGCGCGGTCTTGTTCAGTTGCGTGGCCAGCTTGGGAAGCCGGTCGTCGGTGATCCGGACGGCCGGTCCTTGGATGGCGATCGCCGCGAGCGCGCCGCCATCCGGGTGGAACACGGGGACGGCGATGGCCCGCACGCCCGCGTTGCGTTCCTGGTCGTTGAGCGCCCAGCCGCGCTCGCGGACCAGTTCCAGCTCGGCACGGAGCTGCTTGCGGTTGGTGATGGACCGGTCGGTGGCCCTGGTGAGCCTGCCGAGGGAGTCGAGCTGGGTGTCGATGTCGCCGCCGCCGGCGAGCAGGCATTTGCCCATGGCCGACACGTGCAGCGGCACCGCCGTGCCGGGCTGCTGGTCGAACCGCAGCGGCTGCGGCGAGGGAACGTGCAACACGACGTGCACCTCGTTGCCGGTGCGTATGCCCAGGCTGACGGATTCGTCAGTCGCCGTAGCCAATTCGCGGAGCGTCGGCAGCGCCCGGCGGTAGCCGAGCCGGTTGGCGGCCTTGGCGCCGAGCACGATGAGCGCGGGGCCCAGTTGGTATCGCTCGGTGCGGTCGTCCTGCGACAGCAGACCGGCGTCGGTCAGCGCGCGGGCGAGGCGGTGCGCGGTGCTGATGGTGAAGCCGGTCTGCTGGGCGATCTCGGTGACGCCGAGCGGGTCCTCGGTCGCTTCGAGCGTGCGCAGGACCGAGACGGCTCGCTCGACGGCCTGTGCGCCGGAGCGGGTTTGTGGGGCGGGCGCTTGGGTCACACCCGAATCCTGACACAACCCGCGGCGCGGCGTGTGATGGTCGCACGTCAGTGGCAGGTCTGGCCTCGGCAGTTCCGCGCCGCGGCCAGCTCTGCGGCGAGTTCCGCCCGTGTCGCGGCGTAACGGGGCTTGTCGTGCAGCGACCGGAGCTGGTGCGGGTCGCGGCGCAGGTCGTAGAGCTCCACCTCGCCGGTCGCCGGGTACTCGACGTAGAGGTACCGCCGATGCCGGATCCCGGCGTAGAGCCGCGTGCCGTCCTGCCGCCACGCCTCCACCAGCAGCGGCCGGTTCCTCGGTCCGGGATGCCGGACGACGTCGTACAGCGAGATGCCGTCCGGCCGGTACGGCGGCCTGACATTGGCGAGGTCGAGGACGGTGGGCGCGATGTCGATGCTCATCGACACCCGCTGCCGCACCACCTGGCTAGCCGGGAAGCCCGGGCCACGGATGTAGAGCGGCGTGTTCAGCACCTCCCGGTACGGCAGGATCTTGCCCTGCGGGCGGCGATGTTCACCCAGCGAGTAGCCGTTGTCCGAGGTAAAGATGATCACCGTGTTGCCGAGCTGGCCGGTGCGCCGCAGCGTTCCGACGAGCCGCCCGACGCCACGGTCGACCGCCTGCAACGACTCCACCCGCTGCTGCCGGGCCTCCCTGATCTGGCGGGACATGTTCTTGCCGATCCTGGGCAGCTCGCGAATGAGGGACGGCTTGTCGGATACGTTCCGCTCGCCGAACGCGGGGGAGCGGACGTTGCCGAGATGGCGGAACGTGTTGCGGTCCCGGTCGGCGACGTTCGGGGTCGCCAGCGACGCCGGGTCGCCCGGCTCGGCCGGTCCACCGTGGTGCGGGGCCACGTGCGAGAGCCACATGAAGAACGGCTTCCGGTTCGACGCCTGCCGCCGGACCACCCGGGCGCCGATGTCGTTGAGCACGTTGGTGCTGTATCGGCCGTCGTAGCTCCGGAACGGTCCGGGGCGGTGCCGGATGGCGAGGTGACGGTAGTTGTACGTGGTCACCGACGCCTTCCACGAGGACCAGCCGGGGTCGCGCCGCGCGGTGCGCTTCCTGGCGTAGCCCTCGTAGCCGTTGAGGAACTTCCCGATCATCACCGTGTGGTACCCGGATCGCTTCAGCCACACCGGCAACGTCGACTGGTTCGCCCCGGACTCGACCCACCGGCGGTAGGACCCGGCCGGATACTCGTGGTGCAACACCCCGTGGTTATGGGCATAGCGGCCGGTGAGAATCGAGGCGCGGACGGGGCAGCACAGCGGATAGGACAGGAACGCCCGGGAGAAGTCCGACCCGGGGCGCTTGATCAGCCGCCGCACATTGGGCATGAACCGCATGTCGTCGGCACGCGCGTCGTCCAGCGTGACGAGGACGATGTTCGGGCGCTGCGTGACGGTTCCCGCGCCGGCGCCGGTGCTCGCCGAGGGGGCAACAGTCGTCAGGATGTTCAGTACCGCTACGAAGACAGCGGTCGCCACGGACCGAATACGCATTGTCATTCCCCAGACCCAGAAATTCAGATCAAGAACGCGAAACCGTGAGCTGATAGGGATTCGGACGGGCGGCGTCCGCCGTGACCGGTCCGTCGTCGATGACGAAGAGACGGGTGGTGTCGATGCGGTAGCCGACACCGCGCACCGTGGTGATCAACGGCAGTTCGGGCCCGAGCTTGCGCCGCAGCCTGCGGACGTGCACGTCGACGGTGCGGGAGTGCGGATGCTCGGGCAGCCGCCAGACCTCGGTCATCAGCGCCGGGCGGTCGTGCACCTGATGGGGGTGGCGGCAGAGGAAGAGCAGCAGGTCGTACTCCAGCCGGGTCAGCTCGACGGGCTCGCCGTGGAGCTGGACGATCCGGGGCCGGGTGAGGATGCGCAGCGCCGGGACGGGTCGCTCGGGCGACGTGCGGGGCATCGGCTGGGCGGTGACCGCCGCGTATTCGGGGTAGTCGAGCGCCGAGCGCAGGGCGGCCTCGAGGTCGGCGGCCAGCGAGGGCGCCCGCTCGGCGTCGACGTCGATCTCGACGAGTAGCTGGAGTTGGTCGTGGGCAGCGATGTCGTAGTCCGTGCTCATGCTCATCCCCTCAATTCGGTGTCGGTCCCGATGAATCCCCGACTCGCCGACGACCGTACCACAAACAGTGGGAACGCTTCCCATAATGCGGCAAAGGTGTGACGGTCTGGCGCGGTAATGCTGGCCGACGTGACCTATGTGGTCCGTCGAGGCAGGCGTGATGAAGAACGGTCAAGCGCCGGGATGACGGTTGTCCCGCAAACCCGGTGCAAGGGAAACCTGGCGACCCGCCCGGAGGAATGGGTCCAGAAACTCAGCGCTGGGACGCGGCCTCGGCGCGCATCGCCAGCAACAGCAGCGCGGTGGCATCGGTGGTGATCACGACTCACGCTCCCGCTGGTGAATGAGGACGGTGGGGAAGTGCGTCGGCATGGGCGCGCAGCGTCGCGGCGACCTCGGTGGCGCCGACTGCGGGAAACTCCCGGTACCAGGCGTCGAGGTTGCGCACCAGCCGCATGGCCTTGAGGCAGATCACCTGGTCCACCGAACCCTCGAGTTCCCGGAGCACCGCGGCGGGAGCGACCGGGACGGCGAGGATCACCCGGCCCGCGCCTCGGGCGCGCAGCACCCCGATCGCGACCCGGATGGTCACGCCGGTGAGGATGCCGTCGTCGACGAGCACCACGACGCGGCCGGTCAGCTCGACGCGGGGCACGGCGCGATGCAGCATCGCGAGCTGCCGCGTCACCGGGTAGTGCTCCTGGTGCGCGGCCTTCGCGAGGGCACGGGGCGTGATCCGGCACTCGCGCATCACGTCGTGGTTGGCGGCGATCACGGCGCCTTCGCCGACCGCGCCCATGGTGAGTTCCTCCGCGCCGGGAACCGCCAGCTTGCGCACCACGAGCACATCGAGCGGCGCGTCGAGCGCGGCGGCGATCTCCCTGGCGACGACGACACCGGCGTTCGCGACACCGACGACGACCGAGTCGTGGCCGCGCAGGTACAACAACCACTCGGCCAGAATGCGGCCCGCCGCCCCGCGATCCTCGTAGACCATGATCACGCCTCCTTCGCCGTGACCGGCAGGTCATCACTCTCGCAAGCCGCTACGCCATCTGGCAGAGGACGATGGCCCCGAGCGCCAGGGATTCGGGACCGTTTTCGGTGACCAATGTCCCTAGTTGCCGGTGCGGGGCTGTGGCCAGCGTGGGCCGAATCTGGTGGTGCTCGGGCTGCCCCGCGGCGGTGTTCCGGTCGGGTTCGAGGTCGCGACCGCGCTCGACGTCATCGTGGTCCGCAAGCTCGGCCTGCCCTACCAACCGGAGCTGGCGATGGGCGCCATCGGCGAAGGTGGCGTGCGGGTGCTCAATACCGCCGTGGTGCGCGCCGCCCACGTCACCGCGCAGGAGCTGGGCGCGGTCGAGTACGCCGAACGCGGCGAGCTGGAACGACGCGCCGCCCGATTCCGTGCCGGTGGGCGGCGGCTGTCGTTGCGTGGCAAGACCGCGCTCATCGCGCGGGCGCGCGAGGAGGGCGACTGCTGGCCACAGTGGACGATCCGCCGGCACGGGACGAGGACATCCAAGTGTTCGCGGAATCCGTACCACTGCAAGGGCATCTGACGATCCCGGAACGACCGGTCGGGCTGGTGTTGTTCGCGCACGGCAGCGGCAGCAGCAGGCACAGCCCGCGCAACCGGTATGTGGCACGGGTGCTGGGCGACGCCGGTCTGGGCACGCTCTTGTTCGACCTGCTCTCGCCGGACGAGGAGTCGGACCGGGCGCACGTGTTCGACATCGAGCTGCTGGCGACCCGGCTCGCCGAGGCCACCGAGTGGGTGCGCCGGCAGCAGTGGTCGGCCGGGCTGCGCGTCGGCTACTTCGGCGCCAGCACCGGTCCCGCGGCCGCGCTGTGGGCTGCCACCGACGAACGCGCCGGCGTCGACGCCGGCGCGTTCCGGGGCGGCAGGCCGGACCTCGCCGCGCTGAAGCTGCCGTTGGTGCGCACCCCGACGCGGCGAGGCTGACAGGCCGGAGCTACGCGCGGTCTGGGGATGTCCCTCGCAGACGAGCTATCGTGTGGCGTGCTCCTACGACAGCTTGAGTATCTCTGCGCGCTCGCCCAGGAAGGACATTTCGGTCGCGCGGCGGAGGTATGTCACGTCTCGCAGCCCGCGCTGTCGGCGGCGATCCGCAAGCTGGAAGCCGAACTGAACGTGCAGATCGTCCGCCGGGGGCAGAAGTTCGGCGGCCTCACCCCGGAAGGCGAGCACGTGCTGTCCTGGGCGCACCGGATCCTCGCCGAGCAGGAGTCGCTGCGGCAGCAGCTCTCCGGGATGCGCGACGGGCTCTCGGGGACGCTGCGGATCGGCGCGATTCCTACCGCGCTGACGGTGGCCTCCCTGCTGGCGCAACCGCTGCACGAGGACCATCCGAAGGTGCGGCTGTCGCTGACCTCGTTGACCTCACGGCAGATCGTCCACCGACTGAGCGAGTTCGAGCTCGACGTCGGCATGACGTATGTGGACGGCGAGCCGCTCGGCTCGGTGCACACCATCCCGCTGTACGTCGAGCGGTACCTGCTGCTGACCCCGCGCGAGAACGCGATCTCGGAGCGGTCGGTGGTGAGCTGGGCGGAGGCGGCGGAGCTGCCGCTCTGCTTGTTCTCGCCGGTGATGCAGAACCGCCGCATCCTGGACCGCAACTTCGCCGAGGCAGGAGCCGCGGTGCGCCCCGTCGTCGAGACGGACAGCGTGTCCGCGGTCTACGCGCACATCCGTTCGATGCGGCTGTCCAGCGTGATCGCCCACGCCTGGCTGCACCTCTTCGGCGTGCCCGAGGACATGCGGCTGGTCCCGCTGGAACAGCCGTCGCACGAGTATCACGTCGGCCTGGTGCTCGCCGGCCGTCGCTCGGAGTCGCTGCTGGCGAACGCGCTGGTCGGCGTGGCGCGCGAGATCGACCTGCCCGGTGAGCTGGACCGGATCACGCGGCAGTGGGTGAACCCGGGACTTGATAAATCACAGCTATGACCCGATCGACAACAACGCTTTGACGTGGGTTTCCGCACTGCATACCGTCGATTCATGACGGTGATCAGTACAAGGAGGTACCCGTGGTCACGCTGGACGGCCGGTTCTGATGCCTGAGACGACCGAGAGCCCGGTCGAGCTGGTGCGAGCCATTGTCGCTGCGCATCGCGGTGAGCGGGGTGTACTGTTGCCGATCCTGCACGACATCCAGAACAGGTTCGGCTACATCGACCCCGACCTGGTGCCGGCCCTCGCGCACGAGCTGAACATGTCTCGTGCGGATGTGCACGGAGTGATCACCTTCTACACCGATTTCCGCTCGGAGCCCGGCGGCGCGGCGACGGTGCGGATCTGCCGGGCTGAGGCGTGCCAGTCGGTGGGCGCGGAGAAGCTCGTCGCGGACGCCGAGCAGGTGTTCGGGGTCAAGGCCGGGCAGACCACTCCGGACGGCTCGGTGACGTTGCAGCAGGTGTTCTGCCTCGGCAACTGCGCGCTGGGGCCCGCCGCGCAGGTCAACGGCCGGATGTACGGCCGGGTCGACCGCGGCAGGCTGATCGAGCTGCTGGCGAACGAGGGGGACGCATGATCACGGTGTATGTCCCGTGCGACTCGGCGGCGGTCTCGGTGGGCGCCGACGAGGTCGCCAGCGCGCTCGAGGCGGTGGCCGGCGACCGGATCCGGCTGGTGCGCAACGGCTCGCGCGGCATGTTGTGGCTGGAGCCGCTGGTGGAGGTCGAGACCGAACGTGGCCGCGTCGGCTACGGCCCGGTGACTCCGTCTGCCGTGGCCGGGCTGGTCGAGGCAGGCATGCTCGACGGCGCCGACCACGAGCTGTGCGTCGGCGTCGTCGAGGAGCTGCCCTGGCTGGCCGACCAGCAGCGGCGGTGCTTCGCCCGCGTCGGCGTCACCGACCCGCTGTCCGTGACCGATTACGAGGCGCACGGTGGGCTGGCCGGGCTGCGGGCGGCACTGGCCCGCGAACCCGCCGACGTCATCACCGAGGTCACCGACTCCGGCCTGCGCGGCCGGGGCGGCGCCGGATTCCCCGCCGGGATCAAGTGGAAGACCGTGCTGGACACGCCGGGCGAGACGAAGTTCGTCTGCTGCAACGCCGACGAGGGCGACTCCGGCACCTTCGCCGACCGGATGCTGATGGAAGGCGACCCATTCTGCCTGATCGAGGGCATGACGATCGCCGCGCACGCCGTCGGCGCGAGCGAGGGCTACATCTACGTCCGCTCGGAGTACCCGGACGCCGTCGCCACGCTGCGCCGCGCCATCGACCTCGGCTACGAACACGGTTGGCTCGGCCGGAACATCCTCGGCTCCGAGCTGACCTTCGATCTCTTCGTGCGGGTGGGAGCTGGCGCCTACATCTGCGGCGAGGAGACCTCCATGCTGGAAAGCCTGGAGGGCAAGCGCGGCATGGTGCGGTCGAAGCCGCCGATCCCGGCGATCACCGGGCTGTTCGGCAAGCCCACGATCGTCAACAACGTGCTGACGCTGGCCAGTGTGCCCACCATCCTGGCCGACGGCGCCGCCGCCTACGCCGAGCTGGGCATGGAGCGGTCGCGGGGCACGCAGGTGTTCCAGCTGGCGGGCAACATCGCCCGGGGCGGGGTGTTCGAGACCGCGTTCGGCATCAGCCTCGGCGAACTGGTCAACGACTACGGCGGCGGCACCCGTTCCGGCAGGCCGGTGCGGGCGGCCCAGGTCGGTGGCCCGCTCGGCTCCTACGTGCCTGCCTCGCAGTTCGACCTGCCCACCGACTACGAGGCCTTCGCCGAGGCGGAGGCGATGCTCGGTCACGGCGGGATCGTGGTCTTCGACGACACGACCGACATGTCGAAGATGGCGCGGTTCGCGATGGAGTTCTGCGCCGAGGAGTCCTGCGGCAAGTGCACCCCCTGCCGGGTCGGCTCGGTGCGCGGCGTCGAGGTCATCGACCGCATCACCGGCGGCGAGGACCCGGACGGCAACCTGGCGGTGCTGAACGACCTCTGCGAGCTGATGACCGACGGGTCGCTGTGCGCGATGGGCGGGCTGACGCCGAATCCGGTGCGGTCCGTGCTGACCCACTTTCCGGAAGACTTTCACGCCAACCCCAGGGAGGCGACGTAACCATGGCGCTGTTGAAGGAACCCGACCTCGGCACTCCGGCCAAGCCGGGTGAGGCGACGGTGTCGGTGGAGGTGGACGGGCACCCGGTGACGGTGCAGGAGGGCACCTCGGTGATGCGGGCCGCCGCACTGAGCGGCATCGACGTCCCGAAGCTGTGCGCGACCGACAGCCTGGAAGCGTTCGGCTCCTGCCGGCTGTGCCTGGTGGAGATCGACGGCCGCAAGGGCACTCCCGCCTCGTGCACCACCCCGGTGTCCGAGGGGATGCGGGTACGCACCCAGACACCCCGGCTGGAGAAGCTCCGGCAGGGCGTCATGGAGCTCTACATCTCCGACCACCCGCTCGACTGCCTGACGTGTGCCGCCAACGGCGACTGCGAGCTGCAGGACATGTCCGGCGTGGTCGGGCTGCGGCAGGTGCGCTACGGCTACGAGGGCGAGAACCACCTCGACCTGGAGAAGGACACCAGCAACCCGTACTTCGACTTCGATCCGTCGAAGTGCATCGCCTGCTCCCGCTGTGTGCGGGCCTGCGGCGAAGTGCAGGGCACGTTCGCGCTGACGATCGAGGGCCGTGGCTTCGAGTCCAAGGTCTCCGCCGGCGCGGGGGAGATGTTCTTCGACTCCGAGTGCGTCTCCTGTGGCGCGTGCGTGCAGGCGTGCCCGACCGCCACCCTGCAAGAGAAGTCCGTTGTGGACCTCGGCATGCCGAACCGCACCGTGCTCACCACCTGCGCCTACTGCGGTGTCGGCTGCTCGTTCAAGGCCGAGCTGCGCGGCGACGAGCTGGTGCGGATGGTGCCCTACAAGGATGGCGGCGCGAACGAGGGCCACTCCTGTGTCAAGGGCCGGTTCGCGTTCGGCTACGCCACCCACCCGGACCGGGTCACCACACCGATGGTGCGCGACTCGATCGACGACGAGTGGCGCGAGGTCGACTGGGACACCGCCATCAACCGCGTCGCCAGCGGGTTCCGGGAGCTGCAGGACACCTACGGCCAGGGAGCGATCGGCGGGATCACGTCGTCGCGCTGCACCAACGAAGAGGTCTACGTGGTGCAGAAGATGGTGCGCGCGGCGTTCGGCAACAACAACGTCGACACCTGCGCCCGGGTCTGTCACTCGCCCACCGGGTACGGCTTGAAGCAGACGTTCGGCACCTCGGCCGGCACCCAGGACTTCCGCTCGGTCGCGCAGGCCGACGTGATCGTGGTGATCGGGGCCAACCCGACCGACGCGCACCCGGTGTTCGCCTCCCGGATGAAGCGCCGGTTGCGTGAGGGAGCGAAGCTCGTCGTCCTCGACCCGCGCCGGATCGATCTGGTGCGCTCGCCGTACATCGAGGCCACCCACCACTTGCAGCTCACGCCGGGCACGAACGTCGCGGTCGTGAACGCGATGGCCCACGTCGTCGTCACCGAGGGCTTGGTGGACGAGTCCTTTGTGGCCGATCGATGTGAGGAGTTCGAGGAGTGGGCCGAGTTCATCGCCCGGCCGGAGAACAGCCCCGAAGCCGTCGAGGCGATCACCGGGGTCCCGGCCGAGGAGCTGCGGGAGGCCGCGCGGCTGTACGCCACCGGCGGTAACGCCGCGATCTACTACGGACTCGGGGTGACCGAGCACTCGCAGGGCTCCACCATGGTGATGGGCATGGCGAACCTGGCCATGGCCACCGGCAACATCGGCCGCGAGGGCGTCGGGGTGAACCCGCTGCGCGGGCAGAACAACGTGCAGGGCTCCTGCGACATGGGCTCGTTCCCGCACGAGCTGTCCGGCTACCGGCACGTGTCCGACGACGCGGTGCGCGAGGTGTTCGAGACCCTGTGGGACCGGCCGATCCTGTCCGAGCCGGGGCTGCGGATCCCGAACATGTTCGACTCCGCGCTCGACGGCAGCTTCCGGGGCCTGTTCGTCCAGGGCGAGGACATCGCCCAGTCCGACCCGAACATCGGCCACGTGCACGCCGCGCTGCGCGCCATGGATCTCGTCGTGGTCCAGGACCTGTTCCTCAACGAGACTGCCAAGTTCGCGCACGTCTTCCTGCCGGGAACCTCGTTCCTGGAGAAGGACGGCACGTTCACCAACGCCGAGCGCCGCATCAACCGGGTCCGGCCGGTGATGTCGCCGAAGACCGGCAAGGACGAGTGGGAGGTCGCCTGCGAGATCGCCCGCGCCATGGGCTACGACATGGCCTACGAGCACCCGCGCGAGATCATGGCCGAGATCGCCTCGATCACCCCCACCTTCGCGGGCGTCTCGTTCGAGAAGCTGGACAAGCTCGGCAGCGTGCAGTGGCCCTGCAACGACTCCGCCCCCGAGGGCACGCCGACCATGCACGTCGACGCGTTCGTGCGTGGCAAGGGCAAGTTCGTGTCGACCCCGTTCGTGGCCACCACGGAACGCAGCACCCGCAAGTACCCGCTGCTGCTGACCACCGGGCGGATCCTGTCTCAGTACAACGTCGGCGCGCAGACCCGGCGCACCGCCAACAACACCTGGCATGCCGAGGACGTCCTCGAACTCCACCCGCACGACGCCGACGATCGCGGCATCAGCGACGGCGACCGGGTGAGCCTGTCGAGCCGGGTCGGCACGACCAGCCTGCGCGCGGTGATCTCCGAGCGGATGCCGGTCGGCGTCGTCTACACCACCTTCCACCACCCGGACACGGGCGCGAACGTGGTGACGACGGAGAACTCCGACTGGGCCACCAACTGCCCGGAGTACAAGGTCACCGCCGTCCAGGTCGGCCTCGCCCGGCAGGCGGAGGTGGTGGCCCAGTGACCGAGGAGACGCCGCCGCAGGTGCGGTTGGCGAACGAGATCGCCGTGCAGTTCCATCACCGCCCGCCGGAGCAGGCCGCGCAGGCGATCGCCCAGCACATCCGGATGTTCTGGGATCCGCGGATGAAGGCGGCGCTGCTGCGGCTGGCGGCGGCCGACCCGAACTCGCTCGACCCACTGGCCCTGGCGGCGACCAGGGAAATCGGTTAGGGAGCGTGCCTGATGGGGCGTATCACCACTCGCCGCCGGGTCGCCCGGGTGCGCGGCGGCGCGAGTTCGATGCGCCCGGACACGCTGGTCGTCGAGGAGCCGATGGAGATCCGCATCGACGGGCACTCGCTCGCGGTGACGATGCGCACGCCGGGCAACGACTTCGAGCTCGCCACCGGGTTCCTGGTGACGGAAGGCGTGATCAGCACGGCGGCGGACATCGCGGACCAGCGGTACTGCACCGGAGCCCGGCCGGACACCCGGTACAACATCGTGAACGTTCGGCTGGCTCCGGGCGTGCCCGCGCCCGACCCGTCGGTGGAGCGGGCGTTCTACACGACCAGCTCCTGCGGGATCTGCGGTAAGGGCAGCATCGACGCGGTGCACACGGTGACCCGCTGGCGGGTAGCCGACGACCCCGCGCCGGTCGCCAGCAGCGTGCTCGCCGACTTGCCGGAGCGGCTCCGGCAGCACCAGGCCGTCTTCGAGCGGACCGGCGGGCTGCACGCCGCGGGGCTGTTCACCACCGCGGGCGAGCTGCTGTGCCTGCGGGAGGACGTCGGCAGGCACAACGCGGTGGACAAGGTGATCGGCTGGGCCTGCCGGCAGGACGCGCTGCCGTTGCGGGGCTGCGTCCTGCAGGTGAGCGGGCGCGCGTCGTTCGAGCTGGTGCAGAAGTCGCTGATGGCCGGTATCCCGATCATGTCGGCGGTCTCCGCACCGTCCTCGCTCGCCGTCGACCTAGCCGCCGAGTCCGGCATGACCCTCGCCGGGTTCGTCCGGGGCGAGACGATGAACGTCTACACCGGCGGCCACCGGGTGGACGCCTGCGCGAGCGCGGTCGCCTGAGCGGAACTAGCTGCCGTTCTGACCGGCCAGGTCGGCGAGGCGGCGCACCGACCGGCTGATCGCGTCACGCTGGTCGGAGAGCCGGTGCGCCTCCTTATCCGGGATGTCGACGTGCACGCTGATCTGCGTGGTGTCGTGGGGGAGCGGTTCGAGCCGCCAGCGGAACCGCAGGTCGGAGACGAGGCACGACGCCGCCGCCACCCTCGGGCTGGCGCGCGGCCGGGGCGCTCGGTGATGTCATCGAGGTCCCCGCGGACAGCGACCCGCAGACCCGGCTGCTCGCCATGGTCGGCCGCCGGGCCGGCGCTCCCGCCGGCTGAAAACCTGACCGTGGGCGACAGCGGGTTTTCCGCTGCCGCCCACGGCGACCGTCGCGTCAGTCGACTGCGTGAGCTGCCAACGCAGGCGTCGCGACGCGGTTCAACTCGTGCTGCCGGGTCTCGCCCAGCCCGAGCGTGCAGACGATGCTGATCACGCAGAGTCCGGCGAGGAACACGCCGAACGCGTAACCGCCGAACGTCGCCGTGATCGCCGCGGCGACGATCGCCGGGATCGCACCACCGATGATGCCGGCGAAGTTGTAGCTGAGGCCGGCCGCGGTGTAGCGGTACTGGGTGGCGAACAGCTCCGGCAGATAGGCGCCGACCGGCCCGTAGGCGATGCCCGCGATGAACAGCGTCACGCACACCCCGAGCGCGAAGGCCAGGACCGTGCCGGTGTCGAGGAGCGGGAACAGGACGAGCGACCACACCAGGGCCAGCAGGTTGGCGATGGTGATCGTCCGGCGGCGGCCGACGCGGTCGGAGTAGGTGCCCCCGAGCCCGACCGCCAGGGCGAACACGGCGCCGCCGAGAATGCCGATGGCGAGCACCGTGGTGGTCTCCAGCCCGAGCGCCTCGGTGCCATAGCTGGTCAGGTACGAGACCGAGATGTAGAAGAAGGCGAACACCATCACCATGACCCCGGCGCCGAGGACGACCTCCTTGGGCTGTCGTTTGAAGGCCTCGCCGAACGGCACGGCCGCCTTGCCGCCGCGTGCCAGC
>WHUB01000071.1 GCA_009377395.1 Actinophytocola sp. | reverse complement strand
ATCCTCGGCGTGATCACGGATGCGGGCGATGGGGTCTGAGGTCATCGCACACCGCCAGTGTGGTGTCCGTCGATGAGGTCGGCCGCTTCCAGCAGTGCCCGGCCGAGCCGCTCGGCTTCGTCGCGGGTGAGCGGGTATTCGCGGCCGTGGCCACCCGGGCCGGACAGCATGCCAAGGCGAACATGGGCGCTGTGGTGCTCGTCGTGCTGCATCACGTACAGCTCGGCCTTGTGCTTCGAGGCGATCCGCTCGTCGCCGTGGTGCCAGACGTGCGCGTCCTCCAGCGACCGCGCGATGGACGCCTCCCACCGCGAGTAGTGGTTGCGGTCAGGTCGAGCGTCTGACTTGCTGTGCCAGCCGCCGCACCACCCAGGGCACGGCTGGGACTGCCAGTAGGGGCGCTTCTTCGTAGACTTAGCCATGGGCCGGGCTCCCTCCCGGTCAAGGCCCTCGGTCGGCGCGCTCTCGCCGCCGGGGGCCGTTAATGTGTAAGCACCATCTGACCGTTAAGTGAGTTGCTCGCCGCGCTCAACACCGGCCACGAGGGCGGCGCGGGAACGCTGCACGCGAACTCGCCGGCCGAGGTGCCCGCCCGGATGGAAGCGCTCGCCGCGCTCGGCGGGTTGTCCCAGGCAGGTCTGCACAGCCAGCTCGCGGCGGCCGTTCGGGTCGTGCTGCACATGCGGCGGCGAGGCGACGACAGCAGGGTGCTCGCCGAGATCGGGGTGCTGCGGCGTCGCGGTGCCGAGGTGGAGGTCCTGCCTGCGTGGTGTGACGGCGAGTGGACCGAACACGGCGCGGCCCTGTCCGCCCTGTTGCTCCAGCGGGAGGTGGAGCCGCCGTGCCGACCGCCGCGATGATGACCGCCGCGCTCGCCTTGCTGTGCTGGCCGTCCCGCCATGCCGCGCCGCGCATGCATGCGCTGTACGGCATCCGCCGCGCCGCGCGGTCCAGTGCGGAGCGCACCCGGCTCGTCGCGGTGCCGACCGGTCTCGCGGTGCTGACCGGAGCGCTCACCCTCGGGGTCATGACCACCGGGGTGCTGCTCGCCTTCGCCGCGATGGCGTGCTGGCGGTGGCGCGAACGGGCCCGCGCTCGCGCTCGCATCACGGCGATGGTGGCCGTGGCCGATGCGGTCGGCGGGCTCGTCGCCGAACTGCGAGCCGGTGCGCATCCGGCCGGAGCTGCCGAGTCGGCCGCCGCCGACCTCGGCTCGCACCACCCGGCGGCCGCGGCGGAACTGCGTGCCATCGCGGCAGCCGCACGACTCGGCTGCGACGCCACCACCGACGCTCGCACCCGAGATCGCACGGACCCTGTCCTCTGTGCCGTCGCCCGCATCGCCCGTGGCTGGGCGTTGGCGCATCGCCACGGACTGCCGCTGGCCGACGTGCTCGACTCCGTGCGGCGGGACCTGGAGTCCAGCGCGCGGTTCGCGGCACGGCTCCAGGCGATGATGGCTGGGCCACGGGCGAGTGCGGCCGTGCTCGCGGTGCTGCCCGCGCTCGGGATCGCGCTCGGCGAAGCCATGGGCGCGGGGCCGATCGCCGTGCTGACCGCCACCGCTGGTGGCCACGTGATGCTGGCGGCCGGTGCCGCGCTCGTGCTTGCGGGCACGGCGTGGTGCGGTCGGCTCACCCGGCAGGCGGTGCCGTCGTGATCGCGTTCGCGTTCGTGGCTGCGGCGGCTGCCGTGCTGGTGTTCCCGGTCCCGCGCGCGTCCGCGACGCGCGTCCGCACGGCGCTACCGATCGCGTCCGACATCGACGGCGGACCGGTGCGACTGGCGGCGTGGGTTCCGCAGCTGCGTCCCAGGGCAGAGCCGCTGGGGCTCGCCGCCGCCTGGGACCTACTCGCCGCGTGCTTGCGTGCCGGAATGCCGGTGCCCGACGCGCTGGGCGCCATCGCCGGCACCGTGCCGACAGCCGCGGCGGAAGCCCTGCGCCGCACCGGAGAGCTCATCGCGCTGGGTGCGGCTCCCGACGAGGCGTGGCGCCCCGCGCTCGGCTGCGCCGCGACGGCGCCGCTGGCACGAGCCGCACGCAGAACCGCGCGGTCGGGCAGCGCGCTCGCCGGTGCCGCCGCCGACCTCGCGGCACGGGCGCGTGCCGAGCTGGCCGAGTCGGCGCAGGAGCGCGCGCACCGAGCAGGGGTCCTCATCACCGTGCCGCTCGGGCTGTGTTTCCTGCCGGCCTTCCTGCTGCTCGGGGTCGTGCCGGTGGTGATCGGGCTCGCCACCAGGTTGACGGTCACGTCGTGACCGCCGTTCGGAGTGTCCACAGCGGACGCTCGCGGGAGAGGTCTTCACATCACTACCCGAGGAGGACGATGACGATGCCACTGATCCCACTGCCGCCGAATGTCGTACCGCTCCGGCCGCGTGTGCCGAAGCCGCGGCCGCTTGCCACGGTGCTCGCGTGGCGCCGGAGCGTGGCCGGTATCCCCGACGCGCCACCGTTCCCGCCGCCAACCCGCCCCGTGGTGACCCGGCTGCGTGCGGTGCACACCGACGACGGGATGTCCACGGCCGAGTACGCGATCGGGACCCTGGCTGCGGCCGCCTTCGCGGCCGTGCTCTACGGGGTGGTGACCGGCGACTCCGTCGTCGGCGCGCTGACCGCCCTGGTCCAGCGAGCGCTCTCGGTGAACATTTGATGACCGGGCGACCTCGCTGCCGGGGTGACACCGGAGCCGTCACGGTCGAGGCCGCGATTTCGATCGGCGCGCTCGTCGCGTTGCTCGCTCTCGTGCTCGGCGGCATCGCGGCGGTCACCGATCAACTCCGCTGCACCGATGCCGCGCGGGAGGCCGTCCGGCTCGCGGCCCGGGGTGACCGCGACGGCGCGCGACGAGCGGTCACCGCCATCGCACCTGCCGGGGCGACGCTCGAACTACTCCCGGACGGCGACGGCCTGACCGCGATCGTGCGGGCGGCGGCCGTGCGCGGGTTGCTGCCTGGTCTGCGGATCGAAGGGCGCGCGTTCGCGGTGACCGAACCCGGGGTCGGGCCCGCGGCCCGCTCACCCGGCGGGGCCGATCCGTGACGCGGGCGGTCGGCAGGCTCGCCGCGCCGCGCGGTGACGACGGGTTCGCCACCGTGTGGACGGCGGGTGCCGCGCTCGCGCTGCTCACCGTGTTCGCCATGCTGATGTGGCTCGGCACCGCGACACACGCCCGTCATCGGGCCGCCGCCGCCGCCGACCTCGCCGCGCTCGGCGCGGCGGGACGGCTCATCGAGGGCACCGAGCGAGCCTGTGAGACGGCGGCCGATGTCGCCCGGCGGATGGGCGCGGAGCTGCACACGTGCCGGGCCCGGGGCTGGGACATGCTCGTCACGGTGCGCGTTCCGACCGGGCTGCCGCTCGGCATCGGCGGGGCGGCAGCGACCGGGCGGGCACGTGCGGGCCCGGTGATGCCGCTGCGATGAGCGGTTCCGCCGCACGGTACGGGCACCAGCCCGACGCCGGACGGACGGTCACGGGAACGCGGTGAGCGGTATCACGCGCAGGTCACGGCGTGTCTTGCCGCGACTGCCGACCGGTGAACACATTCGGTTGAACCGTTGCGCACTCGTCGTTCATCGCGCCATGACGGCCGGTTATCGACTCACCACTACCCGCAATCTGCAACTTGCTCTTTAGTGAGAAGTGCGAGGTCGGCAGACCGGCCCCGCAAGCTAGGGCCCAACGAAGGGCAGGAGGCAGGAACAGCGAGATGAACAATCCGACGATCGGCATCGACAGCGTCGAGTGGCGCGATGCGTTCCGCATCGAGCTTCGGGCGGAAGCCATCGGCCTCGCGACGAGGGGCTGGCCCGTCATGCCGGGTACCTCACCGGCCGACGGCTGGTCCGGTCCGGCACCGGTGCACGACGACTGGCAGGACCGCGCCGCTGCCGACGCTCGGAACGTCGGCGACTGGTGGGGCGGCGAGGCGCACAGCGTCCTCGTCGCGACCGGAACCTACGTCGACGCCGTCGAGGTGGACGCGGAACTCGGTTACCGCGCGGCGGGCGTGCTGCGAGAGACCGGCCGGCCCGCACCGATCCTGGCCATGCCGACCGGCAAATGGGTGTTCCTCACCGAGACCGGCGGCGAGCTGCCCGACGAGCTCGCGGCACGGCCCAGCGTCGTCCGGCACGGCGAGGGAAGCTGGGTTCCGCTGCCACCGACCCCGTTCGAGCACGGTGTCGTGCACTGGCGGGTCAAGCCCGAGGTGTGGGAGTGGAAGCTGCCCAACGCCGGCGCCCTGCACGGCGTTCTCGCGAGGGCACTGGCCACGCTGCCGGACACGCACGACAGCGGGCTGCACGTCTCTGCCGCATGACTCACAACTGAATAGACCACCCAGGTGGCCATGCTCGACCGTGGTATCCGCGCTGCGCTTCCCGCCCCTGGCGTAGGGGACTCCCCCCGCGTCCCCTACGCCAGAACCTCACCAGCGCGGATCGCCCCGAGCACGGCATCGAGCACGGCCACCGCTCCCGCCTTGTCCAGCGGTTCGTTGCCGTTCCCGCACTTCGGCGACTGGACGCAGGACGGGCACCCTGCCGGGCACTCGCAGGAGACGATCGCCTCCCGCGTCGCTGCTAGCCATGGGATCAAAGCGGCATGGCCGCGATCGGCGAATCCCGCGCCCCCGGGATGGCCATCATGCACGAACACCGTCGCCTCCCCGGTGTCAGCGTGCAAGGCGGTGGAGACACCGCCGATGTCCCATCGGTCGCAGGTGGCGAACAGCGGTAGCAGACCGATCGCCGCGTGCTCGGCGGCATGCAGGGAGCCGGGGATGCGCGCTGGCGGCAACCCAGCGCCCCCCGGCTCCCTGCCTCTCAACAGCTCGTCGCTGACCGTGTACCACACGGCCCTGGTGCGCAACGTGCGCTCCGGCAGGTCCAGCGGCACCTGGTCGAGCACCTCCCCGGACGGCAACCGGCGCAGGTAGCCCACTACCTGCGAGGTCACCGCGACCTTGCCGAGGCACACTGTCACGTCGCCGAAGACCTCCCGCGTGGTCGTCTCGAGCACCTCGATGTCGACCATGTCCCGCGCCGAGGTGCTCCACTCCGGGTCCTCGGCGTGCACCAGCGCGATCCCGTCATCCATGTCCAGCTCGTCGACGACGAACGACGCGCCCTGATGCAGATACACCGCGCCCGGATGCACGGTGGCGCAGGCCGCGGCGCTGTCCACCGTGCCGAGCACCCGCGACGTCTCCGCCTCGACGATCATCACCTGGTCCGTGCCGGACCCCCGGATGCCGACCTGTCCGTGGGGCCGTTGCCGGGAGGTCCAATACCAGCCGCTCGCCCGCCGCCGCAGCATCGCGTCGTCGACCAGCGTGGCGAGCACCTCCCTGGCAGCGTCCCCGCCGAACCCTTCCAATTCCTCGGCCCGGATCGGCAGCTCCGCCGCCGCGCAGGCGAGCTGCGGCGCGAGCACGTACGGGTTGGCCGGGTCGAGCACCGCCGCCTCGACGGGCCGGTCGAGCACCGCATCCGGATGATGAACGAGGTACGTGTCGAGCGGGTTGTCCCGTGCCACGAACACCACCAGCGCGTCCTTGGTCGACCGGCCCGCCCGGCCCGCCTGCTGCCAGAACGAGGCCAGCGTGCCCGGATAGCCCGCCAGCACCACGGCGTCGAGACCCGCGATGTCGATGCCCAGCTCGAGCGCGTTGGTGGAGGCAACGCCGAGCAGCGCGCCGGAGAGCAGCCTGGCCTCGAGCGAGCGCCGCTCTTCCGGCAAGAAGCCCGCCCGGTAGGCCGCGACCCGGCGGGTCAGCGACGGATCGACGTCGGCGAGCACCCGCCGCGCGCCCGCCGCGGTCAGCTCGGCCCCGCGCCGGGAGGTGACGAATGCCAGGCTGCGGGCACCCTCGATCACCAGGTCGGCCAGGATCCGCGACGCCTCCGCGCCCGCCGAGCGCCGCACCGGCGCGCCGTTCTCGCCGGTGATCTCGGGCAGCAGCGGCGGCTCCCACAGCACGACGGTCCGCGCGCCGCGCCCCGAGCCGTCCTCGGTGATCGGCACGCAGTCCGCGCCGGTGAGCGTGGCGGCGAACGCGGCCGGATCGGCGGTGGTCGCCGAGGCGAGCACGAACGTCGGCGAGGCCTCGTAGTACTCGGCCACCCGGCGCAACCTGCGAAGCAACACCGCCACATGCGAGCCGAACACGCCCCGGTAGCTGTGGCATTCGTCGATCACGACGTAGTCGAGCTGCCGGAAGAAGCGCGCCCAGCGCTGATGGGCGGCCAGCATGCCGTGGTGCAGCATGTCCGGGTTGCTGAACACCAGGTTGGCGTGCTCGCGTGCCCAGTCCCGTTCCGGCATCGGCGTGTCGCCGTCGCACGCGGTGGCTCTGACCTGCCGCAGTCCGAGCCCGGTCACCGACCGAAGCTGGTCGTTCGCCAGCGCCTTCGTCGGCGACAGATACAACGCGGTGCTGCGCGACCGCGTCGTCAGCGTGGTCAGCACCGGGAGCTGGTAGCCCAGCGACTTGCCGGACGCGGTACCGGTGGAGATCACCACATGACGCCCCTGCCAGGCGTGCTCGGCCGCCTCGACCTGATGCGACCACGGCCGTTCGACGCCCGACGCCCGGAACGCGGCCACCACATTGCCGGGCGCCCAGTCCGGCCAGTCCCGGTGTAGCGGCGGCCTGGCGGGCAAGGTTGTGAGATGAGTCACCGGGTTTTCGCCGGTCGGCACCCCTGCCAGCACGCGACGCAGCAGCGTGCTCGCGGGCGCAACCTCGGCTTCGGCGGTCTCCACAAACGCGAGCTTCGCACATCGCGCAGACGTTCTCTGAGCCAACATTCGCGTGACTGATCACACCGTGGTGACATCGCGCACGCAGCTACCAATAGACTCCGCCACAAATCCCACGACTGTGGTGAAGATCCCACTCACCGCGACCGGGTGCTGAGCCCGACCGCGGTGGTTGATAACTAGGCGAACACAGGAGGACGAATGTCCGCGCATCTCCTCGCGGGCGGCGAAACGCTGTCCGGAGGCGACTACGGCATCGTGGCCGTTGTCGCAGTGATCGCCCTTGCCGCACTCGCCATCGGTTATGTCCTGCTTCGTGAGGTCCTGGCAGCCGGCCAGGGCACCGAGAAGATGCAGGAGATCGCCAAGGCGGTGCAGGAAGGGGCCATCGCGTACCTGAAACGGCAGCGCAACACCCTCGGCATCTTCGGTGCCGTCGTGTTCGTGCTGTTGTTCTTCCTTCCGGCCGACGACTGGGGCGAGCGCATCGGGCGCTCGGTGTTCTTCCTGGTCGGCGCCGCGTTCTCGTTCGCCATCGGGTATCTGGGCATGTGGCTGGCGACGCAGGCCAACCTGCGGGTCGCCGCGGCGTCCCGGGAGTCCGGTGGCCGTGAGAAGGCGATGCGGATCGCGTTCCGCACCGGCGGCGTCGTCGGCATGATCACGGTCGGCCTCGGCCTGTTCGGGGCGGCGGCCGTCGTGCTCGTCTACGCCGACCAGGCGCCGAAGGTGCTGGAAGGGTTCGGCTTCGGAGCCGCCCTGATCGCAATGTTCATGCGTGTCGGGGGCGGGATCTTCACCAAGGCCGCCGACGTCGGCGCCGACCTCGTCGGCAAGGTGGAGCAGGGCATTCCGGAGGACGACCCGCGCAACGCCGCCACCATCGCGGACAACGTGGGTGACAACGTCGGCGACTGTGCCGGGATGGCGGCCGACCTGTTCGAGTCCTACGCGGTGACGCTGGTCGCCGCGCTGATCCTCGGCACGGTCGCGCTCGGCGCCGACGGCCTCGTCTTCCCGCTGATCGTGCCCGCCATCGGTGTCATCACGGCGGTGATCGGCGTCTACATCACCAAGGCGCGGGAGAACGAGGGCGGCCTCGTCACGATCAACCGCTCGTTCTACATCTCGGCCGTGATCGCCGCGGTGCTGTCCACGATCGCCGCGTTCGTCTTCCTGCCCGGTGAGTTCACCCAGGCCGACGGCAACCCGGCCGTCGTCGCCACCATCTCGGTGATCATCGGTATCGCGCTCGCCGGCGTCATCCTGTGGCTGACCGGTTACTACACCGGCACCGAGCACAAGCCGGTCAAGGACGTCGGCAAGAGCTCGGAGACCGGACCTGCCACGGTGATCCTCAGCGGGATCTCGGTCGGCTTCGAGTCCGCCGTCTACACCGCGCTGGTCGTCGCCGCCGCCGTCTTCGGCGCCTACCTGGTCGGCGGCAGCGCGGCGCTGTTCGCCGTCGCGCTCGCCGGCACCGGGCTGTTGACCACCGTCGGCGTCATCGTCGCGATGGACACCTTCGGTCCGGTCTCGGACAACGCCCAGGGCATCGCGGAGATGTCCGGTGACGTCGATGAGAACGCCGCCGCGGTGCTGACCGAGCTGGACGCGGTCGGCAACACCACCAAGGCGATCACCAAGGGCATCGCGATCGCCACCGCCGTGCTCGCCGCGACCGCGCTGTTCGGCTCCTACCTCGCCTCCATCAGCGAGACGCTCACCGAGGCGGGCATGTCGCTGAACTTCGCCGACTACGCCGTCTTCGAGCCCAACGTGCTCGTCGGGATCATCATCGGCGCCAGCGTGGTGTTCCTGTTCTCCGGCCTCGCCATCAACGCCGTGTCGCGTTCAGCCGGGGCGGTGGTGCGCGAGGTGCGCCGCCAGTTCCGCGACATCCCGGGGATCATGGAGGGTACCACCAAGCCCGAGTACGGCCGCGTCGTCGACATGGTCACCAAGGACGCGCAGCGGGAGCTGGCCACGCCGGGTCTGCTCGCGGTGTTCGCGCCGATCGCGGTCGGCTTCGGCCTCGGCACCGGCGCGCTCGCCGGGTACCTCGGCGGGGCCATCGGCACCGGCGTGCTGATGGCGGTGTTCCTCGCCAACTCCGGTGGCGCGTGGGACAACGCCAAGAAACTGGTCGAGGACGGCCACCACGGTGGCAAGAACTCGGAGGCGCACTCGGCGACCATCATCGGTGACACCGTGGGCGACCCGTTCAAGGACACCGCCGGCCCCGCGATCAACCCGCTCATCAAGGTGATGAACCTGGTGTCGCTGCTGATCGCGCCCGCCGTGGTGAGCCTGACGTTCGGCGAGTCCGCCTCGCCCGCCGCCCGGGTCATCATCTCGCTGGTCGCGGTCGGCATCATCGTCACGGCGATCGTCGTCGCGAAGCGCCGGGTCAGCGTGATGACGGAGGAACCGGCCGAGTCGGTGAACGCCTGACCGGCACGAGATCCGGTGAAGGCCGCCCTGGGGCAGCGCTGCCCCAGGGCGGCCTTGTCGTCTCGGCGGCGTGGCCGCTGGCGCTGGGTCGAACTTGTGTTCTACCATCTGGCGGCGTGGCGCAGCTCTCGTTCTACTCCGCCGACGCGAGTCAGCCCAGGGTGGCTGACCTCGCAGGCGTGCTGTGCGCGCACGGCAGGATCGTGAGCTTCGCGTCGAGCGCGGCGAGGCTGTCGATCGTGGTGGACGAGCCGTGGCGGGCCAAGGCGCTGGCGGAGGAGTTCCGGATACGCGGCGTTGCCGCCACGCTCAGCCGGGCCGAGTGCGGCGGCCCGCTGGTGCGGACGGCGTTCCGGTCGGACCTGCTCGGGCTGGCGACGGCGTGGACGGCCGACGGCGCCAAGCGGGTGCCGGACGACCTGCTGCTGACCGGTCCCGTGCTGCGGTTGTGGGCGCTCGCGGCGGGCGCGCGGGAGCGACAGGAGGGCAAGCGGCGCCGGGGGTTTCTGCTCGGCCTCGACCCTGGCGAGCAGGCGACACATCAGCCGCTGCTGCGGGCGTTACGGCAAGCTGGTCTGCTTCCGGTGTCCGGTTCAGGTAGCGTTGTCGGAGTTCGTACCGACGCGCCCGCGCTCCGGATAGCCGGGCGCGCTCGACTGCGACGGCTGGTTGAGCTGGTCGGGGACGCTCCGATCGCGGCGGAACCGGCATGGCCGGCATCACTGCTCGCCGTGTCGGCGTAGTCAGAATGGTGGTCGGTGGGTCATGCTTAGCAGCCCAACCCGGCAGTGCCACAAGCCAGTGGCCATGCTAAAGGTGGAAAAAGGTAACTCAGTGAGAAACGGCATCACGCCGGGTATCCACGTACTGCGTGGCTGGCCGGCACAAGGCCGGACCGCTGGATCGGCGTCGATGCGATCCGGTGCCGACGCACACTTGCCCGACGTCGTCGAGGTGATGTCGCCGCATCGGAGATCGCGCGACAGGTAAAGGAGGCTGCCAAGCGTGGCAGGATCGACACGGAGCAAGAGCGGCACGGGCGCTTCGGGTGACGGCAGGCGACGGCTTGTCATCGTCGAGTCGCCCGCGAAGGCGCGCAAGATCGCTTCTTACCTCGGCCGCGACTATGTCGTCGAGTCGTCCAAGGGCCACATCCGTGACCTGCCGCGTGGGGCCGCCGACGTGCCTCCCAAGTACAAGGGCCAGTCGTGGGCCCGGCTCGGGGTGGATGTCGAGCACGACTTCGAGCCGCTCTACGTCGTCACGCCGGACAAGAAGTCGACCGTGACCGAGCTCAAGGGCCTGCTCAAGGATGTGGACGAGCTCTACCTCGCCACGGATGGTGACCGCGAGGGCGAGGCGATCGCCTGGCACCTGATCGAGGCGCTCAAGCCCAAGGTGCCGGTGCGCCGGATGGTCTTCCACGAGATCACCGAGCACGCCATCCGGGACGCCGCCGCGAACCCCCGCGACCTCGACAACGACCTGGTCGACGCGCAGGAGACCCGCCGCATCCTGGACCGGCTCTACGGCTACGAGGTCTCGCCGGTGCTGTGGAAGAAGATCATGCCGAAGCTGTCGGCGGGCCGGGTGCAGTCGGTGGCGACCAGGATCGTGGTCGAGCGCGAGCGCGCCAGAATGCGCTTCACCTCCGCGTCGTACTGGGACATCGCCGCGACCATGTCGGCGTCGGACAACAGCAGCGGGCCCAAGTCGTTCGGCGCGCGGCTGGTCTCCGTCAACGGCGACCGGCTCGCCACCGGGAAGGACTTCACCTCCGACGGCGTGCTGAAAGACTCGCTCAGCGACGTGCGGGTGCTCGACGAGGCGGAGGCGACCCGGCTGGCCGACGCGCTGGCCGACGCCGAGTTCACCGTCGCCAGCGTCGAGTCGAAGCCCTACACCCGCAAGCCGTACGCGCCGTTCATGACCTCGACGCTGCAACAGGAGGCGGGTCGCAAGCTGCGGTTCTCCTCAGACCGCACCATGCGCATCGCGCAGCGGCTGTACGAGAACGGCTACATCACGTACATGCGTACCGACTCGACCACGCTGTCGGGCACGGCGCTCACCGCGGCGCGGGACCAGGCGACGCAGCTCTATGGCGCCGACTACGTGTCGAGCAGCCCCCGGCAATACACCCGCAAGGTCAAGAACGCGCAGGAGGCACACGAGGCGATCCGCCCGGCAGGTGAGGTGTTCCGCACCCCGGGCGAGGTCGGGAACGAGCTCGAGTCCGACGAGTTCCGGCTGTACGAGCTGATCTGGCAGCGCACCATCGCCTCGCAGATGGCCGACGCCAAGGGCACCACGATGTCGGTGCGGATCACCGGCACCGCGGCGGGCACCGGCGAGGAGTGCACCTTCGCCGCGTCCGGTCGCACCATCACCTTCGCCGGGTTCCTGCGGGCGTACGTCGAGGCCGTCGACAGCGAGGCAGGCGGTGAGGCCGACGACGCCGAGCGCAGGCTGCCGCACCTCGAGCGCGACCAGCGGGTCACCGCGGACGAGCTCGCGGCGGACGGGCACACCACGTCGCCACCGGCCCGCTACACCGAGGCGAGCCTGGTCAAGGCGCTCGAGGAGCTGGGCATCGGCCGCCCGTCGACGTACGCGTCGATCATCAAGACGATCCAGGACCGCGGCTACGTATGGCGCAAGGGCTCGGCGCTGGTGCCGTCCTGGGTGGCGTTCTCGGTCGTCGCGCTGCTGGAGCGGCACTTCGGACGGCTGGTGGACTACGACTTCACCGCCGCGATGGAGGACGAGCTCGACAACATCGCCGAGGGCAGGCAGCAGCGCACCGCCTGGCTGTCCGGGTTCTACTTCGGCGGTGACGTCGGCCCGGTGGGCTCGATCAGCCGCGAGGGCGGGCTGAAGAAGCTGGTCGGATCCGGTGTGGAGGACATCGACCCGCGCGAGATCAACTCGATCCCGATGTTCACCGACGACGAGGGCAGGACGGTCTACGTCCGGGTCGGCCGCTACGGGCCCTACCTGGAGCGGATGGTGACCGAGAACGGCGACGAGACCTCGCAGCGGGCGAACCTGTCGGACGAGCTCCCGCCGGACGAGCTGACCGCCGAGATCGCCGAGAAGCTGTTCGCGACGCCACAGGAGGGTCGTTCGCTCGGCACCGACCCGGTGACCGGCCACGAGATCGTGGCGAAGGACGGCCGGTTCGGCCCCTACGTCACCGAGATCCTGCCGGAGCAGGAGGAGGCGCCTGCCGAGAACGGCAAGAAGAAGAGTTCGAAGGCGCGCAAGCCGAAACCGCGCACCGGGTCGCTGCTCAAGTCGATGTCGCTCGAGTCCGTCACGCTCGACGACGCGCTCAAGCTGCTGTCGCTGCCGCGCGTCGTCGGCACCGACCCCGAGTCCGGTGAGGAGATCACCGCGCAGAACGGCCGCTACGGGCCGTACCTGAAGAAGGGCACTGACTCGCGCTCGCTGTCGACCGAGCAGCAGATCTTCGACATCACGCTGGACGAGGCGCTCAAGATCTACGCCGAGCCGAAGCGCAGGGGGCGGCAGGCCGCCGCCCAGCCGCCGCTGAAGGAGCTGGGCGAGGACCCGCAGTCCGGCAAGGCGATGGTCGTCAAGGACGGCCGGTTCGGGCCGTACGTGACCGACGGCGAGTACAACGCCTCGCTGCGCAAGTCCGACAGCGTTGCCGACCTGACCCCGGAGCGCGCGGCCGAGCTGCTCGCGGACAAGCGCGCCAAGGGCCCGGCCCCGAAGAAGAAGCGCAGCACCGCCAAGGCGAAGAAGTAGCCGTCAGCCGCAGCCGCGGAAGGTGCGGCGGTAGTGCTGTGGGGTGATGCCGCGCGAGCGGCCGAAGTGGTGCCGCAGCGCGGTGGCGTTGCCGAAGCCGGTGCGCCGCGCGATGTCCTCGATCGCGGTGTCGCCGTCTTCGAGCAGCCGCTGCGCCGCGAGCAGCCGCTGGCTGACCAGCCACTGGTGCGGCGTGGTGCCGGTCTCGGCGCGGAAGCGGCGGGCGAAGGTGCGCGGTGACATCAGCGCCTTCGCCGCCAGGTCCTCGACTGAGACTCGCTGGTCGAGGTTCTCGAGCAGCCAGGTGAGCAGCGGGGTGAGCGTCTCGGCGTCACAGCCGGGCACCGGCTGGTCGATGTACTGCGCCTGGCCGCCCTCGCGGTGCGGGGGCACGACCATCCGGCGCGCGAACCGGGAGGCAACCGACGCGCCGAACTCGTCGCGCACCACGTGCAGGCAGGCGTCGATGCCCGCCGCCGTGCCCGCGCTGGTGATCACGGTGCCCTCGTCGACGTAGAGCACGTCCTGGTCCACCTCGGCGAGCGGGAACTGCGCGGCGAGCGCGCTGGTGTGCAGCCAGTGGGTGGTGCAGCGCCTGCCGTCGAGCAGCCCGGCCTCGCCGAGCACGAACGCCCCGGTGCACATCGACAGCACCCGCGCCCCGGCGTCGTGGGCGGTGCGCAGCGCCTTGAGGACGTCGTCGGGCGCGCTGCCCTTGCCCGGCATGGCGGGCACGGCGACCAGATCGGCCCGTTCGACCGCGTCGAGTCCGTGCTCCACGTTGATGCCGAACCCGCTGCTGGTGGTGACGGCGCCGGGTTGTGCGGCGCAGATCTGGAAGTCGAAGCCGGGCAGGCCCTCGTCGGAGCGGTCCTGGCCGAAGACCTCGCACAGAACGCCGAGCTCGAACGCGCCCACTCCCTCGAAGACGACGACGGCAACGGAGTTCAGCATGAGCTTAAGTCTGCCAGGTTATTGGCAGAATATCGAGGTGCATCGTCCGAACTGCCAGTGGTGGCTGGATATACCCGGCGGCAGAATTACTGCCATGAGTGCAGTGATTTTCCTCTTCGTCATCGTCGGCCTCGTCAGCATCGAGGTGATCTGGGGCGTGTGGATGCTGTTCTCCGGCCGTACCGACCGGAAGCCGCCACGTCACGTCGAGCACACCTGGACCGTCGACGACCTCCCGAACCGCCCGTACGCGGGCGTGCGGTAACCGCAGCCGGCCACCGGCACGGGCGATCGCCCGTGCCGGCGCGCCGCGCTAGGCTCGACGGCATGGGATCGGACGTACCTGACGGCACGCAGCCGCTGGCACCGCCCGCGCTGTATCCCGACCCGACGGCCGGCCTGGTCACCTCGGACTCCGACATCAGCGCGAGCGCGTTCGCGACCCGCTACGACGACCTCGAGGTGCCGATCGCCCAGCCGGTCGAGGCGGACCAGGAAGCCATCAAGGCCATGACCGAGGCCGCGCTGGCCGACATCACCCAGTTCGAGAGCAAGACGGCGGGTGCGTCGTCACAGCGGCACTCGCACACCGCCACGCCGCCCGGCATGGTCGCCACCCCGCCGCGGCAGCCGACGAGCACACGGATGCGTAACGCCTTGCGCTCCTATCCGAACCTACGAGACAGCGGCCTGTCGCTGCCGAAGCCCAAGCTGACACGCACGACGAACAACTCGAGCGCGGTCATCGTCGCCATCGTGCTCGTGGTGATCTTCGGCATCATCGCCATCCAGGTCGTCACGGGGATCATCGAGGCGGTGAGCGGCGGCCTGCGCTGACCGCCGGGCGGCATTTTCCTGCGGTGATGCCGGCCGTCGCCGCCTGCCGGTCACGGTCGGCGCGGCGGTGAGCGTTAGGCTTGCGCACGCAGTACGCCCGTCGAGACGAAGTGGGGTGTGGTCATCGCTGGGGTGCTCGGACCGATCGGCGAACGCGGTGCGCAGGCGACCGCGAATGCCTCGACGGTCTATCGCGCACGCCGCGTGCTGGCGATCAAGCCGTTTCGCAGATTGTGGACGGTCATATTCCTGTGCAGTACCGCCGACTGGCTGACGCTGCTCGGGCTCACCGGCCTGGTCACCAAGCTCACCGAGACCTACATGGCGCAGAACTTCGCCTTCAGTGGCGTCGTGCTGACCCTGCTGCTGCCCGGGCTGATCTTCGCGCCGCTCGGCGGCCTGCTCGCCGACCGGTTCGACCGCCGCAAGGTCATGGTGGCCGCCGACGTCGTGCGGTGCGCGCTGCTGCTCTCGATCGCGATCATCGGCTCGCCGTTGTGGCTGTTCGCCGCCAACTTCATGGTCGGGTTCGCGTCGACGATGTGGATCCCGTCCAAGGAAGCGGCGGTGCCGAACCTGTTGCGGCGACGCGACCAGATCGAGACGGCCAACCAGCTCGGCATGGTGATGACGTACGGCTTCGCCGTCATCGTCGGCGCCGGGTCGTACGCGCTGATCACGGTGCTGCCGCAGGTGATCGGCCTGCCGCCGGGCGCGACGGGTGAGTTCGGCATCGCGAAGTTCATCGTCATCTGCACCGGCCTGCTCTACCTGCTCAGCGCGCTGATCATCGCGACGCGGATCCCCGAGCTGTCGCTGCGCAACGTGCACGAGCACGACGACACCGAGCGGGCCGAGGACACGGCGCGGTTCGGGTTCATGCAGATGATCAAGGACGGCGTCCGGTACGTGCGCAGCACCAAGCTGGTGCGCGGCCTGCTGATCGGCATGGTCGGCGCGTTCGCGGCGGGCGGCGCCGTGGTGGGGTCGTCGAAGCCGTACGCGGCGAGCCTGCTCGCGGGCGAGTCGGCGTTCGGCATGATGTTCGTCTGCGTGTTCCTCGGGCTGGCGGGCGGCATGGTCGCCTCACCGAGGCTCGCCCACCGGCTGCCGCACGACCGGCTGTTCGGCATCGCGATCGTGTTCGCGGGACTCGCGCTGTGCGGGGTCGCGCTCGCGCCGCACCTGATCGTCGCGCTCACCGGCGTGATGCTGGTCGGCTTCTGCGCGGGGGCGGCGTTCCTGACCGGTGTCACGATCATCGGCACGCAGGTCGAGGACGACATCCGCGGCCGGATCAACGCGATCTATCAGTCGCTGATGAAGATCATCCTCGGCGGTTCGGTCGCGCTCGTCCCGCTGCTGATCGGGCTGGTGCGGCCCAGGGTGATCAGCGTGTTGGACACCCGCATCGTCATCGACGGCACCCGGCCGGTGCTGCTCGGCGGCGGGGTGATCGCCGCGCTCGTCGGTGTCGTCGCGTACCGCCTGATGGACTCGCGGCGGGACCAGCCGATCATGGCCGACCTGCGCAACGTCATGCGCCGCCGGCCGCAGCGCGCCAACGGCCTGCTCATCGCCATCGAGGGCACCACGGCGACCGACACCGCCGACCAGGCGTCGAAGCTCGCGCTGTGGCTGCGCCGCAACGTCACGCAGCCGATCGCGTTCGCCACCGACCCAGCGCTGGACGACAAGCGGCTGACGTCGATCCTGACCAACGCCTCGCTCACCGGGGCGCGCGCCCGCGCGCTCGCGGCCGCCGCCGTGCGGGCGGACATCGTGGAGCGCGACGTCCGGCCGGCGCTGGACAACGGCGGGATCGTGGTGATGGAGCGGTTCGCCGACTCCTCGCTGGCGCACCTGTCGACGGTCGCCGGGCTCGACGCGGCCGAGCTGGAGGGGCTCGCCGACTGGGCGACCGACAAGCTGCGGCCGGACATCACGCTGCTGCTCGACACCGAACCGGCGGCGGACGGCGACGGCGTCGTCGCGCAGCAGCAGGTGCGGGTGCGTGGACTGCTGGCCGAGATGGCGGCCGCCGACCCCGGCCGCTACGTCGTGATCGACGCCGACGGCCCGGCGGACGAGGTGGCCGATCGGGCGCGGACGGCGGTGGAGGCGGTGCTGCTGACCAAGGGCATCCGGCTGTCGCCGAGCGCCGCGGCCGCCGCGCGGGACGCGCGCGAGGCGGAGCGTGACCTGGCCGAGGCCGATGCGGAGGCTCCCGACGTGGTTGACGAGGTGGTCTCCGTGCCGACGAAGGGCGGGGCGTCATGAGTAGCGGTTGGGAGCTTCGCCGAGCGGGAGAGGCGGGCCGCCCGAGCTTGCGAGGGTGGCTCTCCGATGCCGGTCATGCCGCCGCGCAGCGTCCGGAGGGTGACGCTTCGGCACCGGCGAAGGTCACAGAGCTGGAGATGTCATGACCGTGTGGTCGCAGCTCGTGGGTCAGGAGCCCGCGATCGAGACGCTGTCCGGCGCGGTGAGCGAGCCGGCCGCCATGACGCATGCGTGGCTGTTCACCGGGCCGCCGGGCTCGGGACGGTCGGTCGCCGCGAGGACGTTCGCCGCCGCGCTGCAGTGCGAGGCGGGCACCGGGTGCGGCGAGTGCACCGGCTGCCGCACCGCGCTGGCGGGGACCCACGCCGACGTGCGGCTCGTCGTGCCAGAGGGACTGTCGATCTCGGTGGCCGAGATGCGCGCGCTGGTGCAGACGGCGGCGCGGCGACCGGCGACCGGACGCTGGCAGATCGTGATCATCGGTGACGCGGACCGGCTGACGGAGGGCGCGTCGAACGCGCTGCTCAAGGCGATCGAGGAGCCACCGGCTCGCACCGTGTTTCTGCTGTGCGCGCCGTCGGATCACCCGGAGGACGTCAGCGTGACGATCCGGTCGCGGTGCCGCCTGGTCACGCTGCGCACGCCGCCGCTGGACGCGATCGCGCGGGTGCTGATCGACCGCGACGGCATCGAGGAGGAGCGCGCGCGGTGGGCCGCGTCGGTGTGCGGCGGCCACGTCGGCAGGGCGCGCAGGCTGGCCACCGACGATGCGGCGCGGCAGCGGCGCGCGGAGGTGCTGCGCATCCCGACGACACTGCGCAGGCCGTCGGACGTCTTCGCCGCGGCCGACGTGCTGATCAAGGCGTCCGAGGCCGACGCGGCCGAGGAGAGCAAGGAACGCGACGAGGCCGAGCGCGCGGAGCTGCGCACCGCGATGGGCGGGGACGGCACCGGTAAGGGCGTCGCGGCGGCCAAGCGCTCGGCGGAGGCCGCGGTGAAGGCGCTGGAGAAGCGGCAGAAGTCGCGGGCGACACGGACCCAGCGCGACACGCTCGACCTGGCGCTGGTGGACCTGGCCGGGTTTTACCGGGACGTTCTCGTCGTGCCGAGCGGCGCCAGGCTGAACCACCCGGACCACGCCGAGCACAGCACCGAGGCCGCGCGCCGCTGGACCCCGGATCAGGCGCTGCACCGGCTCGAAGCCGTGCTCGCCTGCCGCGAGGCGATCCTGTGGAACGTCAAGCCACGGATCGCGGTGGAGGCGATGGTCGCCACCCTGGCGGAGTAGTCACTCCCTCGGCACCGGCGACGGCGGTGTCCGTCGGGGCGACCGGAACGGGACCGTCACCAGCGCGACGCCGACGAGCAGCGCGAGCGCGCCCGCCCACAACAGCGGCACGCTGGCCGCGCCGGGGCTCGGCGTGCCCAAGCTGCTGGGAATCGCGTTACCGGCCTGGGCGGCGTCGGTGGGGACCGCGTCGCACTCCACGCCGCCAGCCGCGACCAGCGCGCCTGCGGTCAGCTCGCCGAGGGAGTACTGCGCCAGTGACGACGTCACCTGGTACGGCAGCCGGGCGAGCGCGTCGGCGAGGGCGCGGGTCGGCAGCAACTGGACGTCGAGCAGCCGCGCGGACGCGGCGAACTCGGTGCCCTCGATCGGATAGGACGTCTCGTCGCTGGTCTGGTTCAGCCCGCCGACGCTGAGCCGGAGCACGAACAGGTCCGTGACCGCGCGCTGCGCGGGGCCGGTGAGCGTGAGACGGGCGCCCGTGGCGGTCTGCGCCGCACCGGCCACGATCGGCACGGGCGCGAGCTCGGTCTTGCCCGTTGCTTGATACAGCGCCGGTTTCGGCACGCCGATCGGGACGTCCTGGGTGGGGTGCTCGTCGTCGAGGGTGAACAGCGTCGTGCCGCCCCGGGTGACCGTGATGGTGGGGGGCTCGAAGCCGACCCGGGAGGTGCTGTCGTCGCCGGTCGCGGTCACGCTCAGCGTCGGCGGGCGACCTACCGTCGCCGTCATGCCGAGCGGGCTGCCCGGCAGGATGTCGATCGTCGTAGTGTCCACTGTGGACGTCGATCGCACTGCACTGTCGGCGACCGACACCGTTGACGTGCCGGTGAAGCCGTCCGGCACGTGAACCAGGGCGCTGTCGGAGAGCAGTCCGCCGAGCGAGCCGAGGCCGCCGTCCGGCTGGAAACGGGCGGCGCGGGCACCCTCCGGCAGCAGGAGGTCGTCGAGGGCCATGTCGGGCAGCGTGGGGATGGCCTTGCCGATGGTGAGGCTCTCAGTGTCGGTGCTCGCGCGGGATGCGGTGCCGACGCACGGCCCGGCGTCCTCGCTCCAGCGGGCGTGCACCTCGGCGGTGGTGTCGCCGGTGCTGACCAGCGGGGCGGCGGGGGTGAGCGGTGCGCTGAGCCGCTCGGTGGCCGGTTTGGCGTTGTCCGGTGCTGCGGTCTGGATCAGGCTGCCACCGGTGGGTGTCTCGACGGCGCCGAACAGCGAGCCTTCCGGTGTGGCCTGGGCGATGCTGCGCTCGTAGGGCAGGGCGGCGTTGGTGTTGAGCTGCGCGGTGGCGAGCCCGTAGCCGGCCTCGAACGGGTAGTGGCCCGAGGTCAGTCGCGCCAGGCCGGGCAGGATCGAGGACTGCGGGACCGAGCCGGGCAGTAGCCGTAGCAGGACGGCCGCGGAGCTGGCGTGGCCGACCGCGTGCCCGGCGTCGGCGGGTTCGTCCGCCGCGCTCGCGGGGCTGGTGGCGAGGGCGAGTAGTCCGGACGCCAGTCCGAGTGCCAGCGCGCGAGCGATGCGGTGCCGCATGCGTCTCCTCGGGTCGGACGGTCGCCTGAGTCCTGTCTAGCTGATGCCGGTGGGGGTCGCGAGTGACGCGGCGGCCAACCGCTACACTGAACCGGTCCGTGCGACACGCCGCCTTAGCTCAGTCGGCCAGAGCGACGCACTCGTAATGCGTAGGTCGGGGGTTCGACTCCCCCAGGCGGCTCCACCGTGACCAGGGCGTTTCCGGGATTCGGAAACGCCCTGGTCTTCTCTCGTCTCATTCTCCGTCTCACTTGCCCCCATTTGAAGGCTCTGAGGGTTACCGTCTGGGGCGTCTGGGACCGGCAACTCCATTGCCGAGATGTGCTCTACTCAGATCAAGGGTGACGGGCTCCGCACGCCGCTAGGGGCCGCCCGCGAGCTCGTGCGGCTAGCCGCCGATGTAGGACATTTCGACCTTGGGGCGTCCTGCGGTCTCGGCGGTGCGTAGTTCGGAGTAGCGGTCGCTCCGCTGGCCCCAGATGCTGCGGAGCCGCTGTTCCAGGTCGCCGTCGTCTGCGCCGCCGCGTAGCAGCGCGCGAAGGTCGTGGCCTGTGGAGCCGAACAGGCAGGTGAACAGTTCGCCTTGGGCGGACAGGCGGG
>WHUB01000070.1 GCA_009377395.1 Actinophytocola sp. | reverse complement strand
TTTGGTGCTCATTTTGATGCGGACGGGCGCTACACGTTAAACCGGAACTCGACCACGTCGCCGTCGGACATGATGTAGTCCTTGCCCTCCATGCGCACCTTGCCCGCGGCGCGGGCGGCCTGCATGGAGCCGGCCTCGATCAGGTCGTCGTACGAGATGATCTCGGCCTTGATGAACCCCCGCTCGAAGTCGGTGTGGATCGCACCGGCGGCCTGCGGCGCCGTCGCGCCGCGCGGGATGGTCCAGGCGCGCGCCTCCTTCGGCCCCGCCGTGAGGTACGTCTGCAACCCGAGCGTGTGGAACCCGGCGCGGGCCAGCGAGTACAAGCCCGGCTCGTCCTGCCCGACCGAGGCCAGCAGCTCCCGCACATCATCCGGGTCGTCGAGCTCGAGCAGCTCGGCCTCGACCTTGGCGTCGAGGAACACCGCATCCCCGGGAGCGACCAGCTCGGCCAGCTCCTTGCGCTTGGCCTCGTCGGTCAGCACCGCCTCGTCGGCGTTGAACACGTACAGGAACGGCTTCGTGGTCAGCAGATGCAGCTCGTAGAGCGCGTCCATGTCGACCTCGTCCTGCGCGGCGAACAACGTCCGGCCGGAGTCGAGGATGTCCTTGGCGCGCTTGGCGTTCTCCAGCGCGGGGCGGGCCTCCTTGCGGGTCCTGGCCTCCTTCTCCATCCGGACCAGCGCCTTCTCCAGCGTCTGCAGGTCGGCCAGGATCAGCTCGGTGTTGATCGTCTCGATGTCGCTCGTCGGGTCGAGCGCGCCCTCGACGTGCACCACGTCCGGGTCGTCGAACACCCGGATGACCTGGCAGATCGCGTTGGCCTCGCGGATGTTGGCCAGGAACTTGTTGCCGAGCCCCGCGCCCTCGGACGCGCCCTTGACGATGCCCGCGATGTCGACGAACGACACCGTGGCGGGCACGGTGCGCTCCGAGGCGAACATCTCCGCGAGCTTGTCCAGCCGCGCGTCGGGCAGCGGCACCACGCCGACGTTGGGCTCGATCGTCGCGAACGGGTAGTTCGCCGCGAGCGCCTCGTTGCGGGTCAGGGCGTTGAACAGAGTGGACTTGCCGACGTTGGGCAGGCCGACGATTCCAAGGGTCAAACTCACGACGAATGAGTCTACGGCCCGCCGTCACACCGACGCGCGGGGCCGTGATGTCCGATTCCCGCCAGTCATCTCACCGGCGCGGTGGCAGGATCAGCGTCATGGCACTGTGGCAGGACTTCGACCGCTGCTACCGCGCCGTCGCGTCTCGCGAGACCCGCTTCGACGGCCAGTTCATCACCGGCGTGCGCACCACCGGCATCTATTGCCGGCCGTCCTGCCCGGCGCAGACGCCACTGCCCGGCAACGTCCAGTTCTTCCCGACCTCGGCGGCGGCCCAGACCGCCGGGTTCCGCGCCTGCCGCCGGTGCCTGCCCGACGCGGTGCCCGGCTCACCCGAATGGAACCTGCGCGCCGACCTCACCGCCCGCGCGATGCGGCTGATCAGCGACGGCGTCGTCGAGCGCGAGGGCGTGCCGGGGCTGGCCGCCCGGCTGGGCTACTCCGAACGTCACCTCGGCCGGGCGCTGACCGCCGAGCTCGGCGCCGGTCCGCTCGCGCTCGCCCGCGCGCATCGCGCCCACACCGCGCGACTGCTGATCGAACGCACGTCGCTGCCGCTGTCCGATGTCGCGTTCGCGGCGGGGTTCGCCAGCGTGCGGCAGTTCAACGACACGATGCGCCAGGTGTTCGCCACCACGCCGTCGCGGCTGCGCGGCGGCAGGCGCGAGCTTGCCGATGTCCCGAACGGCGCGGTGACGCTGCGGCTGCGGCTCCCGGCGCGCACCCCGTTCGACGGCGCCGGTCTGCTGGTCTTCCTCGCCGCGCGGGCGGTCGCCGGGGTCGAGTCGGTCATCGACGGCTGCTACGCCCGCACGCTCCGGCTGCCGCACGGCCCCGCGACCGCCCGGCTACGGCCCGCCGAGGACCACGTCGGCTGCGAGCTGCGGCTGACCGACACCCGCGACATCACGAGCGCGGTGAACCGGCTGCGCAGGCTGTTCGACCTCGATGCGGACCCGGCCGCGATCGACAGCACGCTGCGCGGCGAGCCGCTGCTGGCCGCCTCGGTCGGCGCCACGCCCGGCATCCGGGTGCCGGGCAGCGTCGACGGACCGGAAACCCTGCTGCGCGCCATGCTCGGCCAGCAGGTCACGGTCGCCGCAGCCCGGACGGCGGCCGAGCGGCTCACCACCGCTCTCGGCGAGCCCCTTGACCACCCCGGTGGCGAGCTGACCACGCTGTTTCCCGCCCCGGCCGCGATCGCCGAGCGCGGCGCCGAGGTGCTGACCGGTCCCGCCCGCCGCGTCGACGCGATCCTCGCGGCGTCGGCGGCGCTGGCCTCCGGCGCGCTGGACGTCCACGTCGGCCGCGACCCGGACGAGCTGCGGGCGGACCTGCTCGCGCAGCCCGGCATCGGCGCGTGGACCGCCGACTACCTGCTGCTGCGGGTGCTCGGCTCTCCCGACGTGCTGCTCACCGGCGACCGCGCGCTGCGCACCGGAGCCACGGCGCTCGGCCTGCCTGCCGACTCCACCGCCCTGACCGATCAGCTGTCGGCCCTGCGCCCCTGGCGTTCGTATGCCGGGATGCACCTGTGGCGCGCGGCCGCGAAACCGACCCGAGAAAGGACGCCATGAGCATCGCCTACTGGTCCACGATGGACACCCGGATCGCGCCGTTCACCGCCGTCGTCACCGGCGACGGCGCGGTGCTGGCCTCGGGGTGGACGTCCGATGTGGACGACCTCACCCCGCAGATCTCCCCCGCGCTGCGGCCTGCCGAGCTGCGGCAGCGCCGCGACCTCGGTCCGGTCAGCGCCGCCGTGCGCCGCTACCACGCCGGTGAGCTGGCCGCGATCGACGACATCGCGGTGCGGCAGTCCTCCGGCGAGTTCCTGAACCACGCGTGGGACATGCTGCGCAAAGTCGCGCCGGGCGAACCGGTCAGCTACCGCGACTTCGCCGCGCTGGCGGGGCGGCCCGCCGCCGTCCGCGCGGCGGCCTCGGCCTGCGCTCGCAACGCGGCGGCGCTGTTCGTGCCGTGCCACCGGGTGGTGCGGGTCGGCGGCGCCCTCGGCGGGTTCCGCTGGGGCCTGGACGTCAAACGCTGGCTACTCGCCCACGAAGCGCAGTCCGGTTAGGAGCCCAACAGCTCCAGTGTGGACCCGCTGCGAGCCTTGCGGACGTGCAGCCGGGTCGGGATCCGCTGCCGCAGCTCCTCGACGTGCGAGACCAGCCCGACCACCCGGCCGCCCGCTCGCAGCCCGTCGAGGGTGTTCATCACGACGTCGAGCGTCTCGGCGTCGAGGGTGCCGAACCCCTCGTCGATGAACAGCGTGTCCAGCTGCGCCCCGCCGGTCTCCGCCGCGACGACGTCGGCGAGGCCGAGCGCGAGCGACAGCGAGGCGAGGAACGACTCGCCGCCGGAGAGCGTCTTGGCGGGACGCACCGCGCCGGAGTAGTCGTCGAGCACGTCGAGCCCGAGCCCGCCGCGGGTGCCGCGCGCCCCGGCGGCGTCGGAGTGCACGAACGAGTACCGGCCCTGGCTCATCACCTTCAGCCGCGCGGTCGCGGCGACGGCGACCTCCTCCAGCCGGGCGGCGAGCACGAACGAGTGCAGCGACATCTTGCGCGCGTTCTGTCCCCGGCCGTTGACCACGTCGGTGAGCGCGTCCAGCTCGGCGAACTCCGCCTCGGCGGGTGCCAGCTCGCCGGCGAGCGCGGTCAGTCGCTCGCCGAGCGCGGCGAGCTGGCTCGCCCGCTGTGCGGCGGTGCGCTGCGCGACCAGCGCGGCATCGGCTCGTTCCCGCGCCGCCGTCGCCTCCCGCTGGGCCGCGTCGACGTCGACGACGGTGTCCGGCTCGAGTCCCGCCAGCTCCGGCTCGGCCAGCACGGCGCGGGCGGCCCGGTCCTCGACGGCGGCGTCGTTGACCGTGCGCTCCAGCGCCTCGATCTCGGCGGGCTCCCGCGCGGCCGCCAGCGCCTCCTCGCGCGTGCTGAACCCGGCAGCCGCCACCTCGGCCTCGACCGTGTCCCGCTGCTCGGTCAGCCGGTGCCGGGCGGCGACCAGCTCGGCGCGCGCCGAGGCCAGCGCGTCGTAGCCGCCTGCGAGCCGGTGCAGCGCGGCGCGGCGCTCGGCAACGCTCGCGTACTCGCCCCGCGCCTCGTCGAGCCGCCGCGCGCGCTGCTCGATCGTGGCCGCCAGCCCTTCCCGCTCGGCGGCGGCGGTGGCGGCCGCCCGGTCGGCCTCGGCCCGGTCGGCGTCCAGCCGCTGTTCAGTCTGCTCGAGCTCGCGCAGCTCCCGTTCGATGTCCTCCCGCTCGGCGGCCGTGCGCTCGTGTGCGGCCAGCTCGTCGCGCGCCGCCGTGTGCTGCTCGGCCAGCATGTCGGCATCGCGGTCACCGGCGGTCTCGACGAGCCGGGCCACCACGGCCTCGGCCTCGTGCCGCTCGGTCATGGCCTGTTCGCGCTCAGCGTGGGCGCGCTGCTCCGCCTGCTCGGCCTGCTGCTCGTCGGCCTCGCTGACGCCGGTGGCAGCGGCGGCGGGCGACGGATGCTCCTCGGCACCGCACACCGGGCACGGCGCCCCGTCCGTCAGCCGCCCCGCCAGCTCGGCGGCCATGCCGGACAGCCGCTGCTCCCGGAGTCGCTGGCGATGTTCCCGCGCGTTCTGGTGGACATCGACGGCCTCGTTGTGCCGCCGCAGCGCGGTCTCGGCCGCCTGCCGCGCCTCGGGCAGTTTCCGAGCCGCGTCGAGCGCCGCGGCCAGCTCGTCACAGCGGGCTTGGACGCCGTCGATGCGGGCGGCGGCGTCACCGGCGGCGGCGAGCCGTTCCCGGCAGGCGGTGAGCCGCGCGGGCAGCGCCTGGCCGCGCTCGGCGAGCTGCCGCGCCGTCTCGGCCTGCTCGGCCACCGTGGTGCCCAGCCGTCGCAGCACCTGTTCGTCCTCGCGTTGCCGTTCGGCCTCGGCGAGTGCCTCGGACAGCGCGCCGACCGTCTCCCGCAGCTGGCTCGCCCGGGCCCGCAGCTCGGGCTCGGTGCCGTCGGAGGGCGCGTCGCCGAGGTCGGCGACGGCGGTGGCCTCGGCGGCGACCGCCTTGTCGGCCTCGGCGGCGAGCTGGTCGGCGTGGTGCTGCGCGGTCAGCACGGCGCTGGCGCGCCGGGCCTTGGCCAGCTCATCGCGGGTGCGGTCCAGCTCGGGCGCCTGTTCGGCGAGGGCCCGCAGCTTCTGGTGCGCCGCCGCGACCCGTCGCACCCGATCCAGCAGCGCCCTGCGCCCGGTGAGGACGTCGTCGGCCTGCGCGCTGGCCTGCCGTGCCCGCTCGGCGTCGGTCTCGGCACGGCGCTGCTCGGCGTCGGCCTCCGCGCGCCGGCTGCCGGCCCAGTCGAGCAGCGCTTCGATGGCTCTCGGCCCGAACTCCTCGTCGGGCAGCTCGACCCCGGCGGACTGCGCGAACTGCGCGGTCACCTCGCGCAGTCGTGACCGCCGGGTGTCCAGTTCGGTCCGTCGCCGTTTGCGGCGGTTGACCAGCCAGTCCTGGGCGGACTCGAATCGGTGGGTGTCGAACAGCCGCTTGAGCAGCCGCTCGCGGTCGGCGGTGTCGGCGCGCAGGAACCGGGCGAACTCGCCCTGCGGCAGCAGCACCACCTGGAAGAACTGCTCCGCCGTCATCCCGACGAGGCGCTGGATCGTGCGCGCGACCTCGTCGATGCGGGTGATCGGCTCGGTGGATTCGCCGTCGAGCCAGGTCAGCGACGCCTTCGCCGGTTGTTTCGTGGTGCCGTCGCCGCGCCGTTTCCGCCGCTCGTACTCGGGGCTGCGGGCGATGCGCACCCGGCAGGACTGCACCGTCAGCTCCAGCGTCACCTCGGTCGGCGTGTCCTCGTCGGCGAGGTCGCTGCGCAGCCGCTTCACCTCGCCGCGCGCACCGGGCACCTGGCCGAACAGTCCGAACGCGATCGCGTCGAGCAGCGCCGTCTTGCCCGCCCCGGTGTCGCCGTGCAGCAGGAACAGACCGTCGGCGCCGAGCCCGTCGAAGTCGACGTCCTCCCGGCCCGCGTAGGGGCCGAAGGCGGTCACCGTAACCCGATGCAGCCTCACTCCGCCGTTGCCTCCTCCCGCGCCGCGGCGGCCAGCGCCCGCTCGACCACGCCGCGCTCGCTCGCGCTCAGCTCACTGCCCCGGCAGGTGGTGAAGAAGCTGTCGGTGATCTCGGCGTCGCTGCGGCCGCGCACCGCGTCCCGGTAGCGCAGCGCGTCGCCGTCCGCCTCGGGCGGCACCCATTCCAGGTGCACGGCGTACGGGAAACGCTCGCGCAGCGCGCGCATGCCGTCGATGGGCCGGACCGGGTCGGTCAGCGTCACCGACAGATAGCTGTCGGTGAGGTGCTCGTGTGCCGGGTCGGCGAGCAGGTCGTCGAGCCGCCCGGTCACCGTCGCCAGCGGCCTCGGCACTGGCAGCTCCCGCCGCCGCACCTCGGCGAGGCCGTGCGCGTCGAGGTCGGCCAGCCACACCGATTTGCGCTGCGAAGCCTCGGAGAACGAGTACGCCAGCGGGCTGCCGCAGTAGCGCAGCCGCTCGCTCAGTGTCTGCGGCCCGTGCAGGTGGCCGAGCGCGACGTAGTCGGGTCCGTCGAACACCGAGGCGCCGACCTGCTCGACCCCGCCGACGCCGATGGGGCGCTCGGAGTCGGATCCGGCGCCGCCGGTGACGAAGGCGTGGGCGAGCACGACCGACCGCGCGTCGCGACTCGCGCGGTCGGCGTTGATGCGGCGCATCGCCTCGCCGAGCACGCCGGTGTGGCCGCGTTCGGCGATGCCGAGGCTGTGCCGCGCCGGGTCCGGTTCGAGGTAGGGGATGCCGTAGAACGCGACGTTGCCGTGGTCGTCGTCGAGCAGCACCGGCTCGGCGAGCCCGTCGATCGTGGTGCGCAGGTACAGCCCGTCGCCCGAGGTGAACTCGCCGAACACGCCGAGCCGCGCGGCCGAGTCGTGGTTGCCCGGCGTGACGACGATGCGCGCGCCCGCGTCGGCGATCCGTCGGAACGCCCGGCCCGCTACCCGCACCGCCTCCGCCGACGGCACCGCCCGGTCGTAGACGTCACCGGCGAGCAGCACCACGTCGACGCCCTCCTCGGCCACGATCTCGGCGATCGCGCCGAGCACGGCGTCCTGGTCGGCGAGCAGATCGACCCCGTGGAAGGTGCGGCCGATGTGCCAGTCGGACGTGTGCAACACCCGCATGGCTGAAACCCTATGGGCGGCGACCGGCGGAACCGGGTTCGACGCGCCGCCGTGCGCGTGCCCGATCCTGTCGGTGGTCTCTGGCACGCTGCGTGACATGACCGCAACCGTGATCGCCACCGCCGCTGTCGCGATGGTGCTGCTGCTGGCCGCCGGGCTCGCGGTGTTGTGGCGGCTCTACACCGACAGCATGCGCCGCGCCGACGCCGCCGCGCGGCAGGTCGCGGACGAGCGCGCGCGGCTGGACGAGCAGCAGCAGGCGCTGCACCGCTACGAGGTCACGTTCTCGTCGATCAAGGGCAGGGGTGAGCTCGGCGAGCAGGTGCTGACGGCGACCGCGCGGGCGCTCGGGCTGCGGGAGGGCCTGCACTTCACGTTGCAGACCGACCTCGCGGGCGGCGGGGCAGCGAAGCCGGACCTCGTGCTGCACGTCGGCGGCGGCAAGACGGTGCCGGTCGACGCCAAGGCCAGCATGGCCGTCTGGGCCGAGGCGGTCGAGACCGACGACGCGGCCGAGCGGGCGGACGCGCTGCGGGTGCACGTGCGCAACCTGCGGGCGCGGGCGAACGAACTGGTCGGCAAGGGCTACCAGCGGTGGGCCGACGCCATCTACGGCACGGTGATGTTCGTCCCATCGGACGCGGCGGTGGTCGCGGCGCTCGACACCGAGCCGGAGCTGCTGCGCTGGCTGCTCGACCGGCGGGTGTTCCTGTGCGGGCCGACCGGCTTCGCGATCGTGGCGTCGGCGGCGCTGTTCGCGGCGAGCGAGCGGGCCTTCGCCGACGACATGGAGCGGGTGCGTGCCCAGGCGCGCGGGGCGCACCGGGCGGCGTCCGACGCGGTCGACGCGGTGAACCTGTCCAGCACCCACCTGCAGCGTTTCCTGTCGGCGCGGCGACGGGAGCTGGACGCGCTGGAGAGTTTCCGCGGCGCCGTCGATCCGCTCTCGGACGCCGCCGGGAGTGGCTCCCGGGTGGCTGAAATACGGAGAGGCGATGAGATGGCCGCGTCCTAACCGTTACGGTGGACTCCCGTGGCCATGTTCAACAAGCGCGAGGACGACCGCGCAAACGAGATCGAGCCAGCGCCCTGGGACGAGCGTCCAGTCATCGGCACGTCCCACGGTTTGCCCTGGTGGCAGGCGATGCTGCTCGCTTTCGGTCTCGCCCTGTTCATCGTGGTGGTCGACCTGCAGTTCAACGACTCACTGACCTGGCTCTTCCGGGGCGCCTACTTCGTCGGCTGCGTCGCCGCGGTGTGCTGGGTGCGGCGCGGCAGCCTGTTCGCGCCGATGGTGCAGCCGCCGCTGGTGCTGGCGGCGATCGTGCCCACCGTCATGGTGTTCGGCTCCAACGCCCAGTCCAGCGGCAACGGCCTCAAGGACATCCTGTTCGGCTATGGCATGCCGCTCATCAACGACTTTCCCGTCATGGGCTTCACCACGGCGGCGACGCTGCTGGCCGGGTTCGGCCGGATGTACTTCCAGCGTGACCCCGACCGCGTCCCGGGCGAGGGCGGCACGAACCTGCCGCTGCCGAGTCTCGGCAAGTTCGGCAGGCTCCGCAGGCGGGACGACGACGTCGACCCGGCCGAGGAGACGACGATCGCGGCCCCGCCGCGCGGACAGCGTCCCACCCGGGACAGCGAACCGGGCGGCGCACCGCCCCGGCGACCGGCGCCGGGCGCGCCCCGCCAGGCCGACGCCAACCACGAGCAGGTGCGGGTGCGGGAGCCGGTCGAGCCACCACCGGCTCGCCGCCCGGCGGCACCGGCAGGTTCATCGGGACCGACCCAGCGCCCGCCCCGGACACCGCCGCCGGAGCGGCGGCCGTCGCAGGGCACCAGGCGCCGCGAGCCCGTCGACCCAGCCCGCAGGCCACCGGCCGACGGCCAGGACGCGACGCGCCGGGCGCAGCCGAAGCCACCGCAGGGCCCGCCGCCGTCGAGCGGGCAGCCGCCCCGCCGCAGGCTGGATCAGCCGCAGCAGCCGGGCGAGCCACCGCGCACGCCACGCAGGCAGCCGCCGCCACCCCGGCGCAATCCGTGGGACCCCGAGCGGGGCTGAGCCCCAGTCGGAGTCCGACGGCTCAGCGCACGCTGGATCGCTCGCGGGCGTCCCTGAGCTCACGCGGCAGCGCGAACGCGATCTTTTCGTTGGCCGTCGTGACCTCTTCGACGTCGGACCAGCCCCGCTGTTCCAGCCACTCGAGCAGCTCCATGACCAGCACGTCGGGCACCGATGCCCCGCTGGTGACGCCGACGGTGCTCACGCCGTCGAGCCAGGCCTCGTCGACCTCGCGGGCGAAGTCGACCAGGTGCGCGGTCGTCGCCCCGGCCTGCAGCGCGACCTCGACCAGCCGCTTGGAGTTCGAGGAGTTCTTCGAACCGACGACGATCACCAGGTCGCACTCGGGCGCCATCTCCTTGACCGCGATCTGCCGGTTGGACGTCGCGTAGCAGATGTCGTCGCTCGGCGGGTCGGACAGGTTCGGGAACCGCTCCTTGAGCTGGTCGACGCGCTCCATGGTCTCGTCGACGCTGAGCGTGGTCTGCGACAGCCACACCACCTTCTCCGGGTCGCGCACCTGCACCTGCTCGGCGTCCTCGGCGGTGTCGACGAGCTGCACCCGGTCCGGCGCCTCACCGGAGGTGCCCTCGACCTCCTCGTGGCCCTCGTGGCCGATCAGCAGGATGTCGTAGTCCTCGCGGTCGAACCGGTTGACCTCCTTGTGCACCTTCGTCACCAGCGGGCAGGTGGCGTCGATGGTGCGCAGGTTGCGCTCCTCGGCCTCGCTGTGCACGGCGGGCGAGACGCCGTGGGCGGAGAACACCACGAGCGCGCCCGCCGGCACCTCGGAGGTCTCCTCGACGAAGATCACGCCCCGCTCGCGCAGCGTGTCGACGACGTGGCGGTTGTGCACGATCTCCTTGCGGACGTACACCGGCGGCCCGTACTTCTCCAGCGCCTTCTCGACGGTGATCACCGCCCGGTCGACGCCGGCGCAGTAGCCGCGCGGTTTGGCGAGCAGCACTCGCTTCGTTGTGGCCTCGCTCGCTGTCATCTCTGTCCCATCGCGTGTCGGGTGCTCGCTCGACGCCATCAAGGGTACGGGCTATGGCAGGGTGTGCGGGGTCACGCCTGAGGACTGCTTGCAGGTCCGAAGCATCGGACTCAGCGGACACCGGCGGGCGCGGTTGGGCCCTGACCGCCGAGTGAGGGAGACTAAGCGCATGAAGCCACTTCCGCTGCCCATCCGACTCGCGGCAGGCATCGCCGTGAGCGCGAAAGAACGTGCGCGCGACCTGCCACGGCAGCTCACGGGCCTGCCGGTCACGGTGGCGAGCCAGGTCTTGCAGCTGTCGATGCGGGTGCAGCAGCAGGTCACCGAGCTGGCGATCAAGGGCGAGTCCGCGCTGTCCGGGTTGCAGCCGGTCGAGGAGACGCCGAGCTGGGCGACCTTCGACGAGGACGTCGAGGACGCGGGCGACTTGTACCCGACCGCGTTCGACGAGCCGGAGGTGTCGCCGCTGGTCAACGGCAGACCCACGGTGTCACCGCTGCGGTCGAGCCGGTTCGACGCCGCGCCGGAGCCGGTCGAGGAGGACGTCGACCCGTGGGCGCAGGAGGAGGACGCGCTCGCCGAGCAGGAGGCGGCGACCGAGCGGGAGGAGGCGAGCCCGCCGAGCTGGCTGCCCGGCTACGACGAGATGAGCCTGCCGCAGGTCAGGGCGCGGTTGCGGCGGTTCAACACCGAGCAACTCACCGAGCTACTGGACTACGAGCGTGCGACCGCGAACCGGCCGGAGTTCAGCGGCATGCTGGAACGCCGGATCGACACGGTCGGCAGGCAGACGGGCGAGGACGGCGCCGGAACCTCGTGACGACCGAGAAGCCGACCGCCGAGTCGCCGTGGCCGGTCAGGACGGTCGCCCGCAAGATCGCCGACTGGGTCCATCGGCTGGGCGCGGTGTGGGTGGAAGGCCAGGTCACCCAGATCTCGGCGCGGCAGGGCAACCGCACCGCGTTCGTGACGCTGCGTGACCCGTCCGCCGACATCTCGATGACGGTGACCTGCCCGACACGGCTGCTCAGCGACCTGGAGCAGCCGCTGTCCGACGGCGCGCACATCGTGGTGCACGCCCGCCCGAACTTCTACGTCGGCCGGGGCACCATCAGCCTGCGGGCAAGCGAGATCCGGCCGGTCGGCGTCGGCGAGCTGCTGGCCCGGATCGAGCGGCTGCGCAAGCTGCTGGCCGCCGAGGGCCTGTTCGCGCCGGAGCGCAAGCGCGCACTGCCGTTCCTGCCCCGGGGCGTCGGCCTGATCACCGGCAGGGCGTCTGCCGCCGAGCACGACGTGCTCGCCAACGCCCACGCCCGCTGGCCCGCCGTCCAGTTCACGGTGCTGAACACGGCGGTGCAGGGCCCGGCGGCGGTGCCGCAGATCATGAAGGCGCTGCGCAAACTGGACACCGACCCCGAGGTCGACGTCATCGTGATCGCGCGTGGCGGCGGCAGCGTCGAGGACCTATTGCCGTTCTCCGACGAGACGCTGTGCCGCGCGGTGGCGGCGGCCGGCACGCCGGTCGTCAGCGCGATCGGGCACGAGCCGGACTCGCCGCTGCTCGATCACGTCGCCGACCTGCGGTGCTCGACGCCGACCGACGCGAGCAAGCGGATCGTGCCCGACGTCGCGGCGGAGTCGGCCCGGCTCGGCGAGCTGCGGGACCGGGCGCGGCGGGCGCTGCGCGGCTGGGTCGACCGGGAGTGCGCGCTGCTGGACCAGCTGCGCAGCCGCCCGGTGCTCGCCGACCCGAAGCGTCCGCTGGAACGGGACTCCGAGCAGGTGCGGCTGTGTGTCGAGCGGGCGCGGCGGGCGACGCTGACGGTGCTCAGCGCGGAGCAGGCCACGGTGTCGGAGGCCCGTGCCACGCTGACGGCGCTCGGCCCGGCGGCCACGCTCGACCGGGGTTACGCGGTGGTGCAGTTCCGCCGGGAGAACGGCTCGCTCGGCGTGCTGCGGTCGGTCTCCGAGGCTCCGGCCGGGACCGGGCTGCGGATCAGGGTCGGCGACGGCGCGGTGCATGCCGTGGTCGACGACTCCGGAGAGTAGCCTGCACAGCCGTGAGCGCTGACGCGGACGACACCCAAGCAACCGAACTCGACGGCCTCGGCTACGAGCAGGCGCGCGATCAGCTGATCGAGGTGGTGCGCAGGCTGGAGGCGGGCGGGCTCTCGCTGGAGGACTCGCTCGCGCTGTGGGAGCAGGGCGAGACGCTGGCCAGGGTGTGCGAGCGGCACCTCGAAGGCGCTCGCAAGCGGATCGACGACAAGCTCGCGAGCGTCGAGAACGGCGAGGAGGCTGAGGACGCCCCAGGAGACGACACTCCCGCCGGGTAGCATCGAGAACCGCGACGTCCGCCCGCGATCCGTCCCCGGAGGCAGTATGACCCCCGTCGACCAGAGCAGCAGCCATTTCAAGGAGGCCCCCGACCGCAACCTCGCCATGGAGCTGGTGCGGGTGACCGAGGCCGCCGCGATGGCGGCGGGCCGCTGGGTCGGCCAGGGCGACAAGAACGGCGGCGACGGCGCGGCCGTCGACGCGATGCGTCAGCTCATCAGCACCGTCTCGATGCACGGCGTCGTGGTGATCGGCGAGGGCGAGAAGGACGAAGCCCCGATGCTCTACAACGGCGAGGAGGTCGGCAACGGCGACGGCCCGCACTGCGACGTCGCGGTCGACCCGATCGACGGCACCACGCTGATGAGCAAGGGCATGCCGAACGCGCTGGCGGTGCTGGCGGTGGCCGAGCGGGGCGCGATGTTCGACCCGTCGGCGGTGTTCTACATGGAGAAGATCGCGGTCGGTCCCGAGGCGGCCGACGTGGTCGACATCTCGGCGCCGGTCGCGGAGAACATCCGCCGGGTCGCCAAGGCGCGGCACAGCGACGTCTCCGACGTGACGGTGTGCATTCTGGACCGGCCCCGGCACGAGCAGCTGGTCACCGAGGTCCGCGAGGCGGGCGCGCGGATCCGGTTCATCTCGGACGGCGATGTCGCGGGCGCCATCGCGGCGGCGCGGCCGACCACCGGTGTCGACATGTTGCTCGGCATCGGCGGCACGCCGGAGGGCATCATCGCGGCGGCCGCGATGAAGTGCCTCGGCGGCACGTTGCAGGGCAAGCTGTGGCCGAAGGACGACGCCGAGCGGGAGAAGGCCAGGGCGGCGGGCCACGACCCCGACCGGGTGCTGCTGACCGACGATCTGGTGCGCGGCGACAACGTGTTCTTCTGCGCCACCGGGGTCACCGACGGGGACCTGCTGCGCGGTGTGCACTACCGCGCGGGCGGCGCGACCACGCAGTCCATCGTGATGCGCTCGAAGTCCGGCACGGTGCGGATGATCGACGGCTACCACCGGCTGACCAAGCTGCGCTCCTACGCCTCGGTCGACTTCGACGGCGCGCCGGAGACCGGCGAGCGAGTGGTGCCGCCGCTGCCCTGACCCCTACTCCATGTTGGAGGAGTGGCCCGGGAACAGGTGCGCGTGCGGGTCGAGCATGACCGCGATGTTGTTGATCGCGGTCGCGGCCTCGCCGAAGCCGGTCGAGATCAGCTTGACCTTGCCGGGGTACCCGGCGACGTCGCCCGCCGCGTAGACCCGGTTGCGGGTGGTGGCCATGGTGGTGTCGACGGTGATCTGCCGGTGGTCGACGTGGAAGCCCCAGGACTCGATCGGGCCGAGGTCGGCGGTGAAGCCGAGCGCGGCCACCACGGTCTGCGCCGGCATCACCTCCCGCTCGCCCGCCTTCGTCGTCACCTCGACCTCGGCGAGCCTGCCGTCGCCGCGCAGCGCGGTGACCTCGGCATCGATGACGATGCGCGCGCCGAGACTCCGGGCCTGCTTGACGATCGACTCGGCGGCGCGGAACCGCGCCCTGCGGTGCACCAGCGTCACGCTCGACGCGATCGGGTGCAGCGCGATCACCCAGTCGAACGCGGAGTCACCGCCGCCGACGACCACGACGTCCTCGCCGCGATGCTTGTCCAGTGCGGGCACGAAGTGCACGAGGCCCTTGCCGAGCCATTCGTCGCCGACCGGCAGCGGGCGCGGGGTGAACTCGCCGATGCCCGCCGTGATCAGCATCGCGCCGGCGTGCACGTCGGGGCCGTTCTCGATGCCGACGACGAGCTTGTCGTCGCGCTCGTCGAGCGTGGTCGCCTTGCAGCCGAGCAGGTAGGCCGGGTCGGCCTGCTTGGCTTGCTCCACCAGCGCCGACACCAGGTCGCGGCCGAGCACGGCGGGGAACCCGGCGACATCGAAGATCTGCTTCTCCGGATACATCGCGGTGATCTGCCCGCCCGACTCGGGCAGTGAGTCCACGATGGCGACCGACAGCCCCCGGAACCCGGCGTAGTACGCGGCGTAGAGGCCGGTCGGACCGGCCCCCACGATGACAACGTCGACGGCGATCGCCTCGCTCATGCGGCCAGGTTAGCCCGCCCGCGCTGGTGTGTCGCGGTGCTCGGGGCCAGACTCGGAGGCATGACTGGGCAGGAATACCGCATCGAACACGACACCATGGGCGAGGTCCGCGTGCCCGCCGACGCGCTGTACCGGGCGCAGACCCAGCGCGCGGTGGAGAACTTCCCGATCTCGGGGCGGGGCCTGGAGCGGGCGCAGATTCGCGCGCTCGGCCTGCTCAAGGCGGCCTGCGCGCGGGTCAACGCCCGGCTCGGCGTGCTGGACGCCGATGTCGCGGCGGCCATCGCGACCGCCGCCGACGAGGTCGCCGCCGGGGAGCACGATGCGCACTTCCCGATCGACGTCTTCCAGACGGGATCAGGCACCTCATCGAACATGAACGCCAACGAGGTCATCGCGACGCTCGCCTCCCGCGCGCTCGGCGCCGACGTCCACCCGAACGACCACGTCAACGCCTCGCAGTCGTCCAACGACACGTTCCCGACGACGATCCGTGTCGCCGCGACGGAAGCGGTGCTGACGGAGGTGATCCCGGCGCTGGAGCACCTGGCGTCGACGATCGAGTCGCGGGCGGCCGAGTGGGCCGAGCTGGTGAAGTCCGGCCGGACGCACCTGATGGACGCGGTGCCGGTGACGTTCGGGCAGGAGGCGGGCGCGTGGGCGGCGCAGGTGCGGTTCGGCGTGGAACGGCTCCAGTCGTGCCTGCCCCGGCTCGGCGAGCTGCCGATCGGCGGCACCGCCGTCGGGTCCGGGCTGAACGCGCCGCCGGGGTTCGGTGAGGCGGTGTCGGCCGAGCTGGCCTCGGTGACCGGGCTGCCGCTGACCGAGGCGCGCGATCATTTCGAGGCGCAGGCCAGCCAGGACGGCGTCGTGGAGGCGTCCGGGCAGCTGCGCACGGTGGCCGTGGGGCTGAACAAGATCGCCAACGACGTCCGGTGGCTCGGCTCCGGCCCGCGCACCGGCATCGGCGAGCTGACGCTGCCGGACCTGCAACCGGGGTCGTCGATCATGCCGGGCAAGGTGAACCCGGTGATCTGCGAGGCGACGTTGCAGGTGGTGGCGCAGGTGATCGGCAACGACGCGGCGGTGGCGTTCGCCGGGTCGCAGGGCAACTTCCAGCTCAACGTGAACCTGCCGGTGATCGCGCGCAACGTGCTGGAGTCGGCGCGACTGATGGCGGCGGTGTCGCGGCTGATGGCGGACAAGGTGTTCGCCGGGTTGGTCGTGAACGCCGAGCGAGCGCGGACGCTCGCGGCGGGCTCGCCGTCGATCGTGACGCCGCTGAACCGCTACATCGGCTACGAGGAGGCGGCGGCGGTCGCGAAGCAGGCGCTGGCCGAGGGGCGGACCATCCGAGAGGTCGTCATCGACCGGGGTCACGTCGCCGACGGCAAGCTCACCGAAACCCAGCTCGACGAGGCCCTCGACCTCCTCCACATGGCCCGAGGCAACCAAACCTAAGGTGAGTGTGCGTCGTGTCCTGCATTCGTGCCTTCGTGTCCTGCATTCGCGCGGCGCACGGCTGACCGCGAATGCAGGACACAGCGTCGGGAACGCAGGACACAACGGCACCAGCGCAGGACACGGCATGATGGGGACATGCTGCTTGGGGAGATCGTCGGCGCGTCGGGGCGGCTGGCGGCCACCCGGTCGCGGAAGGCGAAGATCGCGGTGCTGGCCGAGGTGCTGCGCGCCGCCGAGCCCGGCGAGCGGGCGGTCGCCGTCGCGTTCCTGACCGGGCAGCCGCAGCAGGGCAGGCTCGGCACCGGCTGGCGCACGCTGGTCGAGTTGGACGTCGAACCGGCACCGGAACCGACCCTCCAGCTATCCGATGTGGACGAAGCGCTCACCGAGCTGGCGGCGACGACCGGCAGCGGCTCGGCCGCCCGGCGCGGCGCCGTCCTCACCAGCCTGCTCGGCAAGGCCACCGAGCAGGAGCAGCGGTTCCTGTTCCAACTCATCACCGGCGAGCTGCGCCAAGGCGCGCTGGAAGGCGTCATGGTCGACGGCATCGCGGCGGCGGCCGAGGTCAGCGGCGACGCGGTGCGGCGCGCGTTCATGCTCTCCGGCAGGCTTCCTGCCACGGCGGAGGCCGCGATGACCGGCGGCTCCGCCGCGCTCGCCGAGTTCCGGCTCGAGCTCGGCAGGCCGATCCGGCCGATGCTCGCTTCCCCCGCCGAGTCCCTCGACAGCGCGCTGGCGCAGCTCGGTTCCCCGCTCGTCGTCGAGTACAAGATGGACGGCGCGCGGATCCAGGTGCACCGCGACGGCGACGACGTGCGGGTGTGGACCCGCACGCTGCGCGACATCACCGAGTACGTCGGCGAGCTGGTCGACGTGGTGCGGGGCCTGCCGTGCCGGTCGGTGGTGCTCGACGGCGAGACGCTGGCGCTCACCGACGACGGCAGGCCGCGCCCGTTCCAGGAGACCCAGGCCCGCTTCGGCGCGACCCGGGAGGAGCAGGTCCACGCCCTGCTGCTGCGGCCGTACTTCTTCGACTGCCTGCACCTCGACGGCGCCGACCTGCTCGACGAGCCGCTGCGAAACCGTCGCGAAGCCCTGCACCGGGTGGTCGCCGAACACATGATGCCCGGCGCGATCGACCCGGCCGAGCCCCAGCGGCTGCTCGACGACGCGCTCGCGGCCGGTCACGAGGGCGTCATGGCCAAGGCGCTCGACACGCCGTACGCGGCGGGCAGGCGCGGCAGCGCGTGGCTGAAGGTCAAGCCGGTGCACACGATCGACCTGGTGGTGCTGGGCGCGGAGTGGGGTCACGGCAGGCGCACCGGCTCGCTGTCGAACCTGCACCTCGGCGCCCGCGACCCGGACGGCGGCCCGCCCGTGATGGTCGGTAAGACCTTCAAGGGGATGACCGACGAGCTGCTGGCCTGGCAGACCGAGGAGTTCCAGCGCATCGAGACCCGGCGCACCGCGTCGACCGTGTACGTGCGGCCCGAGCTGGTGGTGGAGATCGAGCTGGACGGCGTGCAGACGTCGACCCGCTACCCCGGCGGCGTCGCACTGCGGTTCGCGCGGGTGCTGCGCTACCGCCCAGACAAGGACCCCGCCACCGCCGACACCATCGACGCCGTCCGGGCCCTGCTGCGCTGAGCCGCCCGGAGGTCGTAGCGTGGTGCCGTGCAGTTCTTGAACGGACGTAGCCCCAGCCATGACCTGACCTACGACGAGGTCTTCCTCGTGCCGTCGCCCTCGGCGGTCGAGTCCCGCTTCGACGTCGACCTCGCCACCGCGGACGGCACCGGCGCCACCATCCCGATCGTGGTGGCGAACATGACCGCCGTGGCGGGCAGGCGGATGGCCGAGACGGTGGCCCGCAGGGGCGGCCTGGTCGTGCTGCCGCAGGACGTCGATCCCGCCGCGGTCGCCGACATCGTGAGCTGGGTCAAGCGGCGCGATACCCGCTGGGACACCCCGCTCGTGCTCACCGAGGGCGACGCCGTCGTCGACGCGGTCAACCTGGCGGGCAAGCGTGCGCACGGCGCGGTGGTGCTCGCCGACGCCGAGGGCCGCCCGACCGGAATCGTCCGCGACGAGGCGTGCCAGGGCGTCGATCGCTTCACCCGGCTGGGCGAGGTCGCGGAGCCGCCGCCGGTGGTGCTGCCGCTGGACACCCCGGCCCGCGAGGTCTTCGACCAGTTGCACGCCCACGGCAGCCCGCTCGCCATCGGTGTCGACGCCGATGGCCGCATGGCGGGGGTGATGACCCCGGTCGCGGCGCTGCGCAGCGAGCTCTACACCCCCGCCGTGGACGACAGCGGGGCGCTGCGGATCGGCGCCGCCGTCGGCATCAACGGCGACGTCGCCGCCAAGGCCAAGGCCATCGTGGACGCCGGGGTCGACGTGCTGGTCGTCGACACCGCGCACGGCCATCAGGAGAAGATGCAGTCGGCGCTCAAGGCGGTGCGCTCGGCCGAGCCGGACGTGCCGGTGGTGGCCGGCAACGTCGTCACCGCGCAGGGCGCTCGCGACCTGGTGAACGCGGGCGCGGACGTGGTCAAGGTCGGCGTCGGGCCAGGCGCGATGTGCACGACCCGGATGATGACCGGGGTCGGCAGGCCGCAGTTCTCGGCCGTCGCCGAGTGCGCGGAGGCCGCCCGCGAGCTGGGCGCTCACGTGTGGGCCGACGGCGGCGTGCGCCATCCGCGTGACGTCGCGCTGGCGCTGGCGGCCGGGGCGTCGGCGGTGATGGTCGGGTCCTGGTTCGCGGGCACCTACGAGTCGCCCGGCGACCTGCACTACGACGAGCAGGGCAAGCCGTACAAGGAGTCGTTCGGCATGGCCTCCAAGCGGGCCGTCAGCGCGCGGACCCGTACCGAGTCGGGGTTCGACCGGGCTCGCAAGGCGCTGTTCGAGGAGGGCATCTCGACATCGCGGATGGCGCTGGACCCGCAGGCCCCCAGCGTGGAGGACCTGCTGGACTCGATCTGCTCCGGCGTGCGCTCGGCGTGCACCTACGCGGGCGCGCGGTCGCTGCCCGAGTTCCACGAGCGCGCGGTCGTCGGGGTGCAGTCCCTCGCGGGCTTCGCCGAGGGCCGCCCGCTACCGGCGGGCTGGTAGCGGGCGGCCTCGCGGCGCGTCAGCCGTGGTCCTCCAGCAGCTCGGTGACCAGCGCGGCGATCGGTGAGCGCTCCGAGCGGGTCAGCGTCAGGTGCGCGAACAGCGGGTTGCCCTTGAGCTTCTCGATCACCGCCGAGACGCCGTCGTGGCGGCCGACCCGCAGGTTGTCGCGCTGCGCGACGTCGTGGGTGAGCACCACCCGGGACGCCGTGCCCAGCCGGGACAGCACCGTGAGCAGCACGTTGCGCTCCAGCGACTGCGCCTCGTCGACGATCACGAACGAGTCGTGCAGCGACCGGCCCCGGATGTGGGTCAGCGGCAGCACCTCGAGCATGCCCCGGTCGAACACCTCGTCCAGCACCTCTTGGCTGACCAGCGCGCCGAGCACGTCGAACACGGCCTGCGCCCAGGGCTGCATCTTCTCGTTCTCGGAGCCGGGCAGGTAGCCGAGCTCCTGCCCGCCGACGGCGTAGACCGGCCGGAACACCACGACCTTGCGGTGCTGACGGCGTTCCAGCACCGACTCGAGACCGGCGCACAGCGCCAGCGCCGATTTGCCGGTGCCGGCGCGGCCGCCGAGCGAGACGATGCCGATGTCGGGGTCGAGCAGCAGGTCGAGCGCGATGCGTTGCTCGGCTGACCTGCCGTGCAGGCCGAACGCCTCCCGGTCGCCGCGCACGAGCTGGACCCGCTTGTCGGCGTTGACCCGGCCGAGCGCGCTGGACGTGCCCGCGAGCAGCCGCAGGCCGGTGTGGCACGGCCACTCGGCGACGTCGGCCCGGCCGAAGTCGGCTGGGTCGAAGCTGCCGCCGGAGAACAGCGCGTCGATCGCCTCCTGCGGGACGTCGACGTCGCCCATGCCGGTCCAGCCGGAGGGGACGACGTCCTGGCCCCGGTACTCGTCGGCGGTGAGCCCGACCGCGCCCGCCTTGACCCGCAGCGGGATGTCCTTGGTGACCAGCGTGACGTCGTCGTGCTCGGCGCTCAGGTTCAGTGCGCAGGCCAGGATGCGGTGGTCGTTGCTGTCGGTGCGGAACCCGGCAGGCAGCACGGTCGGGTCGGAGTGGTTCAACTCCACCGTCAGTGTGCCGCCCGCTTCGCCGATGGCGACCGGCTGGTCGAGGCGGCCGTGCCGCAGCCGGAGGTCGTCGAGCAACCGCAGCGCTTCCCGCGCGAACCACCCCAGCTCAGGGTGGTGACGCTTCCCTTCCAACTCACTGATCACCACGAGCGGCAGCACGACGGCGTGCTCGGCGAATCGGGTGATGGCCCACGGGTCGGACAACAGCACCGAGGTGTCGAGAACGCAGAGCTTGCCCGACGGGGATGTCGGGGGCGAGTCGGACGGGGCCTCGATTGCTTCGGTGCGACCACCGGGACGCCCGGCGGGTGTGCGGGACGAACGCTGC
>WHUB01000006.1 GCA_009377395.1 Actinophytocola sp. | reverse complement strand
CGTGCTCACAGGCCTTGCCTGAGTACCACGCATCGATCTGTTTGCCCTTGACGCTTGTGTTCTGCTCGCCGCAGCGGTCGGCGGAGAACACCTTGCCGTCCAGGATCACATAGCCCGCACCCCGCGCCTGTGCGCGCAGCAGAGCGTCACGCAGGTCGGGAGCGTTGGCCGCGAGCACGTCGATCACCTCGTCGAGGTAGCGGTAGGCCGTCGCCCGGGACACGCCGTGATCGTGGCCCAGCGCGGCGATGTCGGCGTCCTGGCGAAACCAGCGCAGCCCCATGACCGCCTGCCGAAAGCAGGTCAACGCCCGCGTGCCCTTGCGCGTACCGCGCCGGCGCCGCTCGGCCGCCAACAGCTGACTCACCCGCTGTGCGAGTTCGCGCGAGACGTCGAGCATGGCACGATAGGCAATCACGTGGAGTCCTCCCCGGGCAGATGTGGATCTTGTGGTGAGAACTCATCTACCGGGGACTCCACGCCCACATCCAGTACTGTCCACTACGGACACATTGGGCGTGTCGCCCGAATCAAGCAGCAACCCTTACTGAGATCACCTCGGTGAATCGGCAGCCCGATCCGGTCACGCCGCCGACGTCGATGCCGTTGACGCCGCCACGCCCATCCCCGACGAGGTACACGACGAATACGCCGGCCAGCACGGCGGCAATGATCAAAGTCCGCTTCGGCACGCCCAGTAACACCCGCGCTCCTCGCTACCCGCTGCGACCAATCACGCATTCCAGGTATAGCAAGCATCCCGCCCGGGTTGGGCACGAAGCCGCATCCGCCACCCGGTCGTGAGCGCTGGACCGGGCCAGCACTCACGACGCGGGTGTCAGCCCTGGGCCATCTTCTTTTGCAGGTTCTCGTCCAGTGTCGCGAGGAACTCCTCGGTCGTCTGGTACTGCGAGTCCTTGCCGACGAGCAGCGCGAGGTCCTTGGTCATCTTGCCGCCCTCGACCGTCTCGACGACGACCTGCTCCAGCTTGTGCGCGAAGTCGACCACCTCGGGCGTGCCGTCCAGCTTGCCCCGGTGCTCGAGACCCCGCGTCCACGCGAAGATCGACGCGATCGGGTTGGTCGACGTCGGCTTGCCCTGCTGGTGCTGCCGGTAGTGCCGGGTCACCGTGCCGTGCGCCGCCTCGGCCTCGACGGTCTTGCCGTCCGGCGTGCGCAGCACCGACGTCATCAGCCCGAGCGAGCCGAAGCCCTGCGCCATGGTGTCGGACTGCACGTCGCCGTCGTAGTTCTTGCACGCCCAGACGTAGCCGCCTTCCCACTTCATCGCCTGCGCGACCATGTCGTCGATCAGCCGGTGCTCGTAGGTCAGGCCCTTGGCGTCGAAGTCGGCCTTGAACTCGTTCTCGTAGATCTCCTGGAAGATGTCCTTGAACATCCCGTCGTACGACTTGAGGATCGTGTTCTTGGTCGACATGTACACCGGGAAGCCACGGTCGAGGCCGTACTGCAACGACGCCCGCGCGAAGTCCTCGATGGACCGGCGGAAGTTGTACATCGCCATCGCGACGCCGCCGCCCTCCGGGTAACGGGCGACCTCGAACTCCATCGGCTCGGAGCCGTCGTCCGGCTGGTAGGTGATCGTCAGCGTGCCGGGGCCGGGGACCTTGAAGTCGGTGGCCTTGTACTGGTCCCCGTGCGCGTGACGGCCGATGATGACCGGCTTGGTCCAGCCGGGCACCAGCCTCGGGATGTTCGAGATGACGATGGGCTCACGAAAAACGACACCACCGAGAATGTTTCGGATGGTGCCGTTCGGGCTGCGCCACATCTTCTTGAGGCCGAACTCTTCTACTCGGGCCTCGTCCGGGGTGATCGTCGCGCACTTGACGCCGACGCCGTGCTCCTTGATGGCGTTGGCGGAGTCGACGGTGACCTGGTCGTCGGTGCGGTCCCGCTCCTCGATGCTCAAGTCGTAGTACTCAAGGTTGATGTCCAGGTACGGATGGATCAACTTGTCTTTGATGAACTGCCAGATGATTCGGGTCATCTCGTCGCCGTCGAGTTCTACGACGGTTCCCTGGACCTTGATCTTCGACATGAGCGCCAGGTGCTCCTCACTCTGTGGTCGCGGGCCGTCCCGGGTCACACTGTTCGGGTGGGCCCGGGGAGCGAACCCTTCGCGGATCTTCGCGGTGTGGTATCAGCGTAACGGGACAAGCGTACTGGTAACTGGCCAGCCGTGGTGAACCACGTGACGAATCTCAGTCTTTCAGCAGAGCGCCACGCCGGCCAAATCGCATCCCCGAAGCCAACCCGCGACCGGGGTCGGCGCCTCAGCCGGGATGTGCGCCGACCGCGTCGCGGATCTCGGCGCCCTTGTTCATGCTGGTGCGCGCACAGTGCGCACAGCAGAAGAACCGGCCGTCGACCTCGACGCCGTGGCCCAGGATCCGGCACTGACAGTGCTCGCACACCGGCGCGATGCGCTGCGCCGCGCATTCGAGACTGTCGAAGATGTGCATGTCGCCGCTCTGGGTACGCACCTCGAACGCGCCCCAGTAGTCGTTACCGCAAACCTCACAGGCCGCCATGGATCTCCGCCTCCTCAGGTCGGGTTGCGTCGTCTCCCTCCGAGCCTGCTCCTGGTGGCAGGTGCGGGCAACTCGTGCACCCATGCGGGTGCTCTGGATGGCGGAGTAAGCGTCCCCATCGACGCGACCCCCGCCTGCTCCTACCCTGAGATCGGAGGTGGTCAGTAATGCATGCGACAGCAGGTGACCGGATCCTCGTCCACGGCAGAACAGTGGGATCCGGCGAGCAGCACGGCGAGATCGTCGAGGTGCGCGGCGAGGACGGCAACCCGCCGTTCCTGGTGCGGTTCTCCGACGGCCACGAGAGCCTGATGTACCCCGGGCCGGACTGCGAGGTCCTCGGCAAGAGCGAGCAGCGTTAGGCGCGGCTCAGCCGGTCGGCCCCTTCGTGATCGTCAACGACACAATCAAGATCATCGCGCTGAACGCGGCATAGGCGAGCACGTCGATACCCCGGCCCCTGATGACGAGCAGCCCCGACTGCGCCTGCGTCAGGACGGCCCGCAGGATCGCGGCGACGAGCAACGCGACCGCGATCAGCACCGTGCCCTCGCGCCAGTGATACTGCGCGATACGGACGAACCCCACCGCGACGATCGCGATGACGAGCCCGAACGGCAGATGCGTCCGCACCCGGTCGGAGACTCGCCGAGCCGCCATATCAGCTCGCGACGCCAGCGGCTCGTTCCGCTGCCTCGACGACGTTGGTGACCAGCATCGCCCGCGTCATCGGGCCGATCCCGCCGGGATTCGGGGAGAGATACCCCGCGACCTCGTCAACGCCCGGGGCGACGTCGCCGGTCAGCTTGTCGTCGACGCGGGAGACGCCAACGTCGAGCACGGCCGCGCCCGGCTTCACCATGTCCGGCGTGATCAAGTGCGGCACCCCGGCGGCGGCGACCACGATGTCGGCGCGGCGGGTCTCGGCGGCGATGTCGCGGGTGCCGGTGTGGCACAGCGTCACGGTGGCGTTCTCCGAGCGCCGGGTCAGCAGCAGACCCAGCGTCCTGCCGACGGTGATGCCCCTGCCGACGACGGCGACGTGCGCGCCGGCGATCGGGACGTCGTAACGCCGCAGCAGCTCGACGATGCCGCGCGGCGTGCACGGCAACGGCGCCTTCTCGTTCAGCACCAGCCTGCCGAGGCTGATGGGAGCGAGCCCGTCGGCGTCCTTGGCCGGGTCGATGCGTTCCAGGATCGCCCCGGTGTCGAGGTGCTTGGGCAGCGGCAGCTGCACGATGTAGCCGGTGCAGGCCGGGTCCGCGTTCAGCTCGTCGACGACCTTCTCCAGCTCGGCCTGGGTGGTGTCGGCGGGCAGGTCACGGCGGATCGAGGTGACGCCGACCTGCGCGCTGTCCCGGTGTTTCGAGCGGACGTAGGAGTGGGAGCCGGGATCGTCACCGACCAGCACCGTGGCCAGGCCGGGAGTCAGTCCACGCTCGGTCAGCGCCTCGACCCTGCCGGTGAGTTCGGCGAAGATCGCGTCCTTGGTCGCCCTGCCGTCAAGCACCGTTGCCACAGCTTTGTTCCTCTCCTCGGCGGCCCGGCTGCTTATTCTGGCAGAGCAGTGTCGCGCCTTCGCACCGAGGCGACCACGATCGCGACCATCGCCAGCACTGCCCCGGCCACCGTGCCGGCGGTCAGCCCGACGGAGCTCGCCGGCAGCAGCGCGTCGAGCAACAGCGAGGCGAGCAACTGGCCGTTGAGCGCGGCCAGCCCGAGCATCAGCACCCCGATCCAGCGCACCACGAGCGCCGCGATGGCGACGAACGCGACCCCGAACACGCCACCGAGGTAGAGCAGTGGGTTGGCGGGCAAGGTGACGGTGCCGTCCCGCAGTGGCGCGGCCGCCAACCACGCGGCGGCGAGCACCGCCGTGCCGCCCGCGAAGTTGACCAGCGTCGCCGTCAGCGAGTTGCCCGCCGCCGCGCCGACATGGCCGTTGATCGCCTGCTGCACCGCGAGCGTGACGCCGCCGAGCACGGGAACGATCACCAGCCAGGCTTCGGTTCCCGCGATCGAGAAGCTCCCCCAGGTCGTGGCGACCACCGCCAGCAGCATCATCGCGGCGCCGAGCAGCCGCATCACGCTGACTGGCCGCGTGCCGCCCGGGCTGAGCCCGGCCCGGTCGACCAGCAGCCCGCTCAACATCTGGCCTGTGACGATGCCCACGGTGAACGTCGCCACGCCGAGCACGCCGACCGTCAGCGACTGGCTGAAGATCACGAACGCGCCGCCGAGGCCACCGAGCAGGAACCACGGCCGCAGCGCGCCGACGGAGACCGCATCCCGGATCCTCGCAGCCCCGGCACGCATGCCCTGCGAGAACGGCAGCAGCAGCGCCAGCACGACGAGCCCACCGCCGAACGAGATCAGCGCGGCGAGCAGCGAGTCGTGGAGCTCCACGGCGAGCTCGCCGTTGATCCTCGCCTGGAGTGCCATCGCGAACCCGGCGGCGAACGCCGCCGCGACGCCGAGCACCCGATGTCGCGTCGGACCGCGAGTGATCGCCGCGATCGTCCTCACCTCCCCCTTTCGGCCCCTGCCGACCCCGCCACGGTAGCTGGCTGGATGACAAGAAGTTGGCTCCAGTTGGTCCAAAGCTGTGAGATCAGTGAACCTTCGTGTGCGAACAACTCGGTTTCGAGTCAAGATGTTCGGGTGGCACACGCGACGCAGCTCAACCCGACAGAGCAGGACACACTGGTCAAGCAGATCGGTCTCGCCCTGCTGCGGACGGCGCCCGGCGACTGGCAGCGCATCACGGCGCACTACCGCACGGTGGGGAGGTACCACGAGCTTGAAGGCGAGGTCACCCTCGCGGACGGCTCGCAGCAGCAATGGGTGGCGACCCAGGACATCGCCACGCTGTTCAACCGACTCAGGGCGGGCATGTACCGCGAGGAGCGGGGCACCTGGTTCAACGCCCACTATCAGCTCGACGCTCCCGCGAGCTACAACCTGGAGTACGACCGCGAGGAGCCTCGCTGGCGTCAGCTCCCGCCGCCGCAGGCGTACACCGACGAACTGCGCATGTTCCCCCGCAACGAGGAAAACATCCCGGAGTGGCTGATGGATCGGCTCTCCGGCGTCGGCCCGGAGCCGTCGGGGCCGCACTTCCGGTTCGCGCGGATCTTTGACGGCACCAACCAGGCAGGCCGTCCGGTGATCGAGCGTCAGGAGCTCAACGTCGCCGAGCAGGACCGCATGCTCTCCTATCTCGGCGGCGCGCCGGTCGTGCTGCCGGGACGCGGCTACGACCTCGACCGGCTCGCACCCGTGCCGGAGGCTCGCGTCCCCGTCGCCTTCCACAGCGACGGCACCTGGATCTGGCCGGCCGCGGTGAACTACTACCTGCAGGAGTACGGCATCGCCCCTGAGGCGGAGCTCGTCGAGCACATCAGGAACAACGGGTTCCAGGTGCCGCGTGTCACCGACGAGCAGCGGGCCGCGGCGCACGACTACCTGACCAGGGGCGACCCGGGACAGCAGCAGGCCACGGCGCCGCAGCAGCAGCCGCCTGCCGCACCCGAGCCACGGGCCGCGACCTCCCCCGCGACCACGATGATCGACCCGCCGTGGCGGCGCTCCGCGTCGGAGAACGGCGCCGAAGAACCACCGCCCGACGCCACCGAGCGCACCGAGGTCTGGCACGCCCCGGCCGACCTGAGCGCCCCGCTTCCGGACGCGGTGGAGCAGACGCAGGTGTGGCACACACCGGTCGACGTTGACGCGCCGCAGGAGGACGTGACCGAGGACTTCGAGACGACGTACCACGAGCCGGAGACGTCGGAGGAGTTCGAGTACCACTTCGAAGACGGTTTCGACGACGACTTCCGGGACGGCTACGAGGAGCAGCTCACGGAGCACGCGGCTCCGAGCCACGACGAGTACGACCTGGAACGCGCGGCACAGGCGTCGATCAGCACGCAGTACTTCGACACCCGTGACGAGTTCCGGGACGAGTTCAGGACCGAGTTCCGGCAGGAGTTTCGGGACGACGAGGATGTCGCCGACGAGCCGGTCGAACCGGAGCTCGCCTATCCGGACGAGCCCGCGGTCACGCGGCTGCGCGACATGCTGGCCGACCTGAACGTCCCGTCGAGTGACTACAGCATCGGCGAGCCGGTGGCGCACGGGTGGAGCATCGAGCAGACCGAGCAGGGCTGGCGGGTCGGCTGGTACGACGACACGCTCACCAACCCGTCGGTGTTCGGCGACGCCGAGGACGCGGCGGCGTTCATGTTGGGCAAGCTGCTGCTCGAGCCGTCGGGCTCCGCCGAGCCCGAGGCGCCCGCCGTCGAGGAGCACGACGTGCAGCCCGAGGTGAACGGACTGCACCGCGATGTCGCCGACGCGCTGTCCGCGCCGTACTCGACCGGCATGAGCGCTCCGGTCGAGCCGCAACCGACGACCGTGACGCCCCCCGTGTCGGTGCCCGACCGGCCGGAGACGCCGCCGACGACGTTCCACGCCCCGGCGCCCCGGCAAGCGCCCGCCGCGCCGGGCGGCGGCGGCGGTGGGCAGCCGCAGCAGACGGCGTGGCCGATCCAGCCGCTGCCCGGCGAACCGCCGTTGACGCTGTTCCGGGGCAAGCAGCTGGAGGAGCTGCCCATCGGCACCGAGATCGACCGGTTCGGCTACCCGGACGGCAACCTCACCTACATGGCAGGCACGCCGTTCGAGGAGCGGTCGCTGGTGCCGGAGTGGGTGCACCGCCCGTACCACGTGTACCGGGTGCAGCGCCCGATCGAGGCGCTCGCCGGGGTGTCGATCCCGTGGTTCAGCCAGCCAGGCGGCGGCTCGGCCTATGTCCTGCCCGCCGCCGTCGAGGACCTCGTCGGCGACGGCGTGCTCATCGAACTCGATCCCGGCGATCCCCCCACCGGCTAGCCACCGCCGCGCCGTGTGCCACGGTCACCGGCCCGTGCCGATGGCTGGGCCGGTGTGGCCGGGGTGCACACGTCGTGGCGGGAGCCTTCGGCACGGTCAGCACATGTTCGACGGCGACGACTACCGCCTCCGGTCGGGCATCCTCGGCCTTGGCCTCGACACCGGCATCGGCGATCGGCTCGGCTGATCGCGCGCCGGCATCCAGTCGAGCGCAGAGACGTTCGGTCGCGATGGCCATGCCGAGGACGAGCAGCAGGAACGCCATATCGGACAACAACCATCCGCCGACCACCAGACCTCCCACGCCACCCGCCAACATCCAGACTTTTCGACACTATTCAGACAAAATCCATCGGACAACAATGGACGGCGTCGGAATGTCAGCCGTCGGGGCACGGGATCAGCGGAAGTCGCGGGACTTGGTCGGGATGCGGACGTCGAGGTGCTGCAGCTTGTCGGCGAGGACGCTGACGACGCCGTGGCCATGGTCGGCGTGTTCGACGACTCCTCTGATCAGCAGCGCGGGGCTCGACCGCGCCACTCGCCGGTAACGGGCCCACAATCCGGGTGAGCAGACCACGTTGACCATTCCCGTCTCGTCCTCGATGTTGAGGAAGGTGACGCCGCTGGCGGTCGCCGGCCGCTGGCGGTGGGTGACGGCGCCGCCGATGAGCACCCGCTTGCCGTGCGGCACCGCGGGCACCTGCGCGGCCGGGACCACCCCGAGCCGGTCCAGCCGGTCGCGAAGGAACTGCGTGGGGAAGCTGTCGGGCGAGATTCCCATCGCCCACACGTCCGCCATCGCGTGCTCCCAGTCGTGCATGCCGGGCAGCGGTGGCGCCTCGACCCCGACGCCACTGCCCGGCAGTTTCTCCGGCCGTTCGGTGGCGACGGCTCCCGCCGCCCACAACGCCTGACGCCGGTCCTGCTCGAAACAGCCGAACGCGCCCGCCGTCGCCAGCGCCTCGACCTGCGGCGTGTTCAGCCGCACCCGCCGTGCCAGGTCGGCCATGCTGGTGAACGGTCCGCCACGCTGGCGATCCGCGACGATCTGCTCGGCCACCTGCTGCCCGATGGTGCGCACCGCAGCCAGCCCGATGCGCACCGCGGGCGTGGCGTCTCCCTCGGCGACAGGCTCCAGCGTGGCGTGCGCGAGGCTGGCGTTGACGCAGGAACCGCGCACAGTCACACCGTGCCTGCGTGCGTCGGCGACCAGCGACTGCGGCGAGTAGAAGCCCATGGGCTGGGCCCGCAGCAGCGCCGCGCAGAACGCCGCCGGGTGGTAGTACTTCAGGTACGCGCTGGTGAAGACCAGGTACGCGAAGCTGATCGCGTGGCTTTCGGGGAAGCCGAAGTTGGCGAAGGCCAGCAACTTCTCGTAGATCCGCGCGGCGACATCGCGGGGCACGCCGTTGTCGCCCGCACCGTCGTAGAACCGCCGCCGCAGCCGCTCCATCTTGCGCGTCGAGCGTTTGGCGCCCATGGCCCGGCGCAGTTCATCGGCCTCGCCGGGACTGAAGTTCGCCACGTCCACCGCGAGCTGCATGAGTTGTTCCTGGAACAGCGGCACGCCGTGGGTCTTCTCCAGCGCGTTCTGGGTGAGCGGATGGTCGTAGGTGATGGGCTCCTCACCGTTGTGCCTGCGGATGTAGGGGTGCACCGACCCGCCCTGGATCGGGCCTGGCCGGATGAGCGCGACCTCGACGGCGAGCTCGTAGAGCGAACGCGGCCGGAGCCGGGGCAACGTCGCGAGCTGCGCCCGGCTTTCCACCTGGAACACGCCGACGGCGTCACCGCGGCAGAGCATGTCGTAGACCTCGGGATCGGCCATATCGAGATCCGCGAGGTCGATCTCGACGCCCTCGTGCTCACGCACCAGATCGACGGCATATCGGACGGCGGAGAGCATGCCGAGCCCGAGCAGGTCGAACTTGACCAGCCCCGCCTCGGCGCAGTCGTCCTTGTCCCACTGCAGCACGCTGCGGTCGGCCATCCGGGCCCACTCCACCGGGCACACCTCACCCACCGGTCGATCGGCGAGCACCATGCCGCCGGAGTGGATGCCGAGGTGGCGCGGGAAGTCGCCCAGCTCGTTGGCCAGCGCGACGACCGGCTCCGGGATGTCGTTGTCGGCGTGCGCGGTGGTCGACGACCATCGGTCGATCTGTTTGCTCCAGGCGTCCTGCTGACCCGGCGAGTAGCCGAACGCCCCCGCGACGTCGCGCACCGCCGAGCGCGCCCGGTAGGTGATGACGTTGGCGACCTGCGCCGCCCGCTGCCTGCCGTGCTTGCCGTAGACGTACTGGATGACCTCCTCGCGACGGTCGGACTCGATGTCGATGTCGATGTCGGGCGGGCCGTCTCGTTCGGGAGCGAGGAACCGTTCGAACAGCAGTCCCCAGCGCACCGGGTCCACCTTGGTGACGCCGAGCGCGAAACAGACCGCCGAGTTCGCGGCGGATCCCCTGCCCTGGCAGAGGATGCCGTTCTCGTGGCAGAACCGGACGATGTCGGCGACGATCAGGAAGTAGCCAGGAAAATCCAGGCCGATGATGACCTTCAGCTCGCGTTCGAGCTGGTCGTAGGCGTGCTGGTTGCGGGCGCATCGCGGGCCGTAACGCTGCCGGGCGCCCTCATAGACCCACCAGGTCAGGTGGCTGGCTTCGGTGTGGCCGTTGAGGACGTCGAACGGCGGCAGCTCGGGGGCGACGAGCGTCAGGTCGAACGACAGCTCGACGCCGAGCAGTGCGGCACGCTGCACCGCACCGGGGTAGCGAGCGAAACGCTGCCGCGTCTCGGCCCCGGATCGCAGGTGCGCACCGGCGGCCGGGGGCAGCCAGCTGTCCATCTCGTCGAGACTGCGCCGTGCCCTGATCGCGGCCAGCGCGGTGGCCAGTCGTCCCTGGTGGGGTGTGGCGTAGTGCGCGACGGTGGTGGCCACCGTCGGCAGCCCGAACTCGGCGGCGAGAGTGGCCATCTCGTCGTTGCGCTTGCCGTCGGTGGGCAGGCCGTGGTCGAACAGCTCGACGAAGACGTTGTCCTTGCCGAACAACCCGGTGAGCTGCCGCAGCCTGCCCGCCGCCATCCGGTAGCCGCCTGCCGGGTCGGTGTCCGACAGCGCCGATCGGACTGGGCCCTTGCGGCAGCCGGTCAGCACGACGCAATCGCCTGCCACCTGCTCAGCGACATCCTCGATGCGGTAGATCGGCCTGCCCTTCTCGGCCCGGTCGGCGCCGCCATCGTGACCGGCGAGCTGGCCTGCCGTGATGGCGCGGCACAGGCTGGCGTAGCCGTCTGCGTTGCGGGCGAGCAGCAGCAGGTGCTCGCCCTCCGGGTCGGCGACACCATTCTGCGGCGCGGACAGTCCCAGGCTCAGCTCGGCGCCGTACACGGTGCGCACGCCCAGCTCCTTCGCGGCCTGCGCGAACCGCACCACCCCGTACATGCCGTCGTGGTCGGTGAGTGCGATCGCGTCGAGCCCGAGCCGGGACGCCTCCTCGACCAGCTCATGCGGATGACTCGCACCGTCGAGAAAACTGAAGTTGGAGTGACAGTGCAGCTCGGCGTAGGGCACCCGGCAGTCGCCCCCGGACTGCCCTTCCGGATACCGGTCCTCGAGGTCGTCCGGCCGGAAGTAGCCCTCCCGGCGCCGGGTCCACGCCGGACTGTCCGAGCCGTCCCCGATGGCCTCGGGCTCGGCCGTGGGCTGCCCCGACAGGGTCCGCTCCAACTCGGACCATCGCGTCGGCGGGTTGTTCCACCCCATCAGGCGTACTCTCCTTCGACGATCCAGCTCGGTCGGCTGTGGGCACGGAACTGGAGCAACAGGGCATCGCCAGGGCTGACGAGGACCTGCACCCGTGCCCGTACTCTTTCCGCCAGCGGTTCCCACCAGCGCTCGTCGACCGGCCATGGCCCGGCCCAGGCGATCACCCGCCGTGGGCCGTCCGTCAGCTCGACCTGGTACGGCGCGGCGGTCAGCTGGCCACGCTCGGTCAGCGTGATAGGACCGCCGCGCTCATCGGTCACGAGGACATCGGTCTGCTCGGCGAACACCGTCGCGGGTGACGGCGCCGGCAGCCGTCCCGGCCAGGGGTGTTCGTCCAGCTCGTCACGCGGATCGCCCCACGGCACCAGCCGCACCCGCTCGCCAGGGCCCCGCCCACCGGCGAGCACCGGCGTGCACACCGCCGTCTGTCCGAGCATCTCCTGCACCCGCACCAGGGCGCGACCGGCGCGCTCGTCGGCGATCTCGTCACCACCGCCGGAACGCCACAGCCCCAACTGCAGTCTGCTCGCGTGAACCAGCTCCTCCGGTTGCAGCCGCAGCTTGACGACGCCGCTGTTCGGCCTGCCAGCGGGCCCGTCATCCGGCGCGGCGCGAAGCCAGCTCTCGAACTGCCAGCGCACCCTGTCGGCGATGCCGCTCTCGCTGACCGGTTGCGCGCACCGCCACGTTCGCGCCAGCTCCTCCCCCGTCTCGGTCATGGCGTAGATGCCGAGCCGCGTGCAGGCGAGATCACGCCCGCACAGCTCGGCGTTCAGCTTCTCGGCCAGAATCTTCGCCACGAATGCGGCAGCGTCGATTCGTTCGAGTGGCGGGTCGAACGTCTCGACCACCGTGAGCTCCTCCGGCGGTTTCCTCCTGTCTATCGGTCGTTCAGACAGTCCGCGCGCGAGCCGATGCGCGGCCATGCCTGCCAGGCCGAACCGGGAGGACACCACCCGCTCCGACAACTCGGCGAACTGCCCGAGCGTGCGCAGCCCCAGCCGTCGCAGCAGGTCGGCCAGCTCGTCGTTGTCCTCCGTCGGCATGGCACTGACCAGCTCGGTGATCGGCAGGGGGCCGAGGAAACGTGCGGCCGTGCCCGGCTCGACCACCACGCCACGCCGGGCGGCGACCACCGCGGTGAACAGCCCGTCCGCGATGCCGACCTGGCACTCGAGCCCGGTCTCGCCGGACACGTGATCGACCAGCCGCTCGATCAGATCGTGCTCACCACCGAAGTACCCGATGGCACCCGATGCCGGTGCGGCGACGACACCGGGCCGCACCACCTCCACCCCGACGACCAGTTCCTCGACGGCGGCGGCGACCGGTTCGAACAGCCGCGCGTCCCGCGCCGGATCGACGCCGAGCACCGCGAGGTCGGGACAGCAGGACTGCGCTTCCCTGCGCCGCATCTCCCTGCGCACCCCGTTGCTCCGCGCCGTCGCCGAGCAGGCGACGACCCGGTTGGCCGAGAACACGGCGGCCGGGTGATGCACCGGGATCCCCGCGGCAACGCTCGCCGCCGTGACCGGCCAGTCTGGGCACCACACCACCAGCAACCGGGCAGCTTCTTCCTCGCCGGACAGTGCGCTCACCCCGCTTCCAGCAGCGCTTCTGTCTCGGCCATCTCCAGGCTGGCGAGCCGTCCGGCAGGTCCCGGCAGCAACAGTCGCGTCACCACCGGGCGCGCCGCGGCTCCCCTGCCGCTGCCGCGCACGGTGACCTCCCGCTCACTCAGGTAGCCATGTCCGGTCGGCTCCAGACCGGACCATCGCCCTTCTTCGCACCTCAGCTCGACATCGGCTCGTGGCCAGGCTCCCGTCGCGATGAGCACAGCACCCCGATGCCGTGCTCGTGCCGACAACTGCCGCGCGGTGCGTCCATTCACCCCACGGCCGACGACGACGAGATCCAGCCCATCCAACAGTGCGGCGACGGCCGGCACGAGCTCGGCGCCAGGCGCAGGCACAAGAGCCAGCCTGCTCACCTCGACGCCGAGCTCGGCCGCCGCAACCACCCCGAGGTCAGGCATCCCGACGACCGCTGCCCACGACCCCCGCGCCGTGGCCTCGGCCAACAACGACAGCATCAGCAGCCGCGACCCGATCACCGACACCGTGCTGCCCCTGCGTAGTCCCCGGCGGGGCAGCACGTCTGTCAGTTCGGGCAGCACGGGGAGCAGCTTCCCCACAGCCGGCGCTCCCGCAGCACCGGCCGCCATTCCGCTCGCCGTGTTCAGCCCCGTCAACGACGCCAACCACGCCACCGTGTCGTCATCAGCGTCGCCGAAACTGTCGGTGTCGTCAGGCACCATGAGCGAACGATCGCTCATCACCGCACATCACCCTCTCGCGTACCTCGGCCACACCACCGCCTGTGGCCATCGGCCGCCGTGGCGAAGACGGCGCCGCCCAACCTCCTATCGAACTTATGTTCGATAGGCCAAGTGAACGCTACCCGGAGCGCGATGTCAAGCCAGCGAGAGAAAGAAGCGAGCGAGTGTCACCACTCGCGAGGCAATAGCGATGATTACCCAGGTCAGCGCGCGACACAACGCCGGAGCGGCTGTGATTGTCGCCCCGGCCTGGTAGAGAAGACGTCAGTGAGCGAAGTGCCGGGTGCCGGTGAGGTACACCGTCATCCCCGCCGCCTCCGCCGCCGCGACGACCTCGGGATCCCGCACCGAACCGCCCGGCTGCACCACCGCTCGCACTCCGCCGTCGATCAGTACCTGCAACCCGTCTGGAAAGGGGAAGAACGCGTCCGATGCGGCAACAGAACCCTTCGCGCGGTCGCCAGCGCGCTCCACGGCCAGCCGGCAGGAGTCCACCCGGTTGACCTGGCCCATGCCGACGCCGACCGAGGCGCCATCGGTGGCGAGCAGGATCGCGTTCGACTTCACCGCGCGCACGGCCCGCCACGCGAAGGCGAGGTCGGCCAGCACGGCCTCGTCGGCGGCCTCGCCAGCGGCCAGCGTCCAGTTCGCCGGGTCGTCACCCGCAGCGTCGATCGCGTCCGAGGACTGCACCAGCAGCCCGCCCGTCACCGCACGCGACTCGACACCGTCCCGCTGCGGCGCGGCGCCGCGCAGGATGCGGATGTTCTTCTTGCGCTGAAGGATGTCCACCGCACCGTCCGCGTACGAGGGCGCGACGATGACCTCGGTGAACACGTCGGCGACCTGCTCGGCCATCTCCACCGACACCTCGCGGTTGGTCGCGATGACCCCGCCGAAGGCCGACACCGGATCGCACGCGTGCGCCTTGCGGTGCGCGTCGGCGATGCCATTGGCCGAGACCGCGAGGCCGCACGGGTTGGCGTGCTTGATGATCGCGACGGCGGGCAGCTCGTGGTCGTAGGCGGCGCGAATGGCGGCATCGGCGTCGACGTAGTTGTTGTACGACATCTCCTTGCCGTGCAGCTGCTCCGTCGTGGCCAGGCCGGGCGTGCCCGAGGTGTAGAGCGCGGCCTGCTGGTGCGGGTTCTCGCCGTAGCGCAGCTCCCGGGAGCGGCGGTAGGTCGCGCCGATCCACGCCGGGAAGTTCGTGCCCGGTTCGGGGGCGAGCACGTTGCCCATCCAGGACGCGACCGCGACGTCGTAGGACGCCGTGTGCCGGTAGGCGTCGGCGGCGAGCCGGGTGCGGTCGGCGAGCGTGAAGCCGCCGTTGCGCACCTGCTCGAGTACCCAGTCGTAGCGGGCCGGGTCGACGACGACGGCGACGCTGCCGTGGTTCTTCGCGGCCGCGCGCACCATGGCCGGACCGCCGATGTCGATCTGCTCGACGCACTCGGCCGGGTCGGCGCCCGAGGCGACGGTGTGCTCGAACGGGTACAAGTTGACGACGAGCAGGTCGAACGGCGCGATGTCGAGTTCGCGCAGCTGGTCGAGGTGCTCCTGCTTGCGGGTGTCGGCGAGCAGCCCCGCGTGCACCCTCGGATGCAGCGTCTTCACCCTGCCGTCGAAGGACTCGGGGAAGCCGGTGACTTCCTCGACCGGCGTCACGGGCACGCCCGCCTCCGCGATGACCCTGGCCGTGCCGCCGGTGGAGATGATCTCGACGCCCGCCGCGTGCAGGCCGGTGGCGAGTTCGAGCAAGCCTGTCTTGTCCGAGACGCCGACCAGCGCGCGCCTGATGGGACGTGTGCCCTGCTCAGTCACGAAACCTCACCTTTCTTCCAGTTACGGTGCAGCCGTGGCGGGCGAGCGCGGCCACGACATCGACGAGCAGTCGGCGCTCAACGGCCTTGATGCGCTCGTGCAAACTCGCGTCGTCGTCATTGGGCTCGATGGTGACGGCTTCCTGCGCGATGATCGGCCCGGTGTCCACCCCGGAGTCGACGAAGTGCACCGTCGAACCGGTCACCTTCACGCCTGCGGCCAGCGCGTCCGCCACCGCGTGCATGCCGGGGAACGCGGGCAGCAGCGCGGGATGGGTGTTGATGACGCGGAAGCCGAAGCGTTCGAGGAACTCGGGACCGAGCAGCTTCATGAACCCGGCGGACACGACGAGATCGGGCTCGTAGGCGGCCACCGCCTTGGTCAGCGCCGCGTCCCAGCTGGCCCGGTCCGGGCAGTCCTTGAGCGGCACGACGAACTGCGGGACGCCAGCCTGTTCGGCTCGATCCAGCGCGGGCACGCCGTGCCTGTCGGTGCCGACGGCGACGATCGTGGCCGGGAAGTCGTCCTGCCGCGTCGTGTCGAGCAGTGTCTGGAGCAGGGTGCCCGAACCCGAGGCCAGTACGACGATCGTCGCCGGCGTGGCGAAGTCAAGCCTGGTGGCCGATGCCTGCGACGAGCGCTCCAACGCCTCTCCTCCACGATTCCCGACGGGCACCTTCACCCTAGACACCCTCGCCTCCCAGCAACGGATGCGGTAGTGCGTGAGTGACTCAGCGCTCGTCGGAGCGGGCGGCGGCGTCGGTGGGTTCCGGCTCGGCGTCCTCGGTGCCGGCGGCGTCGACATCCTCAGGTGCGTCGTCTTCGGCACCTGCCTCGGCGTCGTCGGCCTCGGCCAGGTCCTCGTCGGTGTCGGAGTCCTCCTCGACCTCGGGCTCCTCGACCTCGGGCTCCTCGGCCTCGGCGACATCGTCGGGGTCAGGCTCGTCAGCCTGGTCCTCGTCGTCGGCTGCCACGTCGAACTCGCCGTCCTCAACGTCAGACATGGCGTCCTCAACGCCGGACACGGCGTCCTCAACGCCGGACACGGCGTCCTCAACGTGGGACACGGCGTCCTGAGTGTGGGACACGGCGTCCTGAGTGTGGGACACGGCGCGGACGGGGCGGGGGCCGGTGAGCCAGGCGACGAGGGCGCCGGGGATGAAAATCCAGGCGAAGGCGGCGATCGAGAGCAGGCCCGCCGGCAGCACCAGGCCCGGGTACGGCCCGCCACCGAGGCCGCCGCCCGCCAGCGTCGCGAGCACGACGATCGCGAACCCGATCACCGCACCGGCTACCGCGACACTGCGGAGCCGTTCCGCGGGCGAGGTCGCGGAGGCACGGAGCGTCCGGCCGACGACGACACCGACCAGCGCGGGCAGCACCAGCAGCACGGGCCACCACGCCGCCTGGCTCTCCGTCAGCCCGGCGAGCAGCGGCACTGCGGGCACCGGGCCGCTCTCGAAGGACACCGGGCCGAGCGACGTCCCGCCGAGCGTGAACCCGGGGCCGAGCAGGAACGCCAGCGCCGCGAGCAGCACGTTCGGCAGGTACCCCAGGCACAACAGCCACATGCCGAACCCGCTGCCGGCCCCGGGCGCGTGCGCGAGGAACTGCGCCTGCATGTCGGACACGGCCGGCACGGTCGCCGCCGTCAGCACCAACCCCGCCGCCGCGAGCAGTCCCGCCATCCCGAGCCCGGCGGCGCGCATCCCCGCTACCGCGGCGTCGTCGACGTACGGACTGAGCGCGTCGAGCAGCCCGCACCGGCGGGCGACGCCTGCCGTGGCCGCCACCGCCGACAGCAACGCGGGCACGGTGAGCGCGTGCAGCGGGTCCGCCGTGACGGCGGCGCCGTTGGCGAGCGCCGCGATCGTCACGCCGACGGCCGCGTGGGTGCCTGTGACCGTCCCGATGACGACGCCGGCCTGTTGCGGCGTCCGGTAGCCGAGCCGCTCCGCCGCACCCGCCGCCGAGCGGGCGACCAGCGCACACACCCCGATCGTGAGCGCGAGCGGCAACAGCCCCAGCTCGTCGCCCGCGATGACGACCGGCACCTGGTACGCCGCGAGCCAGCCGGGACCGGCCGCGAGCAGAGTGCCCGTGACCGAGAACTTCGACTCGGGCGCGAGGGCGGCCACGGTCGCGAACACCGTCGCGATGGCCGCGTAGCCGGTCAGCACGGGCAGGGTGGCCACGGCAAGCAGTTCCCTGAACCGCCCGAGGCCCCCGACCCGTGCCGGTGCGTCATCATGCTGCAACATCGTGATCAGCACCTTCGCATTGATACGTCGACGTCACGCTGAGCCACGCCGTCTCGGTTGGTTATGCTCTTCGCCTCATTCCCGCAAAGGCAGGACATGCTCGACACGCTTGTGGACCGCGCGTCACGCCTGGCGCAGGCCGGGCGGCGCGGTATCATCGGCATCTGCGGCGCGCCCGGCGCGGGGAAGTCGACGCTGGCCACCGCCGTCAGCAAGGCGCTCGGCGACCGCGCGATCGTCGTCGGGATGGACGGCTTCCACCTGGCGCAGGCCGAGCTGGCACGGCTGGGCCGCGCCGAGCGCAAGGGCGCGCCCGACACCTTCGACGCGGACGGCTACGTCCACCTGCTGCGGCGGCTGCGCGCGAACGAGGGCACCGTCTACGCGCCGCTGTTCCGCCGGGACATCGAGGAGCCGATCGCCAACGCCGTCGCGGTGCCGCCGGAGACACCGCTGGTCATCACCGAGGGGAACTACCTGCTGCTGCCCGACCCACCGTGGTGCGAGCTGCGCGCGCTGTTCGACGAGGTGTGGTTCCTCGCGCCGGAGGAGGACGACCGGACGCGACGCCTCGTCGAGCGGCACCGCGCCTACGGCCGCTCCCCGGACGCCGCGCTGGCGCGTGCCCGCGGCTCCGACCAGACCAACGCCGAGCTGGTGCTGGCCACGGCGGTGCGCGCGGACCTGATGATCACCCAGTGGGAGTAGATCAGCCCTGCTGCGGCGGCTGCTGGAGGAACTGACCCTGCTGGTGGGCGTACGTGGTCGGCTGCGCTTGCGGCTGGGGCTGCGCCGGTGCCTGCTGACCCTGCTGACCGGACGCCTGCTGCTGCCCCTGGCCCGGCTGCGGCTGGGCGTACAGCGTCGGCGCGGCCTGCTGCTGTTGCTGCTGCGGGTAGCCGCCCTGCTGCGGCTGGCCGTACTGCTGCGGCTGGCCGTACTGGCCGAACTGCCCCTGCCCCGGCCACGCCGGCTGCTGGCCGTAGACGGGCTGTTGCTGCTTTTCACTGGGCTGCGGCGGCTTGATCACCTCGGCGTCCAGCAGGTACGCCCCGACCGCGGCCGCCGCCTGGGCGATGCCGAAGATCAGCACGAGCGTGCCACCGGTGCCGAGATCGGCGTCGATCACGAAGGTGACGAACAGGAACGCGATCACGGCGGGGACCGCGAAAACGGCCGGCCACATGCCCGGCTTCTGGTCACCGGGCAGCGAGGCGAACAGCGCGCAGAGACCGGACATGAGCAGCATCGCGGGCACCCAGGACACCGACGACTCGTAGAACGGCTGGTTCCCGGCGACGCTGGCGAAGCCGAAGAAGAGGTTCAGCACGCCGAGCCCGGCGACGACGAGGTAGACCACGGCGCCGAAGTCGCGCTTGGATTCCTCCCCTTGCTGCGGCTGTTGCGGGTAGAGCTGGCCGCCCTGCTGCTGCGGAGGCTGGGCTGGGAACCCGCCGCTCGGGTAGTTCATCCGTGTCTCCTGTGCGTGATCGGAAGATTCTGCGTGGCGTGCCGCAGCGTCCGGCGCCGAACATACCTAAAAAGAAGGCCGGACACCCACCTCGGTGCCCGGCCTTTGTGGTGTTGACGGCGTTAGCTCCGTAACACCGTCACTGCTCCTTGTACAGCTCCCGCGCCAGCTCAGCCGTCTCGCTCGGCGTCTTGCCGACCCGCACGCCGACCGCCTCGAGCGCCTCCTTCTTGGCGGCGGCGGTGCCCGAAGAGCCGGACACGATGGCGCCGGCGTGGCCCATCGTCTTGCCCTCCGGCGCGGTGAACCCGGCGACGTAGCCGACGACCGGCTTGGTCACGTTGTCCTTGATGTAGTCGGCCGCGCGCTCCTCAGCGTCGCCGCCGATCTCACCGATCATCACGATGACGTCGGTCTCGGGGTCGTTCTGGAACGCCTCGAGCGCGTCGATGTGGGTAGTGCCGATGATCGGGTCACCGCCGATGCCGACCGCGGACGAGAAGCCGATGTCACGCAGCTCGTACATGAGCTGGTAGGTCAGCGTGCCCGACTTCGACACCAGGCCGATCCTGCCGGGCCCGGTGATGTCGGCGGGGATGATGCCCGCGTTGGACTTGCCCGGGCTGATGACGCCGGGACAGTTCGGGCCGACGATCCGCGTCTTGTTGCCCTTGGCGCAGGCATGCGCCCAGAACGTGGCGGCGTCGTGCACCGGGATGCCCTCGGTGATGACGACGGCGAGCGGGATCTCGGCGTCGACCGCCTCGAACACGGCGTCCTTGGCGAACTTCGGCGGCACGAACAGCACCGACACGTTCGCGCCGGTCTCGCTCATGGCCTCCTTGACGGTGCCGAACACCGGCAGCTGCTTGCCCTCGATCTCGGCCGTCGTGCCCGCCTTACGGGCGTTGACGCCACCGACGATGTTCGCGCCGGAACGCAGCATCCGAGCGGTGTGCTTGGTGCCCTCGGACCCCGTCATGCCCTGGACGATGATCTTGGAGTTCTCGTCGAGGAAGATTGCCATGACTCACACCGCCCTGTTCGCGAGCTCGGCGACCTTGTCGGCCGCGCCGTCCATCGTGTCCACCCGCAGCAGGCCGGGCAGATTGGCCTCGTCGAGGATGCGGCGGCCCTCGTCCGCGTTGTTGCCGTCCAGCCGGACCACGAGCGGCCTGCTGATCGACTCGCCGCGCTCGTCGAGCAGCTTGAACGCCTGCACGATGCCGTTGGCGACCGCGTCGCACGCGGTGATGCCGCCGAAGACGTTGACGAAGACGCTCTTGACGTCCTCGTCCGACATGATCACTTCGAGGCCGGCCGCCATCACGTCGGCCGACGCGCCGCCGCCGATGTCGAGGAAGTTGGCCGGCTTGACGCCGCCGTGCTTCTCGCCGGCGTAGGCGACGACGTCCAGCGTCGACATCACGAGGCCGGCGCCGTTGCCGATGATGCCGACCTGACCGTCGAGCTTGACGTAGTTGAGGTCCTTTGCCTTGGCCATCGCCTCCAGCGGGTCCTCGGCCTCGGCGTCGACCAGCCCGGCGTGCGTCGGCTGCCGGAACGACGCGTTCTCGTCGAGGGTGACCTTGCCGTCGAGCGCGATGACGTTGTCCTGCGGGTCCCGCACCATCGGGTTCACCTCGACCAGCGTCGCGTCCTCGGCGACGAAGGTCTCCCACAGCTTCACCACGACCTCGGCTGCCTGCGGGCGGATGGCCTCGGGGTAGTTCGCCGCCGCCACGATCTCGGCGGCCTTTCTCCGGTCGACTCCGGCCAGCGGGTCGATCGCGATCTTGGCGACCGCGTCCGGGTTGGTCCGGGCGACCTCTTCGATCTCGACGCCGCCCTCGGCCGACGCGATGCACAGGAAGGTCCGGTTGGCCCGGTCAAGCAGGAACGAGAAGTAGTACTCCTCGGAGATGTCGGACGCCTCGGCGACGAGGACACGGCGGGTGATGTGGCCCTTGATGTCGAGGCCGAGGATCGCTTCGGCCTTCGCCTTGGCGTCGTCCGGATTGTCGGCGAGCTTGACCCCGCCGGCCTTGCCCCTGCCGCCGGTCTTGACCTGAGCCTTGATGACGACCGGCCCGCCGAGCTTCTCCGCCTCGGCCTTGGCTTCTTCTGGGGTTGCTGCCACGGCACCCGGCAACACCGGGACGCCGTGCTCGGCGAAGAGGTCCTTCGCCTGGTATTCGTAGAGGTCCACTCTCCGCATCTCCTGACGACACGCCGCTGTGTTTCGCTGTGTTTTCCGCTTCGAACCTGCAAGCAGTTCTCAGGTTTCCGACGCCTAGACCCTAGCGACCGGCTGAATGAATGCGCAGTCCGGAGGTGGTGAAGTCGGTCACCGCTCGGCCGAACGGCCTCTCGCCGCCACCATCACGACCAGTGCCACCAGCACCACGACGGCCGCCATCGCGAACAACGCACCCGGCGCGAAGGCCGCCTCATAACGCCTGCCGACGGCGTACCACTCAAGCAGCCGGATGACCACGACGCCCGTCACGGCGGCGAGCAACGCGATGGCCGGTTCCTTCCCGCTGCGCGGCACCAGCAGCAGCACCCCGAGCACCGCGAGCGTGGTGAGAAGCACACCTCCGTACGCGAGGTCGACCTGCTCCGTCAGCGCCGTGGTGGCGTAGCTCGGCGTCCGCGCCACCGGCAGCAGGAACGCGCCGAGTGAGAGCGCGGCCGCCAGCGCGGCGCCACCGCCGATCAGCGCGCCGCCGGAGCCACCGGAGTCGTCGGCGTCGGCGACCGCGGGCAGCCTGCCGGTCTCCTCCCGCTCGACGACGCCCGCCACCAGCGAGCACACCGCGAGCAGCAGCGCGAAGACGATCGCGCCGAAGGTCCACCAGCCCGCTGCGCCCTGTTCGGTCCTGATCGGCAGCTCCTCCGCGGCGATGGGCACGGTGAGCACTTGCCCGCCTGCCAGCAGCACCGCCGACCACGCGACGGAGAACACCGGACGCAGCCGGGCGGCGACGGCGGGCAGGAACGCCACGACGCCGAGCAGGCCGAGACCGAGCCCGAGCGGGTAGAGTAGCCACTGCGCCGGGCTGCTGACCCGCTCCCCGCCAGGACCGATGACCAGCGGGGTCATCGCGCCCGCGAACGCACAGACACCGGAGGCGATCGCGAGCCCGCCCGCGATCGCGTACAGCACCCGCAGCCTCGGCAGAGCGAGACCGTCGTCGCGGCGCAGCAGCAGCGCGGCGAGCCGGTCGCCGGGCAGTGTCGCGAGCAGCGCGAGGCAGGCGGCGCCGACGATGACGACGATCGGGCCCGCGGTGACATGCAGGAACGGCAGTCGCCATGCCGCGACCAGCGGTGGCAGCGCGATCGTGAGGCCGCCGAGCGCGAGCCCGCCGAGCAGGCCGTTGGCGAAGCCGCCTGCGCCACCGGCGACGCCGAGCGCGGCGGCGGCGGGCACCGCGAGCACGAGCAGGGCGGCACCGGTGAGCACCGGCGGCGGGCCGTCGAGCGCCGAGGTGTCCAGCAGCAGCGGGTCGTTCGAGATGTACGGCGCGATCAGCCCGCCGATGGCGAGCAGCAGCCCGGCCGCCGCCGCGAGCAGCGCGAGCGGCTGCCGCACCTGCTCGCGGCCCGAGGTGTCGTCCGGCAGCGACCGGGACGCCCGCAGCGCCATGACGCCCGCGACCACGAGCAGCGCCTTGCCCGCGAGCAGCGGCCCGAGGCCAGCCCACTCCGGCGCCGCCTCCCGCTCCGGCAGCAGCAGCTCGGGGCGGGCCATCCTGGTGGCGTCGATCGCGAACTGCACGTCGGCGATGACGCCACCGGCCGCGACCACCCCGGCACCGGCGAGCACGCCCGCCGCGATGCCCGGCTTGCCGCGCAGCAGCAGGCCGACCGCCAGCGCGGCGGGCAACGCCGCGAGCAGCACGAGCAACGGCCACGACCGGAAGGCGGGATCGGCTCCGGTCACGATCCCGACGACGGAACCGGCCGACTGCGACACCGCGGCGACAACGGCGACGCCGACCGCGGCGACGATTCCGGCGTGCGAGACGCCGTCGGACAGGGCAGCGGGCCGGGCGGGTCCGGACGTCCCCGAGGCGGCGGGTCGCGAGCGAGCGGTCATCGTCTGCGACGCTAGCAAGCCATGCGACGTCACCCGACGCGCCGCGCGGCGCCCAGCCCCCGTTCCGGGTGGGCAGGCGGTTGTCTGGTTACGGCCGCGCGCGAGGTTGAGCCGCGGTTGCCACCGTCACAACGGAGCCGAAACTGTAACCCACGCCACACCGAACGGAGTAGTTTCTCATCTACTTAGCGTTATAACCCCAGCTAGCAGCACGCTGGCGCACGCACGTTTGGCCGACACGCCACGTAGATCTTGCCTTCGACGGTATCTGTTCGTTACTGTTCCCCGGTCCCCATTACAGTCCGGTCACGATAAGGACTGGTTCCGTCAGGAGCTATCGAGTGGCACCCCGAGCCGCTCACCGGGATCCCCCGCCCGGGTTCTTAGTTTGATCGGCATTCGAGTAAGCGGAAGGCCCCGACCTTGGCTCGACACCGCTCCCCCGGCGGCGAAGAACCTTCCCCGGTTTTGGAGAGAGCACTCCAGGGTGCTGTCACGCGTGTCCGAGGCACCCACCGGATCGCTCCGCCGTCCTCCGCCCTCCGCGGCAGGATGATGGTCGCGGCCGTCGCCGCAGGCGCTTTCGCCGCCGCTACCGCAGGCCAGACCCTTCAAGCGACGTCGAGCGGCGATGTCACCCCGCTCGCCAACTCCAACGACCTCAACGGCGCCCACGGCGTCGGCGGCAACGTGGCGCCCGCCGTGCCGGCCGTGCTCCCCGCAGTAGGGTCGAGCAACCCGCAGGCCGAGGTCCGCGAGGTCACCCACAGCAAGCAGGTCACCGACGCACGCAAGCAGCGCGTAGCCGCCAAACGGGCCGCCGCGCGCCGGGCTCGCCAGGAAGCGATGGAGCCCGACTGGGTGCTGCCGACCCAAGGCCTCCTCACCTCCACCTTCGGTGCCCGCTGGGGCACGCCCCACTACGGCATCGACCTCGCCGCCCCGCTCGGCACGCCGATCTACTCCGTCGCGGACGGCACCGTGCTCGAGGCAGGTCCGGCGAGCGGTTTCGGCCTCTGGGTCCGGATCCAGCACGATGACGGCACGGTCGGTGTCTACGGACACATCAACAGCTACAACGTCTCCGAGGGCGAGCGGGTCGAGGCAGGCGAGACGATCGCCGAGGTCGGCAACCGGGGCTACACCACCGGCCCGCACCTGCACTTCGAGCTGTGGACCGGCGAGGACGGCGCCAAGATAGACCCGCTGTCCTACCTCGCCGAGCACGGCGTCGACATCTGAGCCGATCACTCCGTCGGCGGCGCACGCGGGTCACCGCGTCTCATGGCGACCTGCGCACGAAGTAACCGATCGCGACCTGCCATACCGTGCACGATCCGGCATGCCCGCGCTGGCATCGCGAGCACTCGCCGCCGGTGCCGCCATCGTGCAGCCGTAACAGCGCCCGCCACGCGGCACTGAGCTTGCGGACGTCCGCGAGCGTGGGCGCCCTGGCCTGATCCGCGCCCGCCACTCCGTCGAGATACCGCCAGACATTGGCGGCCACCACCTGGAACCATTCGTCCATGCCACCCCCGGATCTACTCGAACTTGTGTTCGATAGATTTCTAGCAGTGCGGCCGGGGTGGATGTGGGATGCGGTGCGGTGTGTCGTGCGTCAGAGCTTCACCATCGGCACGCTGCCCATGAGCATCAGCTTCACCGTGCCCGCCGTGCCGAAGTCGACCGTCGCGGTCGCGCGCGGGCCCGCGCCGTCCGCCGCGACGACCGTGCCGAGCCCATACTTGTCGTGGTTGACCCGGTCGCCGACGGCCAGTTCCAGTGCGGCGGTCTTCTTCCAATCGTCCTGCCAGCCCCGGAACGACGTGCTGCGCATGCCGCCTGCCGCGATCCGCGACTGGGCCGAGTCGTCGCCGAAGCCAACGCCACGACCCCAGGTTGTCGCGGCGCGCGGCATGCCACCGGACGCCGTGCCGCCGGTGGGTTCCTCCCGGCGCCATTCGACGAGCTCGGCAGGGATCTCGTCCAGGAACCGGGACGCCGGGCCGTACATCGGCTGGCCATATGCCGAGCGGACCAGCGCCCGCGAGACGTAGAACCGCCGCCGCGACCGGGTGATCGCGACGTAGGCGAGCCTGCGCTCCTCCGCGAGCTCCTCTTCCTTGCCGAAGGTGCGCTGATGCGGGAAGACGCCTTCCTCCCACCCGGTGCCGAACACCACCGGGTACTCCAGCCCTTTCGCGGTGTGCACCGTCATCAGCGTGACGACACCCGCGTCCTCGGCGTCGTCGCTCTCCTCGCCGTCCTCGTCTGCGTCGGGGATGGAGTCGGTGTCGGCGACGAGCGCGACGCGCTCCAGGAACGCCGCCAGCGTCGCCTGCTCCGGCTCGTCGGTCAGCTCCCCCGCCTCGGCGTCGGCGATCTCGGCCTGGCTGCGAAAGGCCTCCGGCATCTCGCCGAACTCGCGCGCCACCGTCACCAGCTCGGTCAGATTCTCCAGCCTGGTGGCGTCCTGCGGGTCGTCGGACTCGTCGAGCTGCGCCCGGTAGCCGGTGCGCTCCAGCACCGCCTCGAGGATGTCGGCGGGCGGCTCGTCCGCGTCGACCAGCTTGGCCAGCTCGTCCATCAGCTCGACGAACCGGGCGATCGCGTTGCCCGACCGCGCCGCGAGGCCCACCATCTCCGCCGACGTCGCCGCCACCCGCAGCGCGTCGGCGAACGAGATCCGCTCCCGCTCGGCATAGCTCGCCACGCCGGCCTCGGCCCGGTCGCCGATGCCGCGCTTGGGCACGTTGAGGATGCGCCGCAGGCTGACGGTGTCCTGCGGGTTGGCCAGCACCCGCAGGTAGGCGAGCGCGTCGCGCACCTCGCGCCGTTCGTAGAACCGCACTCCGCCGACCACTCGGTACGGCAGGCCGAGCCGGATGAAGATCTCCTCGAACACCCGGGACTGGTTGTTGGTGCGGTAGAACACCGCGACGTCGGAGTAGACCGCCTCGCCCGCGTCGACGAGCGCGTCGATCTCGCCCGCCACGAACGCGGCCTCGTCGTGCTCGTTGTCGGCGACGTAGCCGACGATCTTGTCGCCGTCGCCGCTGTCGCTCCACAGCCGCTTGTCCCGGCGGCCCGCGTTCCGCGCGATCACCGCGTTGGCCGCGGACAGGATCGTCTGGGTCGAGCGGTAGTTCTGTTCCAGCAGGATCGTGTGCGCGTGCGGGAAGTCGCGCTCGAACTCCTCGATGTTGCGGATCGTCGCGCCCCGGAAGGCGTAGATCGACTGGTCGGCGTCGCCGACGACGCACAGCTCGGCCGGTTCGGTGCCCGCCTCGGTCGTCTCGGTGCCAGCCAGCTCCCTGATCAGGACGTACTGCGCGTGGTTGGTGTCCTGATACTCGTCGACGAGCACGTGCCGGAAGCGGCGCCGGTAGTACTCCGCGACGTCGCTCGACGCCTGTAGCAGCTCGACCGTGCGCATGATCAGGTCGTCGAAGTCGAACGCATTGGCCTGCTCCAGCCTGCGCTGGTACTCGGGGTAGACCTCGGCGGCCTTGCGTTCGAGATCGCTCGCCGCGGCGGCCGACGCGTCGAGGGGGGTCAGCAGCTCGTTCTTCCAGTTCGAGATCTGCCCGGCCAGCGCGCGCGGCGGGTAGCGCTTCGGGTCGACGTCGAGATCCCGCGCGACCAGGTTGATGAGCCGCCGGGTGTCGTCGGCGTCGTAGATGGAGAAGTTCGACGTCATCCTGCCGCCCGACCCGGCGAGCAGGTCGGCCAGCACCTTCGCCTCGCGCCGCAGGATGCGCACGCACATCGCGTGGAACGTCGAGACCCACATCGCGTTCGCCCTGCGCCCGACCAGCTCGGCCACCCGGTCCCGCATCTCGGCGGCGGCCTTGTTGGTGAAGGTGATCGCCATGACCTGGCCCGGATGCACCTTGCGCTCGGCGAGCAGATGCGCGATCCGCCGGGTCAGCACCCGGGTCTTGCCCGAACCCGCGCCCGCGACCACGAGCAACTGGCCGCCGACGTGCGTCACGGCGTCCCGCTGCGCCGGGTTGAGGTCGGCGAGCAGCTCGCCGCCACGACGACGCGACGGGCCGTCGAACGGGTTCTCGGGTGTGAGGTCGAACAGGGTGCTCATCGTCTCTTAACGCTACCTGTGCGCACTCACACCGCGGCGCTGGCTCGACGGTTCTGCTGGCACTGTGTCAGAATGACCTCGTGCGATGCGTGACGCGATTTTTCTACGGGACCCGGACTCCGGCTCCCGTGATCGCGTAGTGCGCGCACCAGCAGTCACCCAAGCCCCGGAGTCAGCGGACCCCGGGGCTTTCGTCGACTCAGGGGATCCGACTCGAATCCGGCCACACCGGAGGAAGCCATGAACACGCAGGCCCGCGAGGACACGCCGGACACTCCCCTGTCCGCCGACGAGATCAAGGAGCTCCGCGAGGAGATCGACGAGCTCGACACCGAGATCCTGCGGCTGGTCAAGCGCCGCGTCGAGGTGTCGAAGATGATCGGCGCCGCCCGGCTCGCCGCGGGCGGGACGCGGATCGTCTACAACCGGGAGATGGACGTGCTCGCCAGATACCGCGAGCTGGGTCCCGAGGGACGACAGCTCGCGATGGCGCTGCTCAACCTCGGCCGGGGCCGTCTCGGCCGGTCCTAGATTCAGGGTTGTCCCTGAGGCCATGACCGCCCGACGACGGGCACACTGGTGTCATGGGAACGGTCGTCAACCTCATCGCGGTGATCGTCGCGATCGGGTCCGTGCTCGCGGCGCTCGGCAACGCCGCCTACCTCGGTCTGCTCAGCAGCGCCGCCACCAAGCGCGCCGGTGGGGCGCCCATCGCGGCCTACGTCCGCAGCCGCTGGCCGATGGCCGCGGGCACGACGACGGGCGCGCTGCTCGCGTTGCTGCTGGCGGCCGCCGGCAACGTCCCGGTCGACATCCTCGCGGTGCTCGTCGCGGCGGGCAGCGGCGCGGCGGCCACCAGGGCGCTCCGGTCGACCCAGCAGCGGTATCGCAGCGGCAGCTAGCATGCGATTCCCCCGTGTACAAGGACATATGGGGGAAATCCCCATCGACTGTCCAATTACCACCCGATCGAAGGCACACGTTCGGATGATGTAAGCGGATATTTCTGGCCCAAGCTGGTATCTGGCTGTGAGCCTCCTACCCTGGTGCACGTGAAGATTCACAGGCAGCGCCCCCTGGCGCGGCTGCGGGCCCGTACCGGGGGTTCCTCTGGGTACGCATGGCCTATCGCAGGCGCGGCGACCGGCGCTGCTCCGATCGGCGGAAGGTTGCCGCTTCCGCCGTCAAGTCGCCGCCGCGGGAGGGTCACCCCGGCATGAGCGACACGATCAGCGACCCGGGCATCCATCGGCCCGGACGGCATCGTCGCGGCGCGGGCGCGAGCACCTGGACCCCCACCGTCGCGTCCCAGCGAACCGGCTCACGGCACCGCAGCGCGATCGACACCGCCGACACCGCCCCGCTGATCGCGATCCGCGCGGCCGCCGCTGCCGCATACGGGCACGCGCCGCGCCCGCGCGCCCGCGCGCGAGCCGCGACGCCGACGGAACCGCGCCCGACCAAGACGGCGACGACAACGACGATGTCCGGCGTGCTGCCGCTCGCCGACCTCGAGCGGGACCCCGAAGCGTGGAACGCCGCCTACGGCGCCATCATCCGCGACGCCGAGCGCGCCACGAGCGACCCGGCCCCGGCGCCCGAGCCGGAACCGCTGCCCGACGACACCCCGATCGGCGAGGACGGGCCGATCGTCGAGCCCGAGCGGCCGAGCGACAACGTGCTGCGCCGCACGAAGGTGACGCTGACGCCGACCGAGCTGCCCCGGAGCGAGCCCTGGGTCTACTACGCCCCGCCGAAGGACGGGCTGAGCACCTTCGACCTCGGCACCGTGCCCGCCTCGGTCACCCCGCCACGGAGCTGGAAGAAGGCGGCCTGGTTCGCCACTGTCTCCTCGGGCGGCGTGGTGGTGGCGCTGCTCGTCGCCGCGTCCTACGTCGTCGGCCAGCAGCCGCCGACGGACCAGGTCGCCAGCGACAACTGGACCGGACTGCGTGGTGAGAACCCGCCGCTGTACAACTACGGCTTCGACCGGACGACGCAGCAGGCGCCGGCCCCGAGCGCGGCGCCGTCGTCGTCCTCGCAGCAGAACATCATCGCCGACCGTGCCGCCGTCCTGCCGTCGCACACCAGCGTGCCGACGACCATGGCGCCGCAGCCGACACCGGCGCCGAGCGCGGCGAGTCCCACCATGACGACGTCGCCGTACGCCTCCTCGCCGACGACGACGCAGGAGCCGCAGAAGCCGCCGCCGTCACCGGCGCCACGGGAGACGCGGACCGACTACTTCTACCGGTTCCCGCCCGACGCCGAGACGATGGGCGACCGCTCCGAGATCTTCCTGAACCAGATCACGGAGAACCCGGAGAAGGCGCACGAGCAGACCGGCGGCGAGCTGTACGCCGAGGGCGCGGAGAGTATCGCGGCGCGCTACTCCGACATCGCCTACTTCGAGATCAAGCACATCTACATCGACCAGCGCAGGCGGATCACGATCAACACCGTCGTCGCCGTGTACAAGGACGGCACGCGGGAGCGGCAGCAGCGGACGCTGCAGTTCGAACAGGGCGACAAGATCACCGACGACTAGCGGTTGGGAGCTTCGCCGGTCAGGCAAATCGCGGGACGGACCTCGTCAAGGAAGATCGATGGCGAAGGTCCCACAGCTCGGGTTATCTCAGCTTTCTCTAGGCTAATCGGGCTACCACCAGGACCGTTTGCCGACAGTGACAGGCACTTCACCGACGCGTACTGGCCCCGGAATCCGGTGCCACGGCAGGCTTTAGCCGAGCCAACGAGCCACGGTTCGGGAAGGCAGGCGATCGGACGGTGCCAACCTTCGGACGGCAACGACACGGACAGCGCACCCTCACCCCGACGCGCATCGAGGACTTCCTCTGCGAGGAGCTGCTGGCCGACCCGATGGTCGACGTCGACGAGCTGAACGACCTGCTCCGCGACCCGAGCCCGCTCGCCATCTTCGACCACGACGACCAGACCGACGCCGACGACGAACCTCCCGGCGAGCCGGACAACCCGACGGCACGGGCGGCCAAGCTCGCCGGGCTCGCCATCGCCCTCGCCGTACTGTGCGGGTCGATCCTCACCGCTGTGTTCCTCGACCGGCACCGGGCCGCGACCGGGGAAGCGCGGCCGCAGCGCCAGATCACCGGCATCGCCGCCCTCGCCGGGTTCACGATGATGACCACGCCGCCTGCCACCGGCACCATCCTGGTCGGCGACACGGTCACGACGTCCCGCGCCGTGCGGGACCCGCGGGACGCGCGCCGGGTCACCCGCCACTTCTACGACAGCCTCGCGTCGGCACCGGACGAGGCGCTCGCGATGCTCGGCGGCGGCCTGCGCGGCGGCCGGACGGACGAGCTCACCGACGCGTTCGCTCGCGTCGACGCGGTGACCGTGCACCGGCTCGGCGTCATGCCGGACGGAATGGTGCGGGCGGTAATCACCGTCACGCGGTCCGACTCCCGGCGGTATCGGGTGACGCAACTGCTCCGGGTGGATACCGGCCCACCTGCGACGATCACGGCAGCGAGGCTGCTGTCGGCACAACGGAGCCCGGGTCAGGAGTGACGGGCAAACCCGACATCTGCGCACCGGGTCCGTGTGCGGAGGGTGAAGCCCTAGCCTGAACCCGGGCCGACCAGCGGGCATGCGTGGGGTAGAGTGCGCCACAGAGCGTGACCACAGGGCGAGCAGCGTCGAGTCGGTGCAGTGCGGACTAGCCGGCACGTTCGTGGGTGCCGTGACCTGCTGGCAAGTCCGTAGCAGCAGGACAGCCAGGGAGTGGACCACCACCGATGCCAAGCACGAACCAAGGGGCCTACCAGTGAGCGACGAGGGCCGTCTTGTCGCCGGTCGATACCGGATCAGCAACAAAATCGGCACCGGCGCCATGGGTGCCGTCTGGCAAGCCCAGGACGAACTGCTCGGCCGCACCGTCGCCATCAAACAACTGCTGCTGCAACCGGGGCTCGAGGAGAACGAGGCGGAAGAGGCCCGCCAGCGCACCATGCGCGAGGGCCGGATAGCGGCCCGGCTGCATCACCCGAACGCCATCACGGTCTTCGACGTCGTCACCGATGATCACGGCCAGCCGTGCCTGATCATGGAGTACCTCCGGTCGACCAGCCTCGCCGCGGTCGTGCAGGCGGACACCGTGCTGCCGCCGCTCGAGGTCGCCCGCATCGGCGCCCAGATCGCCGCCGCGCTGACCAGCGCGCACCGGGTCGGCATCGTGCACCGCGACATCAAGCCCGCGAACATCCTGCTGGCCGACGACGGCGTCGTGAAGATCACCGACTTCGGCATCTCGCGCGCGAAGGACGACGTCAGCGTCACCAAGACCGGCATGATCGCCGGCACGCCCGCCTACCTCGCGCCCGAGGTCGCCATCGGCGAGGAACCCGGGCCCGAGTCGGACGTCTTCTCGCTCGGCTCGACGCTCTACGCCGCGACCGAGGGCTTGCCGCCGTTCGGGCTCAGCGAGAACACGCTGAGCCTGCTGCACGCCGTCGCGGCCGGTCAGATCAACCCGCCACAGCGGTCCGGCCCGCTCACCAGCGTGCTCGCGCTGCTGCTTCACCCGGAGAAGGCGCACCGGCCGACGGCCACCGAGGCCGAGGGCCTGCTCGCCGCCGTGGCGCGCGGTGAGACCCCGCTCGGCGGTCCGGTCGAATCCGACCCGACGGCGATGGTCGGCGGCGCGGCCGCCCTCGGCGCGGTGGGCGCTGCGGCGGCGATCGACGACCCCTACCGGCCGACCGACCTCGTCGGCCACGCGGGCAGCCTCACCGCCGGCACCGGCAACACGGCGACCGACATGCTCGCGGCCGGTGGTCAGGAGACCGCCTACCAACCTGCCGGTTACTACACCGACGACTACCGCGACCACGACCAGACCACGATCGTTCCGCCCGGTGACGAGCCGGAGCTGGCGCCGGGCAAGCGCCGGTGGACGGGACCCGCCTTCGCCGTCGGCACCCTCGCTGTCGTCGCCGCGTTCGCGCTGTGGCTGTTCACCAGCAACTCGCCGGATGACCCGAACCCGCAGCAGCCGGTCGGCTCGACGACGAGCACCACGACGAAGCCGCCGACGACCACCACGACGACGCAGCAGCCGGTGCCGACAACGACGCAGCAGCCGGTGCTGCCGGCCCCGCAGCCGACGACGACCACCACGACCACGACCACCACCACGACGACGCGGCCGACGACGACCACCACGACCACGAGCCCGTCGCCGACGACGACAACGACCACGAGCCCGTCGCCGACAACGACAACGACCACGAGCCCGTCGCCGACAACGACGACGACCACGAGTGCTTCGCAGTGACGACCGAAGGCAGGCTGCTCGGGGACCGATACCGGCTCAGCCAGCCGATCGGTCGCGGCAACGGCGGGTTCATCTGGATCGCGCAGGACCAGAGCGTGCACCGCACCGTCGCCGCCAAACCAGTCGCCCTGCCCCGCGGCGGCACCACCGGTGACACCGATCTCGAGGTCGCGGTGCGCCGCGCCCGCGACGCCGCCCGCCTCAAGCACAGCTGCGCGGTCACCGTCTACGACGTGCTCATCGAGGCCGACGGCATCTGGCTGATCACGGAGTACGTGCCGTCGCGGACGATGTCCGACTTCATCGCCGGACACGGCAAGCTCGCGGCGCACGACACCGTCACCCTCGGCGCGCAACTCGCCGCGGCGCTCGCCGCCGCCACGGAACTCGGCCTCATCCACCGAGCGGTGGAACCGGCCAACGTGCTGCTCGCCGACGACGGCGCGGTGCAGATCACCGACTTCGGCATCGGGACGCTGCACCACGACCAGGCGTTCCGGGCGCCGGAGGTCATCGCGGGGCGCGTGGCGACGTCGGCGTCCGACATGTTCTCCCTCGGCGCCACGCTGTACTTCGCGCTGCACCGCACCACCCCGTTCGGGCCGCTCGGCACCGACCCCGGCCCCGAGTCACCGAACGCGGCGCACGACACGATCACGATCGGCCGACGAGCCGACGCCGCCACGCTACTGCCGCAGCTGCTGGAACGAATGCTGGCGATCGACCCGGCGCAGCGGCCGTCCATGACGGACTGCTGGGAGGCGCTCACCGCGATCGCGGAAGGCAGGCAGCCGAAGCTGTTGCTGCGCCGCGTGCGGCCACCCGCCAGCGAGGCCGAGACACTCACTGCCGCGCCGGCGGCGCCACCGCAGTACGTACCACCGGCAGGCCAGGATGCGGGCACGCCGTCGCACTCGACGACTCCGCTGCCGAGACGGCAACCGACACCGCAGCAACCGATCACGGTGCCGCCACCGGCGCCCGGCTGGCATCAGCGGCCGATGCCGCCCACCAGCGGCAACCCGGCGATACCGCACCACAACCGGGCCGCGATGCGGGTGCTGCTCGTCGTCGCCATCCTCGCCGCCGCGATCGTGGGCATCGTGTTCACCGAGCTCGTCCTCGTCTAGCAGCGAGTCACAGCATGATCGGGCCGCCGTAGCCCGGGCTGTCGAGCGGCAGGCAGGTCTTGCAGAAGTCCACGCCGAACGGCGTCAGGTGCACGCTGCGGTGCACCGTGCTCGGCGAGCGGCCCGCCCGCTTCATCGCGTCGGTGACGATCGGCTGCACCTCGACCACCTGATACCGCGACGGCTCCACCTTCTCCTTGGAGAACCACAACAGGCCGAGCCGGAACAGGTTGTTCAGGTACGCGTTGATGCGGTCGAGATGGCGGCAGCCGGACTCCTCACCGATCATCGACAGCCGCTCCGCCACCAGCTCGGAGCCGACCCCGAACGGCCGGGTCGTGCGCACGTCGACGGTCGGCTGCGCGCCGTTGAGCGCGAGGAACTTGAGGATGCGCGCCTCGTCCGGCGCGATCTCCTCGAGGATGCGCTCGTAGGCGGGGTGCATGTCGTCGTTCGAGCGGACATCGGCCGAGCGTTGCAGCAGCGCGGCGCCCCGGGCCCGCAGCTCCTGCTCCGAGCAGCTGTGCCGCGACGACGAGCCGGTGCCGTTCGGTTGCGGGTCGCCGAAGCCGAGCGACCGCTGCGCGATGCCGCGCAGCTCCGTCGCCGTCTCGTCGACGATCTGGGCGGGCGACGCGCCGCTCAGCGCCGACTTCACGATCTTGGAGCCGGTGCCGACGGTGGTCTCGACGACCGCCGTCGTCGCGCGCCACCAGCCCGTCACGGCGACCCGGGCCAGGCCGGAGACGCCGTCGATGATGCCGACGTCGTTGTGCTCGTCGTCCGTGGCGTGCTCAACCATGTCACCGTTCCCCTTCGCCACTGCCCTCATACGCCAAAGATAGCCAGATGCAGCAGGCCCGCGCCCGCGCCGAGCACCGCGCCGTGCATGAACAGCAGCCACTCGTCCTGCTTGATGGCCGAGCGCAGCAGCTCGTTGAAGTCGTCGAGGCTCATCCGGCGCATCTGGTCGGCGACGAACCGGAAGATCTTGTTCGCCTGTCTGACGTTGAACTCCTCGTCGCCGAAGGCTACCGGGGCGAACCGCGTCGACTCGGTGGCGACCGATTGGCTGATCCGGTCGTAGGAGCGGGAGCCGACCACCATCCGCACCGCGGGCCGCGCCGGGCCGACCGCCCGGTCGATCGTCGGCCGCAGTAGGTTCTCGAGCATCTGATGGGTGCGGTCGGCCCTCGGCCCGTGCAGCAGCTCGTTGCCGACGTTGTTGATGGTGATCACGTTGTCCGAGATGATCTTGGCGTAGACGTCGGCGATCTCCGCCTTGCGCTTGATGAACAGCCCCTGCCGCCACGGCACCCAGTTCGTCCGCTGCACCGGTTCGAAAATCATCGTGATGCCGAGGTAGTTGACGACGTATCCGATGACGACGCCGCCGACCGGCAGCACCCACCATTGCGGATAAACCTCGACTATCCACACCAGTAGGAAACCCATCGGGTAGCCGAAGTAGAAACCGAAGTTCTGCATGAAGGTGAGCTCTTTCTTGCCCACCTTCCGGAACATGTCGTTGAGCAGTTCCGGGTGTTGTTCGAGGTGGCGCATCACCATCAGCTTCGCGTCGAGCAACTGGTCGATGTTCGCGCCGATCTCGTCGGTCAGCTGCCGCACCAGCTTCGGCAGCCGCTCCATCACCCTGGCGTGCACGACGTCCTTGACCTGCGGCGGGAGGTCGCGCCAGAGCTGCGGCTCCTCCCGGATCATGATCCGGTCGACCACCTCGCGGATCTCGGCCTCCGCGATCTCGGTGAGCCGTTCCGCGATCTTGTCAGGCTCCAGCTCGCGATAGAAGTCGGAAATGCTGCCGAGCTTGGCGAGTCCTTTGTCGACGGCGATGCTCGCCATTTTCGCCGCCCGCGACGGCACGATTCCCTGCCAGCCGAACTTTCCACCGCTGGTAATGGCGGGAATGACCTGCACCCGGCGCGGCAGGAACGGGAACAGTATCTTCAGCCCCGGAATTCGGATGCCGTGGAACTTCAGCGGCTGGAAAAGCATCAGCACGCCGGTCCAGTTCGTGATGTAGCCGATCACTCCGGTGAACAGCGGAATGGTGATGAGATGCACGAGCAAGTCATGTTCCACCGGCACGGCCTCCCTTGTCACCCAGGGCCCCGACATCGTGTCCCACGTTCACGACGTCGTGTCCCACTTTCGCGTTGCGTCGTCACCGCCCGTGGCGTGCTGCCTCATCATGCGCGACCTGCGGCGATTGCGCCATACCAGAGTGCTCGGACGGCGACGGTGAGCAACGACCGTACCCTGCCACCCACCTGCGTAGAACAAGTGCTAGATCTGTGTCATGGTCAATCTGAGAGGGGCGCCGTCCCGTGTGGCGACCTAAGAGCGTTGGAGGTTACGGGTGGACAACCGACTCATCGCGCTGCCAATACCCAACCCCGACCGGCCACACACCGTACCGACATCGCAGTTCCTGGCCTCGGTGCGGCTCGCCGACCCTGGCCTCGCCGATGAGCTGCGCTACGAGTTGACCGAAACAACCGACGACCTCGAAAACCCACGGCAATAGTGCCCTGCGATGGGCTTCCCTGACGACATCCCCGGCCTCACCGTCATCCGCGTGTAGCGGGCAGCACGTGCGCCCTCACACCAGCCTGCGGTCGGACGCCCAGCGGGAGAGCTCGTAGCGGTTGGACAGCTGGGTCTTGCGCAGCACGCTCGACACGTGGGTCTCGACGGTCTTGACCGAGATGAACAGCTCGGCGGCGATCTCTTTGTACGCGTAGCCGCGCGCCAGCAGCCGCAGCACGTCCCGCTCCCTCGGGGTGAGCAGATCGAGCTCGGGGTCAGAGATCGGCGGCGCGCCGGGCCGGTCGGCGAAGGCGTCGAGCACGAACCCGGCCAGCCGCGGCGAGAACACGGCGTCGCCGTCGGCGACCCTGACGATGGCCCGCACCAGCTCCCGCGACGAGATCGTCTTGGTGACATAGCCCCGCGCACCGCCCCTGATCACCGCGATCACGTCCTCGGCGGCGTCGGAGACGGACAGCGCGAGGAACACCACGTCGGGCAGCTCCGGCCGCACCTGCCGCAGCACCTCGGCGCCGCCGCCGTCCGGCATGTGCACGTCGAGCAGCACGACCTTCGGTTTCGTCCGCATGATGCCCGCGACGGCCTCGCGCACCGACCCGGCCTCGCCGACGACCCTCACCTCATCGGACCCCTGCTCCAGTTCCGCGCGCGCCCCGGCGCGGAACAGCCCGTGGTCGTCGACGAGGAACACCGTGACCGGTTCGCCCGTCTGGCCCAGATCCTCCGCGCTCATCGCGCCGCCCCTTCCGTCGTCGCGACCGGCATATCCAGCCGCACCTCGGTGCCGTCCCCCTTGGCGGTGCGCACCGTGCAGCTGCCGCCGTTGCGTTCCATCCTGCCCCTGATCGAGTCCGCCAGCCCATGCCGATCGGCGGGCACGGTGTCCGGGTCGAAGCCCTTGCCCCGGTCCCGCACGAACACCGACACCGTCGTCGGCTCGACCTCGGCGTACACGCTGATCTCGTCGACGCCGGCGTGCTTGGCCGCGTTCACCATCGCCTCCCGTGCCGCCTGCACCAGCGCGGTCAGCTTCGGGGTGAGCTCGGTGTCGCTCACCACGACCTGCTGCACCGAGACGGCGAAGGTGTCCTCCACCTCGCCCGCCGCCTCACCGAGCACATCGGACAGTCGCGCCGCCGACGCCGCGCCGTCGCCGTACAGCCAGGTGCGCAGCTGCCGCTCCTGGCCGCGCGCCAGCCGGGCGACCTCCTTCGGCGACTCCGACTGCTTCTGGATCAACGCGAGGGTTTGCAGCACCGAGTCGTGCAGGTGCGCCGCGATGTTGGCGCGCTCCTCGGTCCTGATCCGGACCGTGCGCTCCTCGCCGAGGTCGCGGACCAGCCGCAGCCAGAACGGCACCGTCAGCACCGCGACGCCGATCAGCGTGGCGAGCACCGCGATCAGCGCGAACTGCACCTGGTCGAACGAGCCACCGCGCAGCGCGACGACGCCGACCCCGGTCGCGACGAGCGCGACACCGGCGAGGATCCGCACCACGGCGCCCCAGCCGCCCCCGCCGAGCAGGGCACCGACCGGCCCGCTCCGCCAGCGTGCCCGTCGCGAGTCGTCCGCCTCTCGCCACACCAGGACGGCGCCGATGACGGCGATGGCGATCGGGCCGATCACCCAGCCACGGAACGTCCCGGTCAGCGAGCCGCCGACGACGGCGAGCCCGATGCCGAGCGCGACCAGCCCGACGGCCTGCCGCCGCTCCCTGGCCGAGGTCGCGGTCGCCTCCTCGGCGCTGCGCTGCGGCACGAATACCCACAGCAGCGCGTAGGCCAGCAGTCCGGCGCCGCCGACGAGGCACAGCGCGGCGAACAGCAGCCGCACCTTGAAGACGTCGATGCCGACGTGGTCGGCGATGCCGCCCGCGACGCCGCCGAGCACGCCGCCCCGGCGCCGGGTCAGCCGCGTCACCGGGTCCGGGGCCACCGGCTCCGCTGGTGTCGCGCGGGCGGGCACCCTCACCCCGGCCGGGACCGTCACGACGATTCCCGCCGTCGTGCCCTGCTCACGGATGCGGGCATGGCGGCGGGGCGAGCGGTGTCGCCGCGCCCGGCGCTGCGCCTCATCCTGCACGTGGTTCATGTTCACATGTCGGACCTGCCCCACGCATCAGGGAAGGCCCGGATACCGCAATTCAGGGTTGATCCCGGATGTGCGGCGCATGCGCAGGACACAGGATTGAGCCATGACTCGAGCAGCAGGCGTGCGGGACAGCGTTGAGGAGACCACGAGGGACTTCTGGTCGAGCAGACCGAGGCGGCCACGGCATGGCAGGAAGATCGCGGGCGTCGCGGCGGGCATCGGCCATCGGTACGGCATCGACCCGGTGCTGGTGCGGGTGGCGTTCGTCGTCGCGACGATCGTCGGCGGCTTCGGCGTGCTGCTCTACCTGCTCGGCTGGCTGTTCCTGCCGCAGGACGGCGACGAGACGTCCGGCGCCGAGGCGCTGTTCGGCAAGGGCCGCAGCTCGATGCCGGCCGGGCTGACCATCGTGCTCGGGCTGCTGCTGTTCCCCGCGACGGGCGCGGCGTTCGGCGGCGGCTGGCTGCACGGCGGCGGAGTCGTGCTGCTCGCGCTGGCCGTCGCCGGGCTCTACACGCTGCACCGGCGACGCGGCGGCACCAACCGGCCGACACCGGTGACGACCACGTCCGGCGCGTCGGCGTCGTTCAGCGTCCGCGACACCGACGGCGCGGACGTCGACAGCAGCACGCCCGGGTGGGACCCGCTCGGCGCCGACCCGCTCGGCGCCGACCCGCTCGGCTGGGACCTGCCGGAACCGGACGCGGCGCCACCGGCATCGCACGCGTCCACCGCGCCCGGCGCGCCGCGCCCTCGGTCGCCGATCAGCGGCCTCACCGCGGGACTCGCGCTGGTCACCGCGAGCGCCGGGCTGACGCTGAGCCTGTTCGGCGTCGAGTGGTTCACGGCGGCGCACATCATCGGCCTCACCCTCGGCGTGCTCGGCCTCGGCATGGTCGCCGCCGCGTTCGCCGGTGCCGGTCGCGGCCTGGTGCTGCTCGCCATCCCGCTCGCGGCGGCGGGCATCGCCCTCACCGCGATCCCGTTCGACCGGCTGCCCAGTGGCGGCATGGGTGAGGTCGACGCCGCCCCGGAGACACCGGCCGAGGTGGAGGACGTCTACCAGCGCACCATGGGCTCGGTCCGGCTCGACCTCACCGAGCTGGCCACGGCGGACACGCCGATCGAGACCGACGTCAGGGTCGGCATGGGCGAGGCGGTCGTGACGGTGCCCGCCGATGCCGACGTGACGTTCAGCTGCCACTCCGCCATGGGCTCGGTGGACTGCCTTGACGAGGGGGACGAGGGCATGGGCACGACGCCGGTGTCCGGCACGGACTACGGCGACGACGGCGAGGGCGGGCAGCAGATCACGCTGGACGTGTCGAGCCGGATGGGATCGGTGGTGATCGAGCGTGACTGACTCGCGCCGCACCGACCTGTTCACGCTGATCTGCGGCGTCGTGACGCTACTCGTCGCGGGCTACGTGCTCAGCGACGGCGCGTCCTGGCTGCCCGACATCGACCTGCGCTGGCTGCTCGCCGGCGCGGTCGCCCTCATCGGAGTCTCGCTGCTCGCCAGCTCACTCGGCCGCAACCAGGAGTGAGCTACTCCCACTCGATGGTGCCCGGCGGCTTGGACGTCACGTCGAGCGTCACCCGGTTGACCTCGGCGACCTCGTTGGTGATGCGGGTGGAGATGCGTTCCAGCACGTCGTAGGGCAGCCGGGTCCAGTCCGCCGTCATGGCGTCCTCGCTCGACACCGGCCGCAGCACGACCGGGTGGCCGTAGGTGCGGCCGTCGCCCTGCACCCCGACGCTGCGCACGTCCGCGAGCAGCACCACCGGGCACTGCCAGATGTCGCGGTCGAGCCCGGCCGCCGTCAGCTCCTCCCGCGCGATGGCGTCAGCCGCGCGCAGCGTGTCCAGCCGCTCGCCGGTCACCTCGCCGATGATGCGGATGCCGAGGCCGGGACCAGGAAACGGCTGCCGGTGCACGATCGTCTCCGGCAGGCCGAGTTCGAGGCCGACCCGGCGCACCTCGTCCTTGAACAACAGCCGCAGCGGCTCGACCAGCTCGAAGTTCAGGTCCTCCGGCAGCCCACCGACGTTGTGGTGGCTCTTGATGTTGGACGTGCCCGAGCCGCCGCCCGACTCCACGACGTCGGGGTAGAGCGTGCCCTGCACCAGGAATCGGTAGTCGCCCTGTGCCGTGAGGTCCCGCTCGGCCTGCTCGAACACCCGGATGAACTCGCGGCCGATGATCTTGCGCTTCTCCTCGGGGTCGGCGACCCCGGCGAGCGCGTCGAGGAACCGCTGCCGCGCGTCGACGGTCACCAGGTTGACCCCGGTCGCGGCGACGAAGTCCCGCTCCACCTGGGCGCGCTCCCCGGCCCGCAGCAGCCCGTGGTCGACGAACACGCAGGTCAGCCGGTCGCCGATGGCGCGCTGCACCAGCGCGGCCGCCACCGCGGAGTCCACCCCGCCGGACAACCCGCAGATCGCGCGGCCCGCGCCGACCCGCTCGCGGATCGCGGCCACCTGCTCGTCCACGATCGACGTCGTCGTCCACTGTGGCCGGATGCCGGCGATGTCGTGCAGGAACCGGCGCAGCACCTCCTGGCCGTGCGGGGAGTGCGCGACCTCGGGGTGGTACTGCACCCCGGCGAAGCGGCGCTCGACGTCCTCGAACCCGGCGACCTCCGCGCCCGCCGAGGACGCGGTGACCGTCGCGCCCTCCGGCGCCTTGGTGACGCCGTCGTTGTGGCTCATCCACACCGGGTGGTGCACCGGCAGGCCGCCGTGCAGGACGCCGCCCTCGCCGGTGACAGTCAGCTCGGTGCGGCCGAACTCGCGGCCCCCGGTGTTCTCCACCGTGCCACCGAGCTCGCGGGCCATGAGCTGGAAGCCGTAGCACATGCCGAACACCGGCACGCCCGCCGCGAACAGCGCCGGGTCGATCCCGGGCGCGCCGTCCTCGTAGACGCTGGCAGGCCCCCCGGAGAGCACGATCGCGGCCGGGTCCTTGGCGAGCAGGTCGTCGACGTTCGCGGTGTGTGGCACGACCTCGGAGTACACCTGCGCCTCCCGCACCCGGCGGGCGATGAGCTGGGCGTACTGCGCGCCGAAGTCGACGACGAGAACGGGACCGGTCGGATTCTGCACGTCTCCATCATCCCAGGCGACGGCCGCCACACCCGGCTCGCCCCCTCAGCGCACCTCGGCGATGGGCAGCCGCAGCGCGCCGGGCGCGTCGGCCGGCACCGCGGGCGAGGCGGGGGCGACCGGGGCGATCCGCCGGTAGCCGTCGGACTGCGCCGGGCGCGGATCCGCCTCGCCCTTGTTCGGCCAGAACGACATCGCCCGCTCCGCCTGCGCGGTGATCGTCAGCGACGGGTTCACGCCCAGGTTCGCGGTGATCGCGGCGCCGTCGACGACCGAGACGCCCGGGTAGTTGAACACCCGGTGGTATGGGTCGATGACGCCGTCGGCCTCGCTGTCCCCGATCGCGCAGCCGCCGATGAAGTGGGCGGTGAGCGGGATGTTGAACAGCTCGCTCCAGGTGCTGCCCGCGACGCCGTCGATGTACTTGGCGGCGAGCTGGTTGGCGTCGTAGCCGGACTTGATGAACGTCGGGTTCGGCACACCGTGACCCTGCTTCGAGGTGTACCGGCGCCGCCCGAACAGGCCCTTCTTGGTGTACGTGGTGATCGAGTTGTCGAGGCTCTGCATCACGAGCAGGATCATCGTCCGCTCGCTCCAGCGGTAGGTGTGCAGCAGCTTCGCGGTCGTGATCGGCTTGCGCATCATGAAGCCGAAGAACTGCCGCAGCCGCGACGTCTTCAGCGTGGCGTCGGTGGCCAGCGTCTGCAGCGTGCCCATCGCGTTGCTGCCCTTGCCGTAGCGCACCGGCTCGATGTGGGTGATCTCGTCGGGATGGATCGACGACGTGATCGCGACGCCCGTGCTGAAGTCGCGTTCGGGGTCCACGGTGAACCGCGAGGAGCCGATGATCGCCTCGGAGTTCGTCCTGGTCAGCACGCCGAGCTTGCTGGACAGCTTCGGCAGCGCGCCGGTGTCGCGCATGCCGTGCAGCAGCTTCTGGGTGCCCCAGGTGCCGGCCGCGAGCACCACCTGGCCCGCCGTGAGCGTGTGCCGGAACCGGGGCGAGTGCCTGCCGGTCTTGCGGATGTCGACCTCGTAGTTGCTTCCCCCGCCGCGCGGGCGCAGCGCGGTCACCGTCGTCATCGGGATGACCTTCGCGCCGTTCTTCTCCGCGAGGTACAGGTAGTTCTTGACCAGCGTGTTCTTGGCGTTGTGGCGGCAGCCGGTCATGCAGCTGCCGCATTCGACGCAGCCGGTGCGCTCCGGACCCTCGCCGCCGAAGTACGGGTCGGGGGCCGTCTCGCCCTTCTCGCCGAAGTACACGCCGACCGGCGTCGGGTGGTAGCTGTCCGCGATGCCCATGTCGGCCGCGACCTTGCGCATGACCTCGTCGTGCGGGGTGTCGAGCGGGCAAGTGACCACGCCCAGCATCCGGCTCGCCTGGTCGTAGTGCGGCGCGAGCTCGGCCTCCCAGTCGGTGATGTGGGACCACTGGCTGTCGGTGTAGAACGGCTTGAGCGGCCGGTAGAGCGTGTTCGCGTAGACGAGCGAGCCGCCGCCGACGCCGGAGCCGGCCAGAATCATGCAGTCGCGCAGCATATGGATCCGCTGGATGCCATAGCAGCCGATCTCCGGCGCCCACAGGAACTTGCGCAGGTCCCAGGACGTCGTGGCGAACTCGTCGTCGGCGAACCGGCGCCCCGCCTCGATCACGGCCACCCGGTAGCCCTTCTCGGTCAGCCGGAGCGCGGCGACGCTGCCGCCGAAGCCGGAGCCGACGATGATCACGTCGTAGTCGGGCTCGTTCGTGTTACGCGCAGTCACACAATGAAGGATAGCGCAAGTTACTCACCGGTCAGCCCCGGACGTTGAGGTCGACCTTCTGGAACTCCTTGAGGTCGGAGTAGCCGGTCTTGGCCATCGCGCGGCGCAGCGCGCCGAACAGGTTGAGGGTGCCGTCGGCGTCCGACGACGGCCCGTACAGCAGCGTCTTGAGGTCGACCTCGAGGTCGGGACCGGCCGCGGTGACCCGGGAGCGCGGCAGCGACGGGTGCGCGGCCGCCGACGTCCAGTACAGCCCCTGGCCCGGCGCCTCGCTGGCCGCGGCGAGCGGCGCGCCGAGCATCACCGCGTCCGCGCCGCAGGCGATGGCCCTGGCGATGTCACCGCCGCACGTGACCCCGCCGTCGGCGAGCACGTGCACGTACCTGCCGCCGGTCTCGTCGAGGTAGTCGCGGCGGGCCGCGGCGGCGTCGACGATCGCCGTCGCCATCGGCACCCCGATGCCGAGCACCCGGTCGGTCGTGGTGACGCCCGGCGAGTAGCCGTGCCCGACGATCACCCCGGCGGCGCCGGTGCGCATCAGGTGCATCGCGGTGCGGTAGTCGCTCACCCCGCCCGCGACCACCGGCACGTCCAGCTCGGAGATGAACTCCTTGAGGTTGAGCGGCTCCTCACCCTCCTTGGACACGTGCTCAGCGGAGACGATTGTGCCCTGCACGACCAGCACCTCGACCCCGGCCGCCAGCAGGTCGGGGGTCAGCTCGGCGGCGTGCTGCGGGCTCACCCTGGCCGCGACCGTGACGCCGGCGTCGCGGACCTTCTTGATCGCCTCGGCGATCAGCTCCATCCGCAGCGGCGCCGCGTGCAGCGTCTGCAGCCTGCGGACGAGCGCGTCGGCGTCGTCGGTGTCCTCGGTGGCGGCGAGCAGCGAGTCGAGCGCCTCGTCGACGTTGGCGTGCCGCGCCCACAGGCCCTCGGCGTTGAGCACGCCGAGCCCGCCGAGCTCGCCGATGGCGATCGCGCTCGACGGCGACACGATCGCGTCGGTCGGATGCGTCACCAGCGGCAGGTCGAAGCGGTACGCGTCGATCTGCCACGAGGTCGACACGATCTTGGACGATCGGGTGCGCCGCGAGGTCACGATCTCGATGTCGTCGAGGTCGTAGGCACGACGCGCGGTGCGCCCCATGCCGATCTCAACCATGTCCCGCACGTGGAGTCCCTTCGATGGGTGACTAGGTCGTGTCTCGCGGATCCGTGGTCGCGGTATCGGCGCCCAGATCGTCCGCGGCTGCGTTGTCGTCGTCGACCATAGCTCCGCTATGGCCTTCCTCCTCCGCCTCGCCCCGAACAATCTGGATCACCGATCCCATCGACCGAGATCCGCGAGACACGACCGAACGATCAGCGGGCAGTGTAGTTGGGTGCCTCGACCGTCATCGTCACGTCGTGCGGGTGGCTCTCCTTCAGCCCGGCGGCCGTGATCCGGACGAGCTGAGCCTGCTGCAGCTCGGCGATGGTGCTGGCGCCGGTGTAGCCCATCGCGGACCGCAGCCCGCCGGTGAGCTGATGCACCACGGTCGACAGCGGTCCGCGGTACGGGATGCGGCCCTCGATGCCCTCCGGCACCAGCTTGTCCTCGGAGAGCACGTCGTCCTGCGCGTAGCGGTCCTTGGAGTAGGACTTGCCGTCGTCGCGCGACTGCATCGCGCTGAGCGAGCCCATGCCCCGGTAGGTCTTGAACTGCTTGCCGTTGACGAGCACCAGCTCGCCGGGCGACTCGGCGGTGCCCGCGAGCAGACTGCCCAGCATCACCGTCGACGCGCCGGACGCGATGGCCTTGGCGATGTCGCCGGAGTACTGGATGCCGCCGTCGCCGATCACCGGCACGCCCGCCTCCTCGCAGGCCAGCGACACCTCGTAGATCGCGGTGATCTGCGGCACGCCGACCCCGGCGACGACCCGCGTGGTGCAGATCGAGCCCGGCCCGACGCCCACCTTCACGCCGTCGACCCCGGCCTCGATGAGCGCCTTCGCGCCCGCCCGGGTCGCGACGTTGCCGCCGACGATGTCGACCGACGCGCCCAGCTCCTGCTTCAGCACCGCGACGGTGTCGATCACGTCGCGGGAGTGGCCGTGCGCGGTGTCCACCATGATCACGTCGACGCCGGCGTCGGCCAGCGCCATGGCCCGCTTGCGGCCGTTCTCACCCACCCCGACCGCCGCCGCGCACAGCAGCCTGCCGTCGGTGTCCTTGGTCGCGTTGGGGTACTGCTCGGTCTTGACGAAGTCCTTGACGGTGATGAGGCCGCGCAGCTTGCCCGCGCCGTCGACGATGGGCAGCTTCTCGACCTTGTGCCTGCGCAGCAGGCCGAGCGCCACGTCGGCCGAGACGCCGACCTGGGCGGTGACGAGCGGCTGGCGCGTCATGACCTCGCTGACGGGGCGGGAGTGGTCGGCCTCGAACCGCATGTCGCGGTTGGTGATGATGCCGACGAGCGAGCCGTCGGCGTCGGTGACCGGCACGCCGGAGATGCGGTACCGCGCGCACAGCGCGTCCACCTCGGACAGCGTGTCCTCCGGTGAGCAGGTGATCGGGTCGGTCACCATGCCCGCCTCGGATCGCTTGACCACCTCGACCTGCGACGCCTGCTCGTCGATGGCGAGGTTGCGCTGCAGCACGCCGATGCCGCCTTGGCGCGCCATCGCGATCGCCATCCGCGACTCGGTGACGGTGTCCATCGCGGCAGAGGCGAGCGGCACCCGCAGCGTGACGTTGCGGCTCAGCCGGGCGCTGGTGTCGACCGCGCTGGGCAGCACGTCGGTCTCGGCGGGCAGCAGCAGCACGTCGTCGAAGGTCAGCCCGAGCGAGGCGAACTTGCTCGGCAGGAACGCATCGCTCGTCGCCATGCTGCGCTGGGCGCCCGACTCGCTGGTCATCGACTACCTTGACCTTCCTCCATGTGGTGAACGAACGGTGAGCCGTCCGCTCACATTCCCGCGACGGGATGCGACCTACGCCTCCTGAACCGATGGTATCTGGACAACGTGTCGGCAGGAGGCGGTACCGTGCGTCTCGTGACCAACGAGGAGTTGCCACCGGACCCATTCGCGGACGATCCGCACGATCCCGCGAAGGACCTCGATGAGATGGCGGACGACCCGGGCGAGCCGATCAGCGAGTCGGAGCGCGCCGAACTGCTGGCCGACCTTGCCGACCTGGCGCGCTATCAAGAGCTGCTCGAACCGCGCGGGGTACGCGGCATCGTCGTCGACTGCGCGGACTGTGAGGAACCCCACTACCACGACTGGCACCTGCTGCGGGCGAGCCTGGAGCAGCTCCTCGGCGACGGCAAGATGCGCCCGCACGAGCCGGCGTACGCGCCGAACCCGATGGACTACGTGAGCTGGGAGTACTGCCGGGGCTTCGCCGACGGCATCAGGGCGAACGAGACCGCCCACTGATTCCTGTCGTTCAACCCGTCGCTAGCCGACCGGCTCGGAGTTCGACTCGTAGGTCGTGCCGGAGTCCGACGACGTGCTGTAGCCGTCCGACGCGCTGTCGCTCGTCGATGAGTCGCTCGTCGTCGTGCTCGACGACGTCTCACTAGGGTCCGGCTCCTCGCTCGAGGTGCTGCTCGGCGAGCTGGACTCGGTGCTCTCCGGCGCCGGCTCGATCAGCGGCGGCTGGGACGTCGACGATGACGGCTCCGACGAGGTCGAGGAGGACGACGACGTCGGCTCGGTCGTCGTGGTGCTCTCCTCGTCGCCGACCGTGCCGTCGCTCTCCCTGAGCTGCGTCATCAGCTGTTCGTGTTCCCGGATCAGCTCGTCGTGGTTCTCCTCGTCCCGAACCGATTCCAGGGTGACCTTGGCCTGGTCGAGCGCCGCGCGTGCGGTGTCGAGCTGGCCCACCACGATGGCCTGCCGTGCCTGCTGGAACTCGGCCTTCACCTCGAAGGACGCCGCGACGGAGTTCGCCTTGTCCGCGTAGAGCACCTGGGTCAGGCCCCACAGGGCGTCGCCCGGCAGCGCCTCCTTTGCGGCGACGCTGGCGCCACCGAACGCGATGACCAGCACTGACGCCGCTGCCGCCACCGGTATGAGCAGCCTGCGCTTGTGACCGCGGCGCTCCCTCTTGATGTTCGCCGCGGCGGACGTGACGGTGGTGACGGCCGTGTCGACGCTGACGAGCTCGGGCATCGGCTCGCCGTCGACCTCCCTGCTCCAGGACAGCAGCAGGGCGTTGAGCTCGGCCTCGCCGAGCTGGTCGGCCAGCTTCGGATCAGCTCCGCCAAGCGCGTCGAGCAGCGCGTCGTCCGCCCGCAGCTGGGACAGATCGACGTCGACCTGGTCGCCGTTATCGCGACCGAAGCTCGTCGACACTCAGACCACCTCCTCAGCGGCCAGCGCCTTCCGCAGCCGCGCCAGCGCGCGATGCTGGGCGACGCGAACCGCACCGGGTGTCGAGCCGACCGCCTCTGCTGCCTCCTCGGCGGAAAGCCCGACCACGACGCGCAACACCACGATCTCGCGTTGCTTCTCGGGCAACACCTGAAGCAGCCGCGACATCCGCTCGTTCAGCTCGCCCTGGATGGCGTGCTGCTCGGGCCCGACACCGTTCTCGGCCTCGTCCGGCACCTCGGACACCGGTTCCGACCGGTTCCTCGCTGCCGACCGATGCGCGTCGGCGACCTTGTGCTGGGCGATCCCGTAGACGAACGCGAGAAAAGGGCGCCCCTGGTCCCGGTACGTTGGCAACGCCGTAAGCACCGCGAGACACACCTCCTGCGCAACGTCATCCGCTGACGCGGATGATCGCTCCTGCCTGCCGACACGAGCGCGGCAATACCGCACTACCAGAGGACGGATAGCGGCGAGCAGCCGCTCGACGGCATGAGGCTCTCCCTCAACCGCAGCGGCGACTGACTCATCCAGTCCGTCCCCCATATTGGCCATCGCAGACAACAGTTCTGGTGTTACTCCTAGGCGGACAAAGAGTACGGCGCGCGACCAGGCAGCGGTCACTCGCGCCGGTGACTACCGTACCTGTCCACGCCGGTGAGTAAACGCTGCCCCGGCCGAAACGAAGGGTCCCGCCATAACGGCGGGACCCTCGCTCAGCAGGTGACCAATCGCAGGTCAGGACACGAGACCGCGGCGGAAGCCGTGCGCCACGGCCTGCGCGCGGTCGCGCACGCCGAGCTTGCGGAACAACCTGCGGGCGTGCGTCTTCACCGTGTCCTCGGAGAGATACAGCTCACGCCCGATCTGGCCGTTGCTCTTGCCCTGGCTCATGCCGCGCAGCACCTGCAGCTCCCGCTCGGTGAGCTGCACCCCCGGGTCGGACGGTTGCCGTTGCGACGGCACCGAGGTGCTCGCGAGGGTGTGGGCGAGCGCCGCGACCAGTTCCGGACGGGACGCGTCCCACCGCAAGTAGCCCCTCGCGCCACCGGCGATCGCCGCCGCGATGCTGCCGGCATCGTCGGGAGCGCCGAACACGATCACGTTCGCCTGGGGGTTTGCTGAGACGAGTCGCCGTGTGGCTTCGACCCCGGTTGGCACGGCGCGCTGGGTACCGACCAGCACGACGTCGACCGGCTGCCGCGAGAACCGAGAGAGCAACTCGTCACCGTGTGCTACGCAGTCAATGCGACTGACCCCTGGCACGGCGGACATCACACGGGTGAGTCCTTCGCGCACACTGCGTCGGTCGTCGCAAATCAAGACCGTCGTCACGGGGTTTCCTTCCTGCAGCCGGGTGACGTTCCATAACCCCTATCGGACGCTGCGGGCCGAACCTTGACACGATCCGGTGGCCTTTTTTCAAAGATCTTCGCTCGAATGTCTGTACGGGGCCACTAGGACGGGTTCACCAGGACATTTCGCTGACGCCAGGTACCCATGGCGATGCCGCTGCCAGCGCTCTACCCAGGGGGTCAGTCCGACGTAACACTCCGTATACGATCGTGGTGGCGTCCCGGCCGAGGAGGAGCGCCGCTGGCCACATTAGCGGAGTGAGCCCGAATTGTCCCGCCTCGTCCAGCACCGTGCTGGCGAGCCTCGCGTCCTGTGCTGCCGCCGCGAGCACGAGGTCGGACTTGAGCGCGTGCCTGACCCCGCCGTGCTCGCGCGCCAGCTCTCCCGCCCGCGCCGCGTGCGGCCGGGCGGCAGCGGCGTCACCAGCGGCCAGCTCGACCTCGGCCGAGACCCAGCCGTGCCGGACCCGGGTACGCCAGCAGGACGGCTCGACGGCGACCCTGGCGAGCAGCCTGCGGGCCTCGCGCTGATGGCCGAGCGCGAGCGCGTCGGCGGCCAGCCCGAGCAGCGCGTCGGCGAGCGCCCCGGCGGCGTCCGCGCCATCGGGGTCGGCCTCGCCGGGCCGTGCCGTCGCGGTGACGATGGCGCGCAGCGCCGCGGCGTCGAGCGTCCGGGCGTTGGCGTGCCCGCCGAGCTGCCTGCGGTGTGACGCCAGCGTGCTCGCCGCGAGCGAGGCGACGACCGGGTAGCCGTCGCCGAGCAGTGGTTCGAGCGTCGCGGCGGCGCGGGCATAGTACCCGCTCGCGCCGGTCACCACCGCCGCGAGCCAGCGCAGCCGGGGCGCGGCCGAGGCCGCGTCGGCGAGCACGGCGTCGGACACGCCGAGATGCGCGCCGAACGCGGCGGCCCGCAGCCGTCTTTCGGTGTCCGTCATGGACGTGACTATGGCGTACCGGGCAGCACGTAGGAGACCCGCTCCACCGCAGCGGGCAGCCCGCTGAGCAGCTCGACGGTGCCGGGCAGCCGCCCACCGTCCCAGCCGGGCCCGCAGGCGAACAGCCTGCTGCGCTGTTTGCCCCGCGCGAGCCGGGTGAACAGCGCCGGGTCGGTCGTGCCCTGCCGCTGCGCCCACAGCACGACGGCGGCGGGCATGGTGCGCCGCACCGTCGCGACGAGCACGTCGGCGGGCAGCGCGACGCTGTAGACGAGGGTGTCGATCCGCTTGCGGGCGAGCGCGGCGGCGAGCACGTGCACCGCGAGTCCCGCCCGGTCCGGCCGGGAGCACGCCAGCAGCACCGGGTGGTGGTTGCGTGGCCGATCGAGTAATGGCGCCGCCCTGGTGAACGCCCCGAGTGCCAGCTCGGCGAGCAGGTAGCGGGCCTCGCCCACGGACCGCTCGCCGCGCCAGCCCGAGCTGAGCGCGCCCAGCACCGGCCGCACGACGTGCTCCCAGGCGGGCACCGGCCCGTGCGCGCCGATCGCCTCGGCGAGCACCTGCTGCACCATGCGGACGTCGAGCGCGATGGTCGCCGCGCTCAGCCGCCGCGCGAGCCGGGTGTGGCCGGCGTCCTCGTGCGCCCGGTACCCGGCGAAGGACGGCTCGCGCCTGCCGGTCTGCTGGCTCGGCACGGCCCCGGCGAGTTCGAGCGCCGGGTCGTCGCCGGTTTCGGCGCCCGGCGCGCCGGCTTCGCTGTCGAGGGCGTAGCGGGCTGCCTCCGCCGTCGATGCCCCCGACAGCAGCGCCCGCTGCATCACCTCGAGCCGGGTGATGTCGCTCGGCGAGTACCGCCGGTGCTTGCCGTTGGTGTGGCGGCTGGGGCCGAGGCCGTAGCGCCGGTCCCAGGTCCGCAGCGTGGCCGGTGCGACGCCCAGCCTGCGCGCCACCGCGGCGACCGGCAGCGTCGGTTCCTCGGAGCCCTGTGACTGCTCGGCGTCCTGGTCGGGGCCGTTGTCCACAGCGTCATCCACAAGGGTGTGCGCCGACGTGTCCACAACGTTGTCCACAGCTGGATCGGTGGTGTCCCGAGCCGGTCCGGCGATGCCGGTGACGCCTGCGGCCGACCGTGCCGGTTCGGCCGCAGGCTCGGCATCTCGCTCCCGTTTCGGAGTGGTCCCGGCTCGCACTCAACCAAATATCCCGGGGCCGGCAGCAGCCAGCAACTCGTGTGGCCCCGGGCCAGTGAATATGAATCCGTTACGGAATTGCTCATGCTCGCTTGACATGTCGGTGCCGATGCCAAGTCGATCTCCGCTTTTATCACTCAAGCAGGGGATACCTATTGAATGAATCAGAGCAGCGCTCTTGAACAAGTATTGGCGCGGTTCTAACGTTACGGCCGTTGCACCAAATGGAGCAATCCACGTCGCACAGCAGGCAAAACAACACCCACCGGCAAACTGGTGAAGGCGGAACCCATGGCAGACACGCGAAGGCTTCCCGGCCCCAATGCGGACGTGTGGGACTGGCAACTGGAGGGCTCCTGCCGGGGGTTGGACAGCGCATTTTTCTTCCATCCCGACGGGGAACGAGGCCCGGCACGAGCACGGCGAGAGGCAAAGGCGAAAGCGATTTGCCACACCTGCCCGGTGCTTCAGCTTTGCCGCTCACATGCCCTCAAGGTGCACGAGCCCTATGGCATCTGGGGCGGCCTTTCCGAATCGGATCGCGAAGCGATTATCAAAGCCAGTAAACGAAAACTGGCGCTCTCGAACACCTGACCCGCATACGAAACGGCGGGGCGGCCCTCCCAACCGGGAGTGACCGCCCCGCCGCTGTCGTTCAGGCGAGTGGCCGAATCAGGCGGCGTCCTCGTCCTCTTCCTCCTCGGGCGCCTCGACGACGGAGGAGTTGGTGGTGAGCACCATCCTCGCGATCGAGGCCGCGTTGCCCACCGCGGAGCGGGTCACCTTCACCGGGTCGACGACGCCGGCGTCCGCCAGGTCGACGATCTCGCCGGTGGCCGCGTTGAAGCCGTGGCCCCAGTCCTGGTCGGCGACCTTGGACACGATCACGGGGCCCTCGAACCCGGCGTTGTTCGCGATCCACAGCAGCGGCGCGCTGAGCGCCTCCCGCACGATCTGCACGCCGGTCGCGACGTCGCCCTCGAGGCCGAGGTTACCCTCGAGCTCCTTGACGGCATGCACCAGCGCCGAGCCACCGCCGGGCACGATGCCCTCCTCGACGGCGGCCTTGGTCGAGGCGACCGCGTCCTCGATGCGGTGCTTGCGCTCGGCCAGCTCGGTCTCGGTCGCGGCACCGACCTTGATCACCGCGACGCCGCCGGCCAGCTTGGCCAGCCGCTCCTGCAGCTTCTCGCGGTCCCAGTCGGAGTCCGACGTCTCGATCTCGGCCTTGATCTGCGCGATGCGCGCGTTGCGGTCCTCCGCCGAGCCACCGCCGTCGACCAGGGTGGTCTCGTCCTTGGTGATGACGGCACGACGGACGGTGCCGAGCGAGTCGATGCCGACCTCGGACAGCTTGCGGCCGAGCTCCGGCGTGATGACCTCGGCGCCGGTGACGACGGCGAGGTCGTCCAGGAACGCCTTGCGGCGGTCACCGAAGTACGGCGCCTTCACCGCGACCACGGACAGCGTCTTGCGCAGCGTGTTGACCACCAGCGTGGACAGCGGCTCGCCCTCGACGTCCTCGGCGATGATCAGCAGCGGCTTCTTGGTCTCCACGACCTTCTCGAGCAGCGGCAGCAGGTCGGGCAGCGAGGAGATCTTCTCGCGGTGCAGCAGCACCAGCGGGTTCTCCAGCGTGGCCCGCTGCTGCTCCGGCTCGGTGGCGAAGTGACCGGAGAGGAAGCCCTTGTCGAACTGCACGCCCTCGGTGATGACCAGGTCGGTGGCCATGGTCGAGGACTCCTCGACGGTGATGACGCCGTCCTCGCCGACCTTTTCGACGGCCTCGCCGAGCAGCGAGCCGATGTTGGCGTCGCGAGAGGTCACGGTGCCGACCTGGGCGATGGCCTCGCGGCCCTTGACCGGCGTGGCCTTCTCCTTGAGCACGTCGACCACCTTGGTCGCGGCGGCGTCGATGCCCTGGCCGAGCGCGGCCGGGTTGGCACCGGCGGCCACGTTCTTCAGGCCCCTGCTGACCAGCGACTGGGCCAGCACGGTCGCGGTCGTCGTGCCGTCACCGGCGACGTCGTTGGTCTTGGTCGCCACGCTCTTCGCAAGCTGCGCGCCGAGGTCCTCGAAGGAGTCGTCCAGCTCCATGTCACGCGCGACGGTCACGCCGTCGAGGGTGACGGTCGGGCCGCCGAACTTCTTGCCGAGCACGACGTGCCTGCCGCGCGGGCCGAGGGTCACCTTCACCGCGTCGGCCAGCTTGTTGACGCCGCGCTCAAGGGCCTTGCGCGCCTCGTCATCGAAGTTGATCTGCTTAGGCATGGTTGCCTACGCACCTTTCAGTGTCGTTGAGCACGCGGGAAAAGCCGATGCCCCGGCCCCGGCTGATAGCGGGGTCCGGGGCATCGAGTGTCGTGCGTTGATGCCGTCAGTTGACGACCGCGAGCACGTCACGGGCGGACAGGATCAGGTACTCCTCACCGTTGTACTTGACCTCGGTGCCACCGAACTTCGAGTAGATGACGACGTCGCCAACCTGGACATCCACCGGGATGCGGTTGCCCTTGTCGTCGATCTTGCCCGGGCCTACGGCCAGAACCTTGCCCTCCTGGGGCTTCTCCTTCGCGGTGTCGGGGATGACGAGGCCGGAAGCCGTCGTCTCCTCCGCCTCGCTCGTCTGGACAACGAGCTTGTCCTCAAGCGGTTTGATGTTCACGCTCACCGGGTTGACCTCCACGGTCCATAAGCGTTGGATCGGATAGGGATTTACGACTCCCACCCCCGTCGTCGCGGGTGCCGGGCGTGTTCATCGCATGCGCTTAGCACTCTAGCTAGGCGAGTGCTAGCCGTGCAACCAGGGTTGGTTCGAAGCAACCGAATCGGTCACGTTCCGGGCGGCGCGACAGCACGCCATCGCAGGTCGCGACGACATGCGGGCACTCACCAGTGGCAAAACGCGCCACCCTCCCACTCACCGCACGGTGACGGTGCTGACCGGGAGCGCGGGGGTGGCGGAGAAATCCAGCGGCGACGTCGGGAGGTCGGCGGCGACGACGTGCGCGCCGAGCGCGGCGATCATGGCGCCGTTGTCGGTGCACAGCCTCGGCCTCGGCACCCGCAACTCGATGCCCGCGGCCTCGCAGCGTTCCCGCGCCAGCGCCGCGAGCCGCGAGTTCGCCGCGACCCCGCCCGAGATGACCATGGTGCCGATGCCGAACTCCCGCGCGGCGGCGACCGCCTTCATCGTCAGCACGTCGGCGACAGCCTCCTGGAACGAGGCGCAGACGTCCGGCACCGGGATCGCCTCCCCCCGCCGCTCGGCGGCCTCGACCCAGCGTGCCACCGCCGTCTTGAGCCCGGAGAACGAGAAGTCGAACGGCGCGTCGCGCGGCCCGGTCATGCCCCTGGGGAACGCGATCGCCTCCGGGTCGCCCTCCTTCGCGGCCTTGTCGATCGGCGGCCCGCCGGGGTACGGCAGCCCGATGATCCGCGCGACCTTGTCGTAAGCCTCGCCCGCCGCGTCGTCCACGGTCGAGCCGAGCTCGGTGATCTTGCTGGCGACATCGTCCACCCGCAGCAGCTGGGTGTGCCCGCCAGACACGAGCAGCGCGAGACACGGCCTCGGCAGCGGCCCGTGCTCCAGCGTGTCGACCGCGACGTGCCCCGCCAGGTGGTTCACCCCGTACAGCGGGACGTCGAGCGCGACGGCGTAGGCCTTGGCGGCGGCGACGCCGACCAGCAGCGCGCCCGCCAGGCCGGGGCCCGCCGTCACCGCGACGGCGTCCACATCGGACAGCGAGAGCCCGGCCGTCGCCAGCGCCCGCCGCGCCGTCGGCGCCATCGCCTCGAGGTGCGCCCGGCTGGCGACCTCCGGCACGACCCCGCCGTAGCGTGCGTGCAGCTCGACGCTGGACGCGACCTCGTCGGCCAGCAGCTCGACCCGCGGCTCCGACGCGTCGCCGGAGAGCCGGACCAGCCCGACGCCGGTCTCGTCGCAGGACGTCTCGACTCCCATGATGATCTTCGACATCACCGGCTCACCTCGCCCCGTGACTCGGACACCGGCGACCTGCGCATGGTGTAGGCGTCGACGCCGGACGGCTGGTAGTAGCCCTTGCGCACGCCCACCCGCGCAAAGCCGTTCTTCTCGTACAGCGCGATCGCGGCGTCGTTATCGGTCCTGACCTCGAGAAACACCGGCGCGACCAGATCGTCGGCCTTGGCGAGCAGCGCGGTGAGCAGGGCGCCGCCGATGCCGTAGCCCTGCCACTGCGGCACGACGCCGATGGTGTGCACCTCGGTCTCGTAGCCGCCGCGGTTGCCCAGGATGGCGAGCCCGCCATAGCCGAGCAGCGCGCCGTCGCCGTCGTAGGCGCCGAGGTAGTACGCGCCGGAGCCGAGCTCGGCGCGGAACGCCGCTGCGCTCCACGGGTCGTCGCCGGGGAACAACAGCCGCTCGATCTCGACGCAGCGCGGAATGTCCGCGCGACGCAGCGGTGCCAGCGTCGCGCCCGCGTCGCGCTCGCTCGCGGTCACGCCCGCACCTCCGTGACGCGCTTGCGCTCGTGCGGCTCGGCAGCGTCCGGCCTGCGCAGGTACAGCGGCGTGAGCGGCGACGGCTCCTCCCCCGCGATGACGGCGCTCGCGGCGACCCGCACCAGGCCGTAGCCGGTCGGGAAGCTCGGCTCCCCCGCCGCGCGGGAGACCATCGCACCCGCGTTGCCGACCACTCGCGTCTCGCCGACCGGGACGTCCGCGGGCGGGTCGACAGCGGGTCCCACCTCCCGCGCGCCGTCGGCGTCGTAGCGGGCCCAGTACACCTCGCGCCTGCGGGCGTCGGTCGCGACGAGCAGCGGCGCGCCGGTGCCCGCCTCGGCGGCGATCGCGTCGAGACTGCACACCGGGTACGCCGGAATGCCGAGCCCGTGCGCGAGCGCGGCGGCGGTGACCATGCCCGCGCGCAGCCCGGTGAACGGGCCGGGTCCGACGCCGCACACCACGGCGTCGAGGTCGGTCAGCGCGACGTCGCAGGCGCGGGCGGCCTCGGTCAGGTGCGGCGTCAGCAGCTCGCCGTGGGCACGCGGGTTGATCGTGACGCGCTCGGCGAGCACGCTGATCGCGCCCGAGGCGGCGTCGAGCGCAGCGACGCCCGCCGTGACGGCCGGCGTCGAGGTGTCAAGCGCGAGGAGTAACACAACTCCTAAGCCTACGACCAGCCCCGTCTCAGGTCGCCGACGCCTCGGGTTCGTCGGGGTCCCACCGCAGCACGGCGACATCGGAGACGAGCCGCAGGTGCGCCAGCATCGCCGTCGCCGCCGCGTCACCGTCGCCGGAGCGGATGGCCTCCGCGATCCGCCGATGCCCGGCGAGCGAGTCCTTGGGACGACCCGGCTGGGCGAGCGACTCGATCCGCGACTCCAGGATCAGCGGCGACAGCTCCTTCATCATGTCCGCGAGCAGGCCGGAATGACCCGCGGCAGTGACGGCCGCGTGGAACCGCTCGTCGCCGCCCTCGCCGCGGCCACCCTCGTCGATCTCGGCCGCCATGAACGCCAGCGCCTCGTCGATGGCGGCCATGTCCTCGTCGGTGCGCCGCTGCGCGGCCAGCTCGGCCAGCTTCACCTCCAGCGCCTCCCGCGCCTCGATGATCTCCGGGAGACGGCGCTGGTGCGCCCGCAGCGACGCGATCACCTGCTGCTCCGGGCGGGTTTCGAGCAGCACGGCGCCCTCCCCGTGGCGGACGTCGATGATCCCCTGCACCTCGAGCGCGACGAGCGCCTGACCGATCGAGACCCGGCTGACGCCGAGCTGCGACGCCAGCTCGCGCTCCGGCGGAAGGCGGTCCCCTGGGCTCAGTCCCGCATCTTCGATGTGCTCGACCAGTTGCTCGACGAGCTGCTCGTACAGGCGAGGCCGCGCGATGGGCCGAAGCGGTTTCGAAGCGCGCCGCTCGCGGGACATTCATCCTCCTCGAACTGGAAATCTTGGGGTTGACAGCACTCTAGCTCTCCTAGAGGCTAGTCCACTAAACCAATTCTCGCACTGGAGCCAGAAAGGACTGAGCACGGTGGTTCAGAAGAAGCGGTTCCTCTCGACGGTGTGCGCGTTGACCCTGGTCTTCCCCCTTTCCGCCTGCAATCTCGCGAGCAGCGGCGGCGGCAACGAGCACGTCACCCTCCGGCTGTCACATCAGTGGCCCGGCGTCAACAAGCAGGGCGAAGGCGACTTCCGCTCCGTGCTGGCGGAGCGCTTCGCCGACGAGGTGCGCAAACGCACCAACGGCGACGTCGACATCCAGATCTACCCCAACGACTCGCTGATCGAGGACTCGGAGGCGCAGTATCAGGCGATGATGAAGGGGGCCGTCGACATGTCGGTCTTCCCGCTCGACTACGCGTCCGGCGACGTTCCCCAGTTCAGCATCACCCTGATGCCCACCATGGTGCGCAACCACGAGGAAGCGCAGCAGTGGCAGCACGCGGAGATCGGCCAGCGCGTCGAGGAGATCGCCGAGGCCAACGGCGCGAAGGTGCTTACGTGGGTCTGGAACGCGGGTGCGGTCGCGTCGAAGACCCAGCAGCCGATCGAGTCGCCCGGCGACGTCCCGCAGGGCTCGGTCACCAGGGCCGCCGGAACGTACGTGGAGAAGATGCTGGAACGAGTCGGCTTCGGGATCTCGAGCATGTCCTCGTCCGAGATCTACAACGGCATGCAGACCGGCGTGCTCGACAGCGCCGTCACGTCGACCTCGTCGCACAGCTCCTACCGGCTCTACGAGCAGGTGAAGTCCTACACCTCGCCAACCGGTGGCAACACCTTCTGGTTCATGTTCGAGCCGCTGATCATCAGCAAGAAGGTGTTCGACCAGCTCACGCCGGAACAGCAGAAGATCATGGAAGACGTCGGCCAGGAGCTGCAGAACTTCGCCTACCAGGCGTCCGAGAAGGACGACATGAGGGTGGACAAGCAGTTCAGCGCGGCGGGCGTCAACGTCACGCCCATGGACGACCAGGCGTTCATGGCATGGCGCAAGGTCTCGAAGCCGGTGTGGCAGGACTTCGCCACGGACGTCAAGGGCGGCGCGGAGTTGCTCGAGCTCGCCCAGCAGGCCACGGGGTAGTCCGGTGCCGCTGCGACTGATCGAGCGGATCTCCACCTGGTCCGGCTACCTCAGCGCGGTCCTGGTGCTGGCGTCCATGCTGATCATTTCCTATGCCGCCGTGCTGCGCTACCTGGTCGGCGCCTCGACGATCTGGCAGACCGAACTGGTCACCTACCTGCTGATGTTCGCCGCGTTCTGCGGTGGGGCGTACGGCCTCCAGCACGGCGACCAGGTCAAGATCGACCTCGTCGTCACCCGGCTCGGGCCACGAACGCAGCGGGTCGTCCGGCTGGTCGCGGCGATCCTCGGGTGCTGCTTCGTCGCGGCCCTCGCGGTGATGGCGTTCGACATGTGGTGGGAGACGACAAGGGAAGGCATGACGTCCGGCACGGCATGGGACGTGCCGCTGACCTATCCCCACCTGATCCTGCCCGTCGGCATGACGCTGTTGACGTTGCAGTACCTCGTCGTCATCGCGGCGATCATCCAGGAGATCCGCCACGGCGGCGCCGAAACCGCGACGCCGGAGTCACGCCACGAGCGCGAGGGGATACCGACATGAATCCACTGCTGATCGGCGGAATCATCGGCGCGATCCTGTTCCTGCTGCTGGGCCTGGGAGTCCCGGTCGCCTTCGCGCTCGGCCTGACCGCGCTGATCTCGGTCGCGTTGTTCCTCACCGCGTCGGAGCTCGGCTACTTCTCGACGCTCGTCTTCGACTCGCTGAACAGCTTCACGCTGCTCGCCATCCCGTTGTTCATCCTGATGGGATCGATCTTCGGCCAGTCGAAGGCGAGCAAGGACCTGCTCGAAGCGGCGAACGCCTGGGTGGGGAAGCTGCGCGGCGGCCTCGCGATGAGCTCGGTCATCGCCTGTTCGATCTTCGCGGCGCTGACCGGCTCGAGCCCGGCGACCTCGGCCGCGATCGGCCGCATCGCCATTCCGGAGATGCTGCGGCGCGGCTATCCGGGTGGGGTCGCGGCAGGAGCGATCGCCGCGGGCGGCACGCTGGGCATCCTGATCCCGCCGAGCGTCACGCTGATCCTGTACGGCATCGCGACCGAACAGTCGATCGGTCAGCTGTTCCTCGGTGGCGTCGGCCCCGGCGTGATGGTCACCGTGCTGTTCGCGTTGTGGATCTTCATCGCGGTGACGCTGCAACGCCGGAGCCGGGCGCGGGAGCTGGTCGGCGCGGGTGCCCCGGTAAACGGCGGCACCGATCGCTCGTCGGCGCAGGAGATGCTGTCCACGGCCGTCGAGATCAGCGGCAACACCTGGCGGCACCGGTTCGGGCTGCTGGTCAAGGTGCTCCCGTTCGTCGCGCTGATGGCGAGCATCCTGGTGGCGCTGTACGCGGGCGTCACGACGCCGAGCGAGGCCGCCGGGCTCGGCGCGCTGTTCGCGATCATCCTCGTCGGCGTGCTCTATCGGTCCATCACCGTCCGCAAGCTCATGGACGCCGCGCTGGAGACGACCCGGACCAGCACCATGATCCTGATGATCGTGGCGTTCTCCGCCGTGCTCGGTCAGGTCATGAGCTTCCTCGGGGTGCCGCAGGAGCTTGCCATGGCCATCGGCGCGCTCGACATGAACCGCTGGGTGATCTTCATCGCGATCAACCTGCTGTTCCTGGTGCTGGGATTCTTCATCCCACCCGTCGCCATCATCCTCATCACGATGCCGGTGCTGTTTCCGATCATCACCCAGCTCGGGTTCGATCCGATCTGGTTCGGCGTCGTGATGACGCTCAACATGGAGATGGGGCTCATCACCCCGCCGGTAGGTTTAAATCTCTACGTTGTCCAGGGAATCGCCCCGGAAATACCGTTGCGCGACGTGCTGCGCGGCACGCTGCCCTACGTGGGCGTGCTCGCGGTCGGAATCGTGCTGCTGGTGCTCTTCCCGGGGGTGGTCACCTGGCTTCCCGACCAGATGTTCAGCGGCTGAGTGAAGGAGATCAGGTGGACGCGCTGTTTCCGGCGTTGCGAACGGTTCCGGCCAAGACCGCGCTGCGATTCGGCGACCGCGCGCTGAGCTACGGGGAGCTGGCCGATGTGGCCGGGTCGCTCGCCCGCGAGCTGCGCGCGCTGCCGGGCGAGCACCCACGGGTGGCGGTATGGGCGAGCCCGACGCTGGAGACGAACGTCGCCGCGGTGGCCGCGCTGCTGGCCGGGGTGCCCGTCGTGCCGATCAACCCGAAGGCCGGTGAGCGGGAGCTGGCGCACATCCTCGCCGACTGCACCCCCAGCCTGGCGCTGTGCGCGCCGGACACCACGCTGCCCGCCGCCTTCGACCACCTCGACCGCAGGGACGTCGACGTCGAGCCCCGGCAGTCCTCCGGCGGGGTCACGCTCGACGAGCCGGACCCCGCCACCGCCGGCATGATCATCTACACCTCGGGCACGACCGGCCCGCCGAAGGGTGTGGTGCTGCCCCGCCGCGCCGTCGCGGGCACGCTCGACGCGCTCGCCGAAGCCTGGGCCTGGACCGAGGCAGACGTCGTGATGCACGCGCTGCCGTTGTTCCACGTGCACGGGCTCGTGCTCGGCACGCTGGGGCCGCTGCGTCGCGGCGGGAGCGTGTACCACCTCGGCCGGTTCACGCCGTCGGCGCTCGGCGCGGCGCTGACCGAGACCACGGCGGCGAGCCCGGTGATGGTGTTCGGCGTCCCGACCATGTACCACCGGCTCGCCGAGCAGCTCGACGAGGACAAGGACCTGGCCGCGGCGGTCGCCTCGGCCCGGCTGCTGGTCTCCGGCTCGGCCGCCCTGCCGGTCGCCGACCACGAGCGGATCACCCGGGCGACCGGCCAGCAGGTGATCGAGCGCTACGGCATGACCGAGACGCTGATGAACACCAGCGTGCGGGTCGACGGCCCGCGCCGTCCCGGCACGGTCGGCGTGCCGCTGCCGGGCATGGACCTCCGGCTGGTCGATGAGACCGGCCGCGTGATCGGCGCCCGCGACGGCGAGACCATCGGCGAGATCCAGGTGCGGGGGGCGAGCGTGTTCACCGAGTACCTCAACCGCCCCGACGCCACCGCCACCGCCTTCTCCGACGGCTGGTTCCGCACCGGCGACATGGCCACCGTGGACGCCGAGGGGTTCGTGCGCATCGTCGGCCGCAAGGCGACCGACCTCATCAAGAGCGGCGGCTACAAGATCGGCGCGGGCGAGATCGAGAACGCGCTGTTGGAGCACCCGGGCGTCGCCGAGGTCGCCGTCACCGGCGAGGACGACCCCGACCTCGGCGAGCGCATCGTGGCCTGGGTCGTGCCGGCCGGTGAGTGCCCGGCCGAGACGGAGCTGGCCGACCACGTGGCACGGTTGCTCTCGCCGCACAAGCGCCCGCGCGTGGTGCGGTTCGTGAAGTCGCTGCCCCGCAACGAGATGGGCAAGGTAACCAAGCGAGCGCTCCATGCGTGAGAAGGAACGAGGCCGCGCCGATCGGGGACTCCGACCACAGCACGCGCTCGGGCGAAGCCCGCACGATCGAGGCGGCGGGGCGCCCCAGCAGCACAACGAGACGCACACAACCGAGCCCGAGCCCCGGCGACACGATCGCGCCGCGCGTTCAGAAACAAGCACTGACAAGAAACCGGCCCGCGAGCTGGTCGGCGAGCTGACACGGGGGTTCGCCGAGCTGGCGGTCGAGCTGCCGGACGACGACCACGACGGGCCGATCGGCTGGGACGGCTACGGCGACGCGCGGGCGGCCGCCGGGGCGCGGACCGGCGAGCGGGAGTCGGTGCTGTGCGGCACCGGCAGGGTCGGCGACACCGAGGCCGTGCTGCTCGCGTTCGAGTTCGGGTTCCTCGGCGGCTCGGTCGGCCGTCGGACCGGCCTGCTGATCGAGGCGGCCTTCCGGCACGCGGTGGCGCACCGGCTGCCGATCGTGTCGCTGATCGCGACCGGCGGCAGCCGGATGCAGGAAGGCACCGCAGCGCTGTCCCAGCTGCACCGGATGGCACGCGCGAGCGCGACCACTCGCGAGGCGGGCATCCCGCAGCTCGCCGTGCTGCGCGACCCCACGACGGGCGGCGGGTGGGCCACCATCGGCGCCGGTGCCGACGTGACGCTCGCGCTCGGCGGGGCGCAGGTCGGGTTCGCGGGCTCACGGGTGCGCGACGACGGCGACACCCATGCCTACACCGCCGAGGGGCAGTTCGAGACCGGCCACGTCGACCGGGTGCTCGCGCACGGCGACCTGCCCGCGGCGCTGCGCCGGTGGCTGGCGCTGCTGACCACATCGACGTCCGAGCCGGCTGAGCCACCCGGCGCGCTCGGGCGGCGGGAGCTGCCGGAGACCGGCTGGGACGCGGTCGAGCGGGCTCGTGCGCCGGAACGGCCGCGTGCCGAGGAGTATCTCGACGCCTACTTCGACTGGCGGGAGGACATCAGCGGCGACCGGCGCGGCGGCGTCGACGACGGGGTGCGGTGCGGCTTCGGCCGCCGGGGCGGCCGGACGATCGGCTACGCCGCGCAGTGTGGGACCGCGACGACGCCTGCCGGCTACCGGACGGCGGCAAGGCTGGTGCGGCTGGCCGACCGGCTCGGCATCCCGGTGCTGACCCTGGTGGACACGCCGGGCGCCGCCAACGACCCGGCGGCGGAACGGGCGGGGATCGGCGCGGCGATCGCGGAGCTGTTCGAGGCGATCGCGGCGGCCGCGACGCCGGTGACGACGCTGGTGATCGGTGAGGGCGGGTCCGGCGGCGCGCTCGCCTTCGCCGCGCCCGGCCGGACCTGGATCACCGCGGACGGCTACCTCTCGGTGATCGGTCCCGAGGCGGCGACGGCCATCCTCAAGCGGGAGCGGGACGACGCACCCGCCATCGCGGACCAGCTCCGCCTCCGGCCGCAGGACCTGGTCGAGCTCGGCATCGCCGAGGGCGTCGTCGAACCGGATTAGCCGGGCAGAGCGCGGTCGGTCCACGCCCCGTGCGGTTCCAGCTCGGCGATGCGGGTCTCGTCGGCCTCGCGGTCGAGCCGCACCAGCAGGTGGTCGGCGGACAGCCGCTCCGCGACGCCCTCGCCCCACTCCACCACGACGGCGGCGTCGGCGAGGTCGGTGTCGAGGTCGAGGTCGTCGAGCTGCGCCAGGTCGCCGCCGAGCCGGTAGGCGTCGACATGCACAAGCGGCACCCCGTGATCGCCCGCCGGGTGCACCCGCGCGATCACGAACGTGGGCGAGCTGACCCGCCCCGACACCCCGAGCCCCTCGGCGATGCCCTTGACCAGCACCGTCTTGCCCGCGCCGAGCGGACCGGACAACAGCACCAGGTCGCCGGCCCGCAGCAGCTCGCCGATCCGGTGTCCGAACCGGACGGTGTCCTCGTGCGTCGCCAGCTCCACCTTCACGCGAACCACCTCCGCAGCAAACCGCGCATCGCCTCGTCGCGCGGCCCCGTCTTGCTCTCCGTGTCGGAGCACAGTTGCAGCAGGTCGATCAGGTAGCTGGTCACGACCTCGGGATGCTCCAACTGCGGCACATGCCCGGCGCCGTTGACCCGCACCAGCTGCGCGTCCGGCAGCTCGTCCGCGATCCGCTCACAGTGCGAGAACGGCAGGATCAGATCGGCGTCACCACCGATGACCTGCACATGGGCGTGCTTGAGCCCGGCGAGCACCTCGTAGCGGTCGTGGCTGTCGACGGTGCCGACGAACTTCACCAGCTCCCCGACCGGCGTCACGTCGAGCATCTCGAGCAGGAACTCGACGACCGAGGGGCTCGGATCGTCGCCGAACGCGAGCCTGCGCACCGCCCGCTTGGTGAGCTGGCCGCTCGCCGCCCGGACGAACTCGACCACCTCCGGCTGCCACTGCGCGATGCCGCCTATCCCGCCGACGCCCCAGCTGACCGGGCTGTACTTCGACAGCACCCGCTTCGGCAGCCCGCGCGCGCCGACCTCGCCCGCGGCGGTGGCGATCAGCGAGACACCGCACACCCGGTCGGCGAACAGCTGCTTCTCCTCCTCGGCCAGCGCCATGATCGTCATGCCGCCGACGGAGTGGCCCATCAGCACCAGCGGCCCCTCCGGCGCGAGTGCGCGGATCACCGAGTGCAGGTCGGACGCGAGCTGTTCCAGCGTCGCCGTCTCGTGGGTGACCGCGCCGGACTGGCCGTGGCCACGGTGGTCGTAGTACACCTGCCGCACCCGGGGCAGCGTCAGCCCGGCGAGGTCGCGCCGCTGGAAATGCCAGCTCTTCATGGACAGCGCGATGCCGTGCACGCCGATCAGCGTGATGTCCGGCTGGCCGCCATCTGCCGGGTCGATCTCCTCGACGTAGAGCGGCACGCCGTCGTCGGCGGCCACAGTGGACACCCGGTCGGGTTTCAGCTTGCCGAGCGGCTCGTCGGCGTACTGATCGCGGTGCCTGCGCTGCCTGCTCGCCAGGGTGAGAGCCGTCGCGGCGGCGCCGGTCGCGGCGGCCCCGACGCCGCCGACCAGGCCGATGAGCTTGTGCGTCGTCTTCATGCCGGCACCTCTCCCTCGCCGACGTAGCGACGCGTGACACGGGGTCGGTACATGCCGGTGACGATCTCGTAGTCGATGGTGCCGATGGTGTCGGCCCACTCCCGCGCGGTCGGCCCGCCGTCGCGTCCGGTGCCGAACAGCACCACCTCCGCGCCGATGGCGGGCTCGTGGTCGCCGCAGTCGACGACGAGCTGGTCCATGCACACCCGGCCGACGACCGGCCTGCGCCGCCCGTCGAGCCAGACGCTCATCCGGCCGGACAGCGTGCGCGGCACGCCGTCGGCGTAACCGACCGGCACCAGCGCCAGCGTGGTGTCCCGCCCGGCGGTCCAGATCTGGCCGTAGGACACCGACTCCCCCGCCCGCGCCCGCTTGACCAACACCACGGTCGAGCGGAACGTCATCGCGGGCACCAGGTCGTCGTCGGTGGGCACCGGGTTGCAGCCGTAGATCGCGATGCCGGTGCGCACCAGGTCGAAGTGGAACTCGGGCCGGGTCAGCGTCGCCGCCGAGTTCGCCAGGTGCCGCAACGGATTCAGCCCGGCGTCCCGCGCGATCTGGTACGCCTCGTCGAATCGTTTCGCCTGCGCGCCGATGGACGGGTGGCCCAGCTCGTCGGCGCAGGCGAAGTGCGACCAGATCGCCACCACGTCGATGGCGCCCGTGTTCGCGGCTTCGGCGGCATCCGCGATGAGGCCGGGCCACTCGTAGTCGGGGCAGCCGTTGCGGCACAACCCGGTGTCGATCTTGAGGTGCACCCGGGCGGTGCGGCCGGTGGCGCGGGCAGCGGCGACGATGCGCGCCAGCTCGCGCCGAGAGCTGGCGGTGATGTCGATGTCCGCCTCGATGCCGGGCGCGAAGTCGACGTCGTCGGTGTCGAGCCAGCTCAGGATGCGGGCGGTGATCCCCGCGTCGCGCAGCGCCAGCGACTCGGCGAGCGAGCAGCCACCCAGCCAGGTCGCCCCACCCGCCAGCGCGGCCCGGGCGACCGGCAGCGCGCCGTGGCCGTAGCCGTCGCCCTTGACGACAGCCATCGTCGCCGCGCCCGACTCAGCGGCCTTGCCGTTGAGCAGCGCGACGTTATGCCGGATCGCGCCGAGGTCGATGACGGCCTCGGCGCGGGGCGCGCGCACCTGGTTCACGGTTGCATGGTCGCATGGCCGCGGGGGCCACCGTCGCCGTGTCGTTGGTTACTTCACCGCATGAGCGCGCGGATGGCGGCCGGGATGGCCTCCGCCATCCGGCTCGCGGGTGCGGGCGCGCCGCGCGCGGCGATCGCGGCGGCGCTGTCGTGCACCCAGACGGCGCAACCGGCTGCCACCAACGGCTCAACTCCCGCCGCGAGCAGCGCGCCGAGCATGCCGGACAGCACGTCGCCCGAGCCCGCCGTCGCGGGCCACGAGCGGCCGGTGTAGTGCACCAGCACGTGCCCGTCCGGGTCGGCGATCACGGTGCTGTGGCCCTTGAGCAGCACCACAGCGCCGAGCCGCTTCGCCGCCGCCCTGACGGCGGCCACCCGGTCCTCGCCGACGTCCCCGGCCAGCCGGGCGAACTCGCGCTCGTGCGGCGTCAGCACCAGCGGTGTGCCCGGGTCGTGGGCGTCCCACAGCTCGGGCGAGGCGGCGAGCAGGTTCACCGCGTCGGCGTCCGCGCACACCGGGACACCCGCCGCCAACACCTCGCGTACCGTCTCGCGGGCACCGCTCGCCGTGCCGAGTCCGGGCCCCACGACCCACGCCTGCACCCGGCCCGCGTCCGACAGCGAGCCGGTCGCGATGACCTCGGGCCAGCGGGCGCGCACCACGTCGGCGGCGCTCCCGGCGTAGCGGACCATGCCGGACTTCATCAGCACCGCGCCGCCGGTGGTGAGCACGGCCGCGCCGGGGTAGGTGCTCGACCCGGCGGCGATGCCGGGCACGCCCTGGGTGTACTTGTCGTCGGCCGCACCCGGCAGCGGCAACCGGGCGGCGACGTCGGCGGCGTCGAGCACTCGCAGGTCGGGCCCGCCCAACTCCGACCGCAGCCCGATGTCGATCAGGTGCACCTCGCCGCAGCGACCGGCCGCCGGTGAGAGCACGTGCAGCGGCTTGTACGCGCCGAAGGTGACGGTCGCGGTGGCGGTCACGGCCGGTCCCTGGACGGCGCCGGTGTCCGGCTCGACCCCGCTGGGCAGGTCGACGGCGAGGATCGGCGCGGCGACCCGCTCGACCAGCGCGGCGGCGTCCGGGCGCAGCCCGCCGTGGGCGGCGAGCCCCACGATGCCGTCGATGGCCAGGTCGGCGGTCTCCGGCGCGTCGGAGGGCTCGTCGGCGGTGACCACCCTGCCACCCGCTCGGCGCAGCGCCGCGAGTCCGTCCGGGTGAGCGCGGTCCGGCGCGAGCAGCACGGCCGTCACGCCGACCCCGCGCCGTCGCAGGAACGCCCCGGACCACAGCGCGTCACCACCGTTGTTGCCCGCGCCGACCAGCAGCACGACGTGACGACCGGCGATGCGGCCGGTGCGCTGCCGCAGCATCCGGGCGGCGTGCACCGCCACCGCGAACGCGGCTCGCCGCATCAACGCGCCGGGCCTGGTCCGCGCCAGCACGACGTCCTCGGCCGCCCTGATCCGGCTGGTCGTCCACACCTCGCGCATCGCTACTCCACCGTGACCGACTTCGCCAGGTTTCGCGGCTTGTCGATGTCGTAGCCCCGGCTGCGGGCGATCTCGGCGGCCAGGATCTGCAACGGCACCGTCGCGACGAGCGGTTGCAGCAGCGTCGACGTCGCCGGGATCTCGATCAGCGAGTCGGCGTAGGGCCGCACCGCGTCGTCGCCCTCCTCAGCGATCACGATAGTGCGGGCGCCGCGCGCCTGGATCTCGCTGATGTTGGACACCAGCTTCGAGTGCAGCACCGCCCTGCCCTTCGGCGACGGCATCACGATCACGACCGGCAGGTCCTGCTCGATCAGCGCGATCGGCCCGTGCTTCAGCTCCCCGGCCGCGAAGCCCTCGGCGTGCATGTAGGCCAGCTCCTTGAGCTTGAGCGCGCCCTCCAGTGCGACCGGGAACCCGACGTGACGGCCCAGGAACAGCACCGCCTTTGAGTCGGCGATCTCCCGGCCGAGCGCGCGCACCTGCTCGCTGGTCGCCAGCGTCTTCTGCACCGCAGCCGGGGTGTTGGCCAGCTCGGCGAACTCGCGCGCCACCTCGTCCGGGTACTTGGTGCCGCGCGCCTGCGCCAGCGCCAGCCCCACCAGGTAGTTCGCCGCGATCTGAGCCAGGAACGCCTTGGTCGACGCGACGCCGATCTCCGGCCCGGCGTGGGTGTAGAGGACGGCGTCGGACTCGCGCGGGATCTGCGCGCCGTTGGTGTTGCACACCGCGAGCACCCGCGCCTTCTGCTCGCGGGCGTGCCGCACCGCCTCCAGGGTGTCCATCGTCTCGCCGGACTGCGACACGGCGACGACCAGCGTGTCCCGGTCCAGCACCGGGTCGCGGTAGCGGAACTCGCTGGCCAGCTCGACCTCGACCGGCAGCCGGCACCAGTGCTCGATGGCGTACTTCGCGACCAGCCCGGAGTGGTACGCCGAGCCGCACGCCACCACGAACACCTTGTCGATGTCGCGCAGATCCTGGTCGGCGAGCCGCTGCTCGTCGAGGGTGATGCGGCCGTTGTGGAAGTGCCCGCGCAGCGTGTTGGCCAGCGCGTCCGGCTGCTCCTCGATCTCCTTGAGCATGAAGTAGTCGTGGCCGCCCTTCTCGGCGGCCGAGAGGTCCCAGTCCACCGTGAACGGCTTGGCCTGCGCGGGCTCGCCGGCGAAGTCGGTGACCTCGTAGCCGTCGCGGCTGATCACGACGACCTGGTCCTGGCCCAGCTCGACGGCCTCACGGGTGTGCTCGATGAACGCGGCGACGTCGGAGGCGACGAAGTGCTCGCCGTCGCCGACGCCGATGACCAGCGGCGACGACCGGCGCGCGGCGACGATCTGGTCCGGCACGCCGGCGTGCGTCACGACGAGCGTGAACGCGCCCTCGAGGCGACGGCACACCGCGCGCACGCTGGCCGGGAGGTCGCCCGCGGTCTCGCCGGTGGCGTAGGCGGCGGCGATCAGGTGCGCGGTGGTCTCGGTGTCGGTGTCGCTCGCCAGCTCGACGCCCTCGGCCTCCAGCTCGGTGCGCAGCTCGGCGAAGTTCTCGATGATGCCGTTGTGCACGACGGCGACGGTGTTGCTCGCGTCCCGGTGCGGGTGGGAGTTGCGGTCGACCGGCGGCCCGTGGGTGGCCCAGCGGGTGTGGCCCATGCCCGCCGTGCCCGCGAACGTCTGCCTGCCATCGGCGTCGAGCTGCGCCTCCAGGTTGGCCAGCCGCCCCGCCTTGCGCTGCACCCGCAGCGCACCGGCGCCGTCGAGCACCGCGACGCCCGCCGAGTCGTAACCCCGGTACTCGAGCCGTCGCAGCCCGCCGAGCACGACGTCGAGCGCCTGCCGATGACCGACGTATCCCACGATTCCGCACACGTACGCAGAGACTACTGCCGTGCGTCAGGTCCGGATGTCTGGGTCCGGCGCGTGCGCCCGGCGGCGCGGCGGGCGCCCCGATAAGGTCGTCACCATGGCACGCAAGCCCAAGGCCCTGCTGGAGGAGTTGAGCTACCCCGGACCGCAGGACGTCCTCCGGGGCAACCTGGCGCTCGTCGGGACGCCCGGGATGGTGTTCACCCCGCGCGAGGGGCTCAACCTGCCCGCCGTCGTGTTCGGGCACGGCTGGTTGCAACCGCCGCAGCGGTACCGGGGCCTGCTCCGGCATCTCGCATCGTGGGGCATCGTCACGGCCGCGCCCGCGACGCAGCTCGGGCCGCTGCCCTCGCACCGGATCTTCGCGTCCGACCTGCGTGACGCGCTGGAGATGGTGACCACGGTCCGGCTCGGGCCGAACGGCATCAGCGTCGACCCGGCCAAGCTGGGGCTGGCCGGGCACTCGACCGGCGGCGGGTCGGCGGTGCTCGCCGCCGCGGCCGAGGGCGCGCCCGGTGTCGCGGCGATCGGCACCGTGGCACCGGCGCAGACCGTGCCGTCCGCCTCGGCGGCCGCGACCGGCCTGCACATGCCGTCACTGCACCTCGCGGCCGAGAACGACCTGGTTGCGCCGCCGACCGGGCACGCGAGGGCCATCGCGCACGCGTGGGGCGGCCCGGTGCAGCTGCGCGTCATCGAGAAGTCGACTCATCTCGCGGTGACCGAGGGCTTCCACTGGAGCCAGGTGCTGTTGCAGGGCAAGCCGCACCGGGGCACCCAGCGGCTGGTGTACGCGCTGCTCACCGCGTTCTTCCTGACGCACCTCGCCGGCGAGAAGAAGTACCAGCCGCTGCTCGACGCCGATGTCAAACGTGCCGCGATCGACTTCCAGCGGGAGGGCGCGGCCGCGACTCAGGAGTCCGGCTGGCGGGCGTAGAACCGGGTGGTCGGCGCATACGTCATGGGATCGGCGTCGGCGACGTTCGCCGCGTCGTCCTCGTCCGGCCAGCCCTCGAAGCCGAACGACCGGTCCTCGGTAGGGGCGTGCTGCCGCCGGTAGCGCTGGTCGAGCCGGACCGCGACCTTGCCGAGGTAGTCCATCCGCTCCGCGAAGTCCTCGCGCGCCGCGTCGAGCGTTTCCTGCGCCTTCGCCCCGGCCAGCCGGTTCCGGTCCGCGAACTCCTGCGTCAGGCCGGAGAGGCTGCTCTTGAACGCCTCGAATCGATCACTCATCGCTGTCCTCCGGCTCGTCGTCGTCGAGCGAGCCGCTGATGCGCGAGATGCCGAACGCCCCGTCACCCGCCTCCGGTTCGAACAGGCCGATCTCGCCGAGCGGGTAGCTGCTCGCCCGCTGCTGGCCCGCGCCGCCCACTCCGGCGACACCGGACCGCGCGTCGCCGCCGGGGATGGACCCGACACCGGCGCCACCGGCGGGCGGCGCCGCGTCGCCGTCGGAATCCTCCCCGAGCGGGGACGCCACCATACCGCCCGCGACACCGGCCGCGCCGTGGATGTCGCCGCCGAGCTCGGCGCTCAGCGAGCCGCCGATCCCGTCGCTGGGCTCCGCGGTGAACGCCGAGGCGGGAACGACGCTGCCGCTGTCTTCGTCGGCCATGCGATCGGTGTCAGGCGCGCCATTCGGGTCGATGTGGACCGGCGTGCCGGTGACCGGGCTGGCGCCACCGACCTCCGGCCCCGGTCCGGTGCCCGGCGGCGGCATGCTCGACGCCGGTTGCGGCGACATACCACCCGCCGCCACACCGGCGTACGGGTCCTCCGGCAGTCCTAACAGGAACTCCGCGAGCTGACCCCAGGCCTCGTCGGTCTGGGTTCGGGTGTTGTCGCACATGGTGTGGAAGTGACCGACGAAGGACGCGAACTCGTCGGCGAACCGCGCCAGCCACTCCTTCGCCCACGCTTGCGCGGCGTCCTTGGTCTCGGCCTCGAGGCCGCCCTTGTCGCCTGCGATGGCGGCCCTGGCCTCGTCCCCCAGATACTTGGCGAAGTACGTGATCTCGCTGTCCGCCGCGGCACGCCCCTGCCGCGCGACGTCGATGGCCCGCTCGACATCGGCGGCGGGCACCGGACCCCAGGTGTCGAAGGCGTACCTCAGCGACCAGTCGGCCTTGTGGTGGCAGGCGGCGGCGATGACCGAACAGGACCGCAGGATCGCCTCCGCCGACTCCGCGAGCCCGTCCTCGACGTCGTGCCGCGAGATCTTCTCGATCTGCTGCCACATTCCCCGCGCGCTGTCGCCGGCGCCGCTCTGCCAGTGGCTGAAGACGGTCGCCATCCGGTTGGACTGGTGCGAGAGCGCGTCGGCGAACTGCTCGCGGACCTCCTCGATCTCCTCGGCGCGTTGTCTGAAGACATCGAACGGGATGTCGCGCTGCTCGTCGTAGCGTTGCTGGATGTCGCGCTCGTAGTCCAGCGGGCCGAGCTCGGTCGATCCAAACTGGAGCGCGTCATTGTAGAGCGGGCAGAAGGCTTTCAGTCCAACCAGGACACCGGACGCGCCCTTGTCGAGAATCTCGTTGGAGTTCAAGGCACCCGGGTCGGTCTCGGTTCGCTTCGTGGCGAGGTCTGCCAAGTCGTTCCGCGCGTCGTCCATCAGTCGTCCCCCAGCGAGCCGTGCTGGTTGCCGACGGAATGCTCGGTGTCCGACTCCATCGACTCGTACTGCCCGCTCGCGCCGCCGAGCCGGTCGCCGAAGTCGTCGCAAACGCGCAGGTATCCCTTCACCATGGCGACGAAGCGGTCGATTCCCGCCTGGTACCGCTCGCACTGGTGGGTGTGCTCGCGACCGAAGTCCTGCGCGGCGACGGCGACGCTCTCGACGGTCATCAGCGGCGCACTCACCTGGTCGACGGCCTGCGTCCGCACGAACTCACCCGCGCTCGTCAGGTCGGCGGCGTCAACCCCGTGCCCACCAGCTGTCATCGCGCCCCCTTATCGAGACCATGGCCGCACCACACGGGGACAGAATCTACCGATTCTCCCATCCCGGCGCAGCGACTCCGGGAGTTTGCTCCCGCACAGCGCGTGACGGAAACCTCGCTCAGGAGGCCACCGAGACCACGCCCACCAGCCGGTCGGCGGCGGCTTGGGCCACGTCCAGCTCGGGGGCCTCGACCATGACGCGGATCAGCTGCTCGGTGCCGGACGGCCGCAGCAGCACCCGGCCGGTGTCGCCCAGCTCGGCCTCGACGTCGGCGACCGCGTCCGCGACCTGCTGCGAGTTCGCGGCGGCCACCTTGTCGGCGACCGGCACGTTCACCAGCACCTGCGGCAGCCGCCGCATCACGCCCGCCAGCGAGGCGAGCGACTTGCCCGTCGCCGCCATCCTGCTCATCAGCCGCAGCGCGGTCAGCAGGCCGTCGCCCGTGGTCGCGTAGCCGGGCAGCACGACGTGGCCGGACTGCTCGCCGCCGAGCGAGTACCCGCTCGCCCGCAGCTCCTCCAGCACGTACCGGTCGCCCACCGAGGTCGTGCGCAGCGCGATGCCGTGCTCGCGCATCGTCAGATGCAGGCCGAGGTTGCTCATCACCGTCCCGACCAGGGTGTTGTCGCTCAGCTCACCGGCCTCGGACATCGCGAGCGCGAGCACCGCCATGATCTGGTCACCGTCGATGAGCTGCCCGTCGGCGTCGACGGCGAGGCACCGGTCGGCATCGCCGTCGTGCGCGACGCCGAGGTCGGCCTTGTGCTCGACGACGGCAGCCATCAGGCCGTCGATGTGGGTCGAGCCACAGCCCTCGTTGATGTTGATGCCGTCCGGCTCGGCGTGGATCGCGATCACCTCGGCGCCCGCCCTGCGGTACACCTCCGGCGCCGCGGTCGACGCCGCCCCGTTGGCGCAGTCGACGACGACGCGCACGCCGTCCAGCCGCTGCGGGGTCGCCCGCAGCAGGTGGTCGACGTAGCGCTCCACGGCGTCGTCGAGGTCGGTCACCCGGCCGATCTCGGCGCCGGTCGGCGCGGTGCCCTCGGCGGTGGCACTGAGCCGGGCCTCGATCTCGTCCTCGATGCCGTTCGGCAGCTTGTGGCCGCCGCTGGCGAACAGCTTGATGCCGTTGTCCGGCATCGGGTTGTGCGATGCGGAGATCATCACCCCGACATCGGCCCCGGTGTCGGCGACCAGGAAGGCGACGGCGGGCGTCGGCAGCACCCCGGCCCGGAGGACGTCGGCGCCCGCAGAGGTAAGCCCGGCGACGACGGCGGCCTCGAGCATCTCGCCGCTCGCTCTCGGGTCTCTACCGACGACGGCGACCGGCCGGTGCGACCGGTCGTGGGCGGCGAGCACGCGGGCAGCGCTCGCGGCGACCGTCAGCGCGAGCGTCGGGCTGAGCTCGGCGTTGGCGAGGCCACGCACCCCGTCCGTGCCGAAGAGCCGTGCCATCTGCTGGACCTCCTTCGGGTGAACTGCTTCAACCTAGCGAGTCCCTGGTGCCCCGGTACAGGCGGCCTCTCACACGCGAAGGCGCCCAACCCGGATATCGGGTGGGCGCCTTCGCGTGTGAGGCGTTCGCGCACTCAGCGCTTGCTGTACTGCGGAGCCTTGCGTGCCTTCTTGAGGCCGTACTTCTTGCGTTCCTTGGCCCGCGAGTCGCGGGTCAGGAACCCGGCGCGCTTCAGCGCGGGACGGTCATCGGCGTCGATCTCGGCGAGCGCTCGCGCGATCGCCAGCCGCAGCGCGCCGGCCTGGCCGGAGCTGCCGCCACCGACGAGGTTGGCCTTGATGTCGAACGCGTCCGGCTTCTCCACCAGCTCGAGCGGCTCGCGGATGAGCTGCTGGTGCACCTTGTTCGGGAAGTAATCCTCGAGGCTCTTGCCGTTGAGCCGGAACCCGCCGCTACCGGGGAGCAGCCGCACCCGTACGACGGCCTGCTTGCGGCGGCCGATGGCGTGGGCGCTGCCGCCTGCCGCGCGGGACGGCTTGGCCGCGGCCGGGGTCTCGGTCGTGGTCACGGCCGGGGCCGCGTCCTCGGTCTCTGTGGTCATCACAGGCTGTTCCTCGCTCACTTCGCACTCACCTGCGCGATCTTGGTGATCTCGAACGGCTTCGGCTGCTGCGCGGCGTGCGGGTGGTCGGGCCCCGCGTAGACCTTGAGCTTCTTCGCCTGCGCGCGACCGAGCTTGGTCTTGGGCAGCATGCCCTTGACGACCTTCTCGACGGCACGGACCGGCTTGTGGTCGAGCAGCTCGCCGAACGACTGCTTGCGCAGGCCGCCCGGGTAGCCGCTGTGACGGTAGGCGAACTTCTGCTCACGCTTGTTGCCGGTCAGCGCGACCTTGTCGGCGTTGACGATGATGACGAAGTCACCGGTGTCCACGTGCGGGGCGAACGTCGCCTTGTGCTTGCCGCGCAGCAACGTCGCGACCTCTGTCGCCAAACGGCCGAGGACGACATCCTCGGCGTCGATCACATGCCAGGCGCGCGTAATGTCGCCAGGCTTGGGGCTGTACGTAGGCAAGGTGCTACCTCATCGTCGACATGGCTTGTAAGTACTGGGGTACGGTCCTCGCGCGTCCCTTGACAGATCGCGCGACATCGCACAACGACACACCAAGATACCCGGACGCTTCTGCGGTGCGGGAGGCGGGGCCCCCTATCGGGCAACATACCAAGAAGACCGAAAGTCAGCCGACTGGCACACTTCTCTGACCTGCCAGTTCGGCTGACTTTCGGTCGGATTGGTATCTACCGGCACAGCAGTGGCCCGGACGCGGACGCCCGGACCACTGTCGGATCGTGCGCTCAGCCGCCGAAGCTGTCGGCGATGCCCTTGTCGCCCTCCATGTAGCGGGTCTTGGTGTCCATGACCGCCGTCTCAATCGAGGCGAGGATCTTGATGAGCTCGGCCTGCGCCTCGTCGTACTTCTTCTGCTGCACCTGGTACGCCTCTTGGGCCTGACCGGTCCAGGTGCCGCACAGCCGCTTCACGTCCTGCTCGACCTGCTCGAGCGAGCCGGTCATCTGCTGCTGCGCCTTGTTGACGTCGTCGGCGCACTGCTCCAGCGCGGCGTAGTTGACTTCAATCATCGTCTGATCTCCCTGAGTAAGCCTGTGTTAGCGGATGATGAATGAGGACCGGAATGGGTCAGCCGTCCAGCGCGGCGAAGCCACCGCCGCTGAAGGTGCCGGATGCCTCTTCTTCCTGCGACTGGTACTTGCTGCCGGCCTGCTCGAGGAGATCGGAAATGCCCTGCAGCGAGTCGTTGAGCTTGACCGCGTTCTCGTTGAAGCGCTCCATGAGCCTGCGGAACGAGTCGGCCGCCGGGCCCTTCCACGACGCGAGCACCTGCTCCATGTTGCCCTGCAGACTGCTGAATGTGGAGCTCAGCTCGCTGTTAACGCCGGTCAGCGACTGGTGAATCCGGGTGAATTCGGCGACTTCACCGGTAAAACCACTCATGTGGGATTAACCCCCTTCGTCCTGTGCGTCGTCCATCGTTGGTTCGTACGCGGATTACGACGATGACCCTGCCATGATCGGTTCCGCGATGTCTCGCGTGCTTTCGAAGTAGTTGCAGCCGTGAACGCGATCGCGGACCCGCACGCATGGTGACCTGCTGATTCGCGGTCGCGAAGAATAGTTCGTCGTCACCCACCCGATTCCGGCGCCGTGATTCGCAGCGTGCGGATCACCTGCTCACAGGCCCGCTCGACACTCGTCTTGCCCGACGACGTCCAGCGGCAGCCGACACTGACCTGCACGTGGCCGTGGCCGACGACGAACCATTCCACGGTGGTGTCCGTGGCCAGTTCGGTGTAGTGAATGACGGGACGGTCGGCGAACCGGAAATCGGCATCGAACCCGGTGAAGTCGCGGCCCGTTTCCGCCAGCCCGGCGTGCAGTTCCCGGAGAAATCGTTCCCGCCCATTCTCGTAGTCGTAGCTGAGCCGGAACTGCTGCACCGAAATCAGATTCGCGCCGTCCGGCGCGCCCGATGGCCGGACGATCACCCTCCGCTCGCCGCGCATGAGATCGGTCTGTGTCCAGCTCGGCGGGTGGCCGAACCGGTAGTCGAATCGCGCGACCAGCGCATCGGTCGAGCTTCGCGGCCACAGCGCGACGGCGGCGGCCGCGGCGATGAGGACGACCGCGGCGGCGGCGAGCAGCCACGGCAGCGCGCGGCGGCGTCGGGTCGGTGGCTGGCCAGGCGGCGGCTGCCATGGGGCCGCTACCGGCTGCGGTGCCGGTCGTGGCTGAGCCACCGTCGCCGGCGCAGCCGTGACCCGTCGCGGCGTGGCGGGCGCCGAGAGCAGCGCGCCTCGGGCGACGACGGTCTCCGGCTGATCCAGCGTCGTCGGCACCACGCCCAACCGCTCGTGCACCAGCCTGCCGACCATCGGTATCCGGCTCGATCCCCCGACCAGGAAGATGCCGCTGAGCTGCTCCGGCCGCAGCCCCGCCTCGCTGATCGCCGCCGCCGTCAGCGCGACGGTCCTGCCGAGCGGCTCGGCGACCAGTCGCTCCAGGTCCTGCCGGGTGACGTGCGCGTCAGCGAACGGCTGCGGCATCGGCACGTCGGCGTAGGCGTGCCGCGACAGGGTCTCCTTCGCGTTCCGCACGTCCTGCCGCAGCACCCTGCGACGTCGCTGGTCGGCCAGTTCCCTGCCCGCCATCAGGGTCTGCCAGGCGTCCGCATCGGCCTCGGTGAGCCGCGATCCGATGTGTTCGAGCAGCGCCTGGTCGATGTCGGCGCCGCCGAAGCCGGGGTCGCCCTTGGTCGCGAGCACCCGGAACCCGGCCGTGGCCTGGTCGTCACCACTCACCACGCTGACGTCGACGGTGCCGCCACCGAGGTCGAGCACCGCGAGCGACGCCGGCCCGCCCGGCTGACCGTCGGGGAGGGAGAACGTCGCGGTGTGGAACACGGCGGCGGCGACCGGCTCCGGCAGCAGGGTCACCTCGTGCGCGAGCCCGGCGGCCGCCTGCCGCAGCGTCCGGGTCCGCACCACACCCCAGTCGGCCGGGTGAGTCAGCACCAGCAGCCCGGCCTCCGCGCCGCCCGCGAACCGGCGTGCCTCGCCGACGGCCCGGCTCAGCACCGCGCGGAACGCGTCGGTCACCGGCAGCACCGTGGTGCCGAGCAGCAGCTCGCCCTCGTCGACGCGGCGCTTCGGGTACGGCTCGTACCGGGACGGGTCAACCGCCGCCTGCCGCTCGGCCTCCTGCCCGACGAACAGCGTGCCGTCCGCCGCCGCGTACACCGAGGAGCGCAGCAACGGCTGGCCGTCGATGACGACGACCTGCGGGTCCTCGCCGTGGCGAGACACCGCGACGCAGGTGCTCGACGTGCCGAAGTCGACCGCGACCCGCAGCGCCCGCACCCCGGTCATTCAGGGTCGATCCACGACACCTGCATCAGCTGCTTCCCGGCCCGGCGGCTGACGAGGGTGCCCCGGCCCGGCGGCATGAGCGACGGCCGGACGTTGCCGAGCAGCGTTCCCTCGTCCCGCGAGCCGTTCATGACGATGCCGGGTGCCGCGATCTCCTTGAGCTTGCCGATGACCGGGTCGAACATCGCCCTGCTCGCGCCGCCGGTGCGCCGCGCGGCGATCAGGTGCAGCCCGACGTCCTTGGCCTGCGCCAGGAACGGCGCCACCGGCTGCAGCGGGTTGCCGCTCTGCGTGACGACCAGGTCGTAGTCGTCGACGACGAGGAACAGCTCCGGCCCGTTCCACCAGGACCGGTTCTTCAGCTGTTCCTGCGTGACATCGGGGCCAGGCAGGCGCTTCTCCATCGACGCGACGACGTCCTTGATCATGCCACCGAGCTGGTTGGCCGACACCGCGTAGCCGAGCAGCTGCTCGCCATCGACGAAGCCGAGCATGGTGCGCCGGAAGTCGACCAGGATGAGCAGCGCTTCCTTCGGCGTGTACCGCTGCGTGATGCCCGTGACGACCTGCCGCAGCAGGTTCGTCTTGCCCGACTCGCCGTCGGCGAAGGCCATGAAGTGCGGGTCGGCGTTGAAGTCGAGATACACCGGGGCGAGCTCGTCCTCGTTGAGCCCGATCGGCACCAGCTTCGAGTCGCGGTAGCCGTCCTGCGCGAGCACCTCGTCGTAGCGCACCAGCTCGGGCAGCAGCCGCACCGACGGGGCGTGCGGCCCGGCCCATGCCTCGTTGACGCGCCTGACCGCGTCCGCAACGCCGTCGCCGACGGTCTGGTCGTCGCTCGAGCCGTCGATGCGCGGCAGCCCGGCGAGGAAGTGCAGCTTGTCGTTCGTCAGGCCCCGGCCCGACCGCCCGCCGGGCACGTTCACCGCGACGCGGCGGTCGATGTCCGACTCGCTCGGGTCACCGAGCCGCAGCTCGAACCGGGTGCCGAGCATGTCCTTGATCGCGGGACGGATGTCGGCCCAGCGGTTGTTGGCGATCACGACGTGCACGCCGAAGCCGAGGCCCTGGGTGGCCAGCTTCGTGATCGGCCCCTCCAGCTCCTCGAAGTCGTCCCGCAGCGCCTTCCAGCCGTCCACGAACAGGAAGACGTCGCCGAACGGATCCTGTTCGCGGGTGATGCGGCCCTGTCGCTTCATGGCCCGGAAGTCGGCCATCGAGTCGACCGAGAGCTGGCCGAAGCGGGTCTCTCGGTCGGTGATCAGCGTGGTCAGCTCGGCCACGATGCGGCGCGCCTTGTCCGGGGAGCGGCGGGCGACCGAGACGCCGCCGCAGTGCGGCAGCCGTTCCAGCGAGGCGAGCGAGCCACCGCCGAGGTCGATGCCGAAGAACTGGAACTCCTCCGGCGTGTGCGTCAGCGACAGCGCCATCGCGAGGGTGCGCAGCATCATCGACTTGCCGGACTGCGGTCCGCCGACGACGGCGCCGTGGCCAGCGCCGCCGGAGAAGTCAGCCCACAGCGGGTCCCTGCGCTGCTCGTAGGGCCGGTCCACGAGGCCGATCGGCACCTGGAGCTTGCCGTTGCCGAAGAACCCGACCGGCGAGAGGCCGCGCTCCTCGGTTGGGTTGAGGTTCGGCAGCAGCGTGTCGAGCGAGTTCGGCTCGTTCAGCGGTGGCAGCCACACCTCGTGCGCGGGCGGCCCCTGGCCGACCAGCCGGTCGACGACCACGTCGAGCACGGTCGGCTCGTCGCCCTCCGACTTCTCCTCGGACTTGCTCGGCTCCGGTGCCGGTTCCTGCGCCTGCGGCGGCGGGTCGATGTAGTCGGGCACGAACATCTTGGGCCGCTTGTCCGCGCTGACCACTCTGGTCGTCGTGCCCGCCGTCTTGACGCCGGATGGCCGGTACGGGCCGGAGACGTACAGCGCCTGGAACCGTTCCAGCGTCGACGTGTCGTACTTGAGGTAGCCGCCACCCGGACGGGACGGCAGCTCGAAGGCGTCGGGCACACCGATCACCGCGCGCGACTCGGCGGCGGAGAACGTCTTGAGGCCGATGCGGTAGGACAGGTGCGAGTCGAGCCCGCGCAGCTTGCCCTCCTCGAGGCGTTGCGTGGCGAGCAGCATGTGCATCTGCAGCGACCGGCCGAGCCTGCCGATCGCGACGAACAGGTCGATGAAGTCCGGCTTGGCGGTGAGCAGCTCGGTGAACTCGTCGACGACGATGAACAGCGCGGGCATCGGGTCGAGGTCGGCGCCGTTCTCCCACGCCTTCTGGTACTCCCAAGCGTTCTTGAAGTTGCCGCCGTCCTTGAGCGCCTCCTGTCGCCGGTTCATCTCACCGGCCAGGGCGTCCTTCATGCGATCGACCAGCGTGACCTCGTCGGCGAGGTTGGTGATGACCGCGGAGACGTGCGGCGCCCGGTCGAGCCCGAGGAACGTGGCGCCACCCTTGAAGTCGACGAGCACGAAGTTCAGCGAGGTCGACGAGTGCGTCGCCATCATCGAGAGCGCGACCGTGCGCAGGAACTCCGACTTGCCGGAACCGGTGGCGCCGATGCACAGCCCGTGCGGGCCCATGCCTTCGGCGGCCGCCTCCTTGATGTCGAGCATCACCGGCTGACCCTGCTCACCGACACCGAACGGCACCCGGTAACGGTCCCTGACGGGCCGGGGGCGCCACGACTGCTGGACGTCGAACGTCATCGGGTCGCCCGGGACGCCGAGCAGCTCGAGCAGGTCCGGATTGGACAGCAGCGGCGACTCCTCTTCCTCGTCGCCGCCCGCGCTCGTTCCCATCCGGAACGGCGAGATCCGGCGGGCGAGCGACTCCATCTCGACCATGCTCAGCTCGTCCGGGGTGCCGAACCACTCGGTTCCGCCGGAGTTCTGCGCGCCGAGCTGGGTGTCGCCGAGCACCAGCCGCAGCCCACGGCGCGCGGCGAGCCTGCCGAGCGAGCCGGAGACGTCGATCATCGTGACGCCCGCGATGCCCTCCTCGATGATCAGCCGCTCCTCCTTGGTGAGATCGGCCTCGTCGAGGATGATCACGATGTGCGGGCCGTCGGTGTACGGGGCCTTGCGCTGGAAACGCGGCCGCGGGCCTAGCTCCTCGGTGAGCCATTCCTCGATCTGCTGCAGCGACCCGGACATCATGCGGAGCTGGCCGATGCCGTCGGTAAGCGTCGGGTGCTGGGCGTGCGGCAGCCACTTGGCCCACTCCCACTGCTCCTTGGCCCGGCCCGCGCTGGCGACCGCGACGAGGACGTCCTCGGGGCTGTGCAGCGTCACGAGCTGGGCGATCATCGCCCGGGTGAAGGCGCGGCAGCGGTCGCGTTCGCCGCTGAGGCTGATGGCGGCGAACCCGCGCACCGAGATCTGCGTCGGCAAGTCGCGGACGAGCGAGTTGGCGCGGGTGAACCGCCGCAGCGCGAGGGTCGCGATCGGCTCGAGCTCCTCGATGGGGCCGGTCTGCGGCGGGACGAGCCTCGTCGCGAGCCGGTGCGAGCTCCTGCCGACGCGCAGGTGCAGGAAGTCCTTGTCATTGGCGCGCCGCTCCCACATCCGGCGGCTGGTGGCGATGGACAGCAGCGTGCGCGGCTCGGGGTGCACCCACTCCAGCGCGGCGTGCTGCTCGACCATGGCCTCGCGGGCGCGCTCCCGCATCTGGCCGAGGTACCGCAGGTAGTCCTTACGGTCCTCGTTCATCTCGGCCTTCTTCTGGCCGCCGCCCCTGCCGCCACCGGCGAGCATGCCGCCCATCGACACCATCATCATCAGCGGCATCATCAGGAACATCGGGTTGCTGAAGCCGCCGCCGCCCGACTTCATGGCCATGAACATGAACGCGACCATGCCCAGCATCGCGACGATCATCACGACCGGCAGCAGCTTCTGCACGATGTTGCCGGGCACGGTGCGGGGAATCTCCGGTGGCGGCTCCAGGTGCACCTCACCGCCTGGCGTGCGTGGCGCCTGCATGCGTGGCGCCCGCTTGAACTGCACCGTGCTCACCGAAAGACCCCTCTTCTCCTCGGCGACTCCGATCAGCCGACACGCTATCGAATCACGGGAAGTCATGGGTGCGCGGCGCAGAAATCACCGGACCGGTGCCGCCGCACGCTTCGTCTCTCACGCGCCCCCAGGCAGGAGACCTATACCGAACTATAGTCGAACATGTATTCGATGCGCAAGGATGTGCTCCGAATGCCGAACTCGTAGGCACGAGCGCGGGACACGACGTCGGGCGGGCACGTCCGGTGGCGAATTCACGGGTATGCGATGTAGTCGGGCGGGAAGTTCGATATAAACAGCCTGGCAGACTTTCTCAGGTCAGGGGGCAGGTCAGGTTGGCTACGAGCACCACGGTCTTCAGCCGCGTGACGGTAGTGGCGCCGCGCACCAGGATCGACGTCGCGCTGCCGGCCGACGTCGCGGTGGCAGACATCCTTCCGCTCGTCGTCGAGATGGCCAACGAGCGCAGCGCGGACGGCGGCTCGACGCACGGCGGGTGGGTGCTCGCCAAGCTCGGCGACGCCCCGCTCGACCCGAGCCGCACGCTCGCGTCGCTCGGCGTCGTCGACGGCGAGCTGCTGCAACTGCGCAGGCGCAACGAGAACCCGCCACCACCGCTGTTCGATGACGTCGTCGACGCCATCGCCGAGGCGAGGCCGGACAACTTCCGCCCATGGACGCCCGAGACGGCCAAGCGGGCGGGACACATCGCGGGCGGGCTCGCGCTCGCCGTCGCGGCGGTGGCGCTGTTCATGGGCGGCAGCCTCTACGGCGGCAGCGGGCTCACCGCCGCCATCGTCGGCGGCCTCGGTGCCATCGGCGCGCTGGCGCTCGGCTCGGTGCTCGCGAAGGCGTACCACGACCCGGAGACCGGCGTTCTCGTGGCGGCGGCGGGCGGGCTGCCGCTGGCGTTCGTCAGCGGTTTCTACACCGTTCCCGGCGTCACGATGACGGCGAACCTGCTGCTCGGCGCGGTCTGGGTGGTGCTACTCGCCGCCGCCGCGATCATGCTGACCGGACACGGCATCTCGGTGTTCATCGCGGCGGCGACGGCGGGCACGCTCAGTGCGGTCACGTTCCTGTTCTCGATGTTCATCGAGCAGACTCCGGCCGGGTTCGCCTCGGCGGCCGCCGCAGTCTCGCTCGCGCTGATCTCCGCACTGCCGCGCGCGACGATCCTGCTGGCGAAGCTGCCGTCGCCGGTGGTGCCGAGCAGCGCGGAGGAGCTCAAGCAGGACAGCGCCTTCCCCGACTTCGGCATGATCGAACGCCGCACCACCGTCGCGCACCAGTACATGACCGGCCTGCTCGTCGGCTGCGGCGCCGTCGTCGCGATATCGGCCGTCATCGCGTCGACGTCGACGGAGTGGTACGGCATCGCGCTCGCCGTCGCGGCCACGCTGGCGCTGCTGCTGCGCGCCCGCACCTACGCCAACGGGAGCCAGGCCATCGCGCTGCTGACCATGGGCATGCTCGCCAGCGGGGGAATCATGGTCGGCTGGATCATGATGTCGAGCTGGTCCACCCGGCTGGTCTGGATCTTCGCGGCGCTGTTGGTGATGGCGGCCGGGGCGCTGGTCGTCGGCGTGATCTTCCCGCACCGGCGGTTCTCGCCGCCGCTGCGACGCACCGTCGAGATCGTCGAGGCCATCTGCATCGCAGTGGTGTTGCCGCTGGCGCTCGGGGTGCTCGGCATGTACTCCGAGCTGCGCTCGGTCGGTTCGAGCATCCTGGGCTGATTCGAGTGGGCACAGCGCGAAGCGCAGGCACGAGGGCGGCCGCGGTGGTGCTCGCCGCTCTGTTCGCGACGTTCGCGCCGGGCATCGACCCGGCGCTCGCGCAGGATGACAGCGAGCAGCCGTGGGCGCCGGCCGGTGAGCCGGGACCGCCGCCGATCGACACCGGCAGCCCCGACAAGGCGTACAAGCAGACGGTGCAGTGCGTCTCGTCCGGCGTCGGCGAGCACTCCACCGTGTCGGGTAGCGAGATCAAGGACATCCCGTGGGGCCAGGCGCATCTGCAGCTCGACCGGGTGCACGACTACGTCCGCTCGCACAGCAGGTACGGCGAGATCGGCGTCGACGAGCGCACCGGCAAGCCGCTGAAGGTCGCCGTCATCGACACCGGCGTCACCCCGCACGAGTACCTGGGGAACCGGCTCATCGCCGGTGGTGACTACGTTAAATCCGGTGGCAACGGGCTGCGGGACTGCGACGGACACGGCACCCAGGTCGCGGGCATCATCGGCGCCGATCCGGCCGACCCCGCCATCGGTTTCACGGGTGTCGCGCCCGACGTCCAGATCGTCTCCATCCGGCAGTCGAGCCAGAACTTCTCGGAGCAGACCGACAGCACCGGGTCGGGCGAGCGCACCCTGGACAGCCCCACCGGGGCGGGCGACCAGAGCACGCTGGCGCAGGCGATCGTGCGCGCGGTCGACGAGTACGACGTCGACGTGATCAACATGTCGGTGGACGCCTGTCGCCCCTACACCGGCAGCAACGCGCTGGTCAGCGAGGAAGAACGGATGCTGCGCGGCGCGGTGCACTACGCGACGGAGCAGAACGTCGTCGTCGTCGCGGCCGCAGGCAACACCGGCGGCGCGTGCCGGCAGAACGGCGTTCCCATCAAGGGCGATCCGCGCATCCCCGACCCGGACGAGCCGCGCACCATCGTCACGCCGCCCTGGTTCTCGGAGGACCTGCTCGCGGTCGGCGCGATCGACGAGACCGGCAGCGTCGCGGACTTCAGCATGCACGGGCCGTGGGTCAGCGTCGCGGCGCCGGGCACCGGCATCATCTCGCTCGACCCGGCGCCCGACTCGTCCCGCTCGCTGGTGAACGTGATGTTCGAGGGCGAGGAGGCGGTGCCGAGCCAGGGCACCAGCTTCGCCGCGCCCTACGTGTCCGGGCTCGCGGTGCTGGTCCGGCAGATGTACCCGGAGCTGAGCGCCCGCGAGATCATGCACCGCATCACGACGACAGCGCAGCATCCCGGCGCGATCGACGGCCACGACCAGTACATCGGCTACGGCGTGATCGACCCGATGGCGGCGCTGACCATGACGCTGCCCGAGGAGATCGGCATGAAGCCCGAGCAGGACATCACGCTGCCGTCGAGCATGCCGCCGCCGTACGACCCGAACCCGGCACCGAAGATCGTCGCCTTCGCGGGCACCGGCGGCGGGCTGCTCGCGCTCGGGTGCACGATGCTCGCCGTGCACGCCCTGCGCCGGAACCGCAAGGACGGCTGAGCTACTGGCCTTCGTAGTCGCCGGAGTTCGGCGCGACCTCGACCGAGTCGAAGGTCTGCGCCGCGTCCTGGACGTTGAGCGACTCCCCCGTCGGCAGCAGCCGGAGGATGCTCTCCGGGGCCGGACTGCGTTCGGTAAGCCCGAGATAGGCCGCCGTCTCGGTGTCGGGAATGCCGTACCGCAAGCCGTGATCGGAAACCAGCTGAATCGGGCCGGATTCGAATGACGCCTCGCTCGTCGCCGAGTTCACGACGGCGGCCCTGCCGGGTGGCATGTAGAAGTAGTCGACGGGGATTCCGTCCTCGTTCGCCTTGGTGACGGCCAGCCCGTTCTCGCCCTCGGGGAACGGAATCTCGTCGTTGACGTACAGCGTCGTGCGGGCGTTCAGGTCATCGCCGGAGCCGGTGAGGCTCCAGCCGAGACAGGTCGCCGGGGTGCCCCGGAGCGGGTCGAGCACGGTGGGAATCTGGGCCGGGTAGTTGGCGACCGGAAGCTCGGCGCTCTCCGGCACCGTCGGCAGCTCGTCGAGCTGGTCGGGGCTGACCTGCGGGATCGTCGCGCCGGTCGAGAACCGATACCGGATTATGGTGGCGACGGCCTCGGTGACCTGCTGCTTTCCGTCCGGCAGCACGACGTAGTAGTCGTCGCCGCCGTCCGGCTGCTCCACCGAGAACACGTCACCGACGACCGTGGGCTCGCCGTCGAGCTCGAACGGGACGGAATCGCCCATGATCTCATCCGGAATTGGCGGCACCAGCGGGTTGACCTCGGGGATCGCGTTCATGACCCCGAGTGACATCAGCCTCGGCTCATAGCGGTCCAGCTTCAGCGCCTCGATCACCGCCGGATCGTTCGGCACCTCGGCGCGCACGATGTCCGACTGGCGATTCGGGTTCTCCTCCGGCCGGTAGATCAGGTACCGCTTGCCGTCGGGCTGCTCGACGTAGATGGCCTCGTTGCGCTGCAACGGCGTGCCGAGCTGCGACGGCGGCAGCCCCGCGAGGACGGCGGTCTGCTGGTTCTGCTCGGCCTTGGCCAGCCGCACGTCCTCGCTGTAGCGCTTCTGGAGCGGCAGGTAGTGACAGACGGCCCAGTTGTTGGAGATCCGCTGGTCGGAACCCGGCAGCAGCGGCGGACCACCGGGGATGCCCTGCAGCCTGCCGCGCGGAATGCCCTTGAGGTTGTCGTCGGCGACGACCACCGGCTGTACGGCCTGCTCACCCTGCCTGCTCATCAGAATGAGCCGTGCCGAGGCCAGATTGAACGTCGGGATGAGCATGTCCCTCGGCTCGCCCACCTTCACGTACATCTGGCCGGACTCCTGGCCGATCACGATGCCGTCCTCCGGCGGCTGAGCGGCGGGGCTGATGATGCCGAAGATCATGAAACCGAGCAGGCCGATCGCGGCGACGATCACGCCGACGACCGTCGCCCGAGTGTGGGTGCGCAGCGGGTCGTGCAGCATCACCGCGTCATTGCGAACCAGCGCGGAGTTCATCCGCCTCAGTTCGAACCGGTACGCCTGGACCTCGGTTTTCCTCGTTGGCTTTGATGGCATTCCAGACCCACACGCCTCCCAGTCACGGTACGGTTCGCAGGATAGCGGCCGACGAACCGTCAGGTGGTGGCTTTCTACCAATTCCAGATAGTGTTCACGTGCCCGGCCCTTGGCGGGGCCAGTGCAGGACGTACGAGGGGAAAGAGACAACAGCGGATGTCCGTCAGCACTCCGCCACGCCCGGGCGGGCGTGGTCAACGACCACAGCAGCCAGGGGGGAACCCGCCCGGACCGCCAGCAACCCCGCCCGGGCGAGGGACGCCTCCCGGTGGCACGCCGCGCCCGGCGGCACCAGGGCCACCTCCCCCGGCACGTTCCGGTGGGCCGCCGTCGCCTCCCGCCCACCAGACCCCGCAACAGCCCGCTGCCGTGCCGCCCGGCAGGCAACCGGGTCCCGGTGGTCCTGGCGGCCCGGGGGGTCCCGGCGGACCCGGTGGTCCTGGCGGGCCAGGCGGTCCCGGTGGCGGGCAGCCGTCCGGCGGCTCTGGCGGCGGGCAGCAGACGGTCAAGGTCGCGCGCCCCGTGCTCGGCGCCCGACGGCGCGGCGACACCATGACGCTGCTGGGAATCCCGGTGCTCAACCTGGTCGTCATCGAGGTCGGTTTCGCGCTCGGGCTCATCGTCGTCCTGGTGCTGCGCAACCCGCTGTCGCTCGTCATCGGCGGCGGCATCCTGGCCGCCGCCGTCCTCGTCGCCATCACGCGGGTGCGCGGCCGATGGTTCACCCATTGGCTCGGTCTCGAGCTGCGCTACCGGATGCGCTCGCACGACAAGCCGCGGCCGCCGGTGGCCCGTGCCGGGCTCGAGGACCTCAAGGACGAGGACGCCGTCATCGGCGACGAGGACCCGAAGGTGAACGTGCTGCGCGCCGCGATCCCGAAGCTGGTCGTCGCGCAGGGCATGGACCACGACCGGCAGCCGGTCGGCATGGCGTGGGACGACGGCTGCTGGACGGCGGTGCTCATGGTCGAGCCGACCCCGGCGCTGATCTCCAACGCGAGCGACACCTCGCCGCTGCGGCTGTCGGTGCTCGCGCCCTGCCTCGAGGACAGGGGCGTCATCCTCGACGCCATCCAGGTCATCTGGCACACCTACCCGGGCAGTGCCGCGCTGCCCGCCGACTCGCCCGCGCTCAACTCCTACCTCGAGGTGCTCGGGCCGCTGCCCGCGGCGGCGCGGCGCACGACGTGGATCGCGGTGCGGCTCGACCCGCTGCGCTGCCCCGCCGCCATCCGCGAGCGCGGCGGCGGCGTGGTCGGCGCCCACCGGGCGCTGATCGGCGCGCTGTCGAGGGTCCGCAACGCGCTGGAGTCACGGAATGTCGCCACCCACCCGCTCGACCCGGACGAGCTACTGCGCGCGGGTGTCAGCGCCTGCGAGCTGAACGCGGCGGTCGCCGGGGGCGGCGGCGTCAAGCTGCAGGAACGCAAGAACCACGTGACCGCGGCCGGTGTCCGCCACACCAGCTACGCGATCACCAAGTGGCCCAAGGGCAGGGTCACGACCACGCTGAACGCGCTCACCAGTGTCCGCGCGCTCTCGGCGACCGTCGCCATGTCGATCACGCCCGCCGTCGACGACGGCGAGATCGGCCTGCGCGGCGTGGTGCGGGTCAGCGCCCGTAACCAGCAGGAGATCGCCGCAGCGGACAAGCGGCTCGACACCATCGCCGACAAGGCGGGCATCGCGCTGACCCCGCTGCGCGGACGGCAGGTGGACGGGCTGTCGGCGACCCTGCCGTTGGGAGGCATGACATGAGGACTGCGGGCAGGCGGCTCGCCGCGCGCCGTGAGGAGGCCGCAGTGAGCGGTTGGGAGCTTCGCCGACCGGTGGAGGGGTCGCCCCGAGCCTGCGAGGGGTGGCGCCGAGAGTGGTCTGACCGGGGCGAGCAGCGCAACGTCACGGTGGCACCGGCGAAGGTCACAGAGCTGGAGATGTCATGAGCTCGCGGGTGCGAGACACCACGAACCAGGGCGGCGTCGCCCCGGAGTTCACCGTCAACCCGACCATGCTCGACGCGATCAGCCCGTCGGGCGAGCGCGGCGGCATCGTGATCGGCTCGAACAGCAACAACGAGCCGCTCACCCTGTCGGCGCTGCGGGCCGAGCCCACCCGGATCGTGCTCGTCGGCGGGCTGTACCTGGGGCGGCAGTTCGCACTGCGCGCCACGGCCGTCGGCGCGTGGGTGGTCATCGCGACCGGCCGCGAGCAGGCCTGGCACGCAGTGCAGCGCTCGGCGGGCATGGGACCGGACGGCAGGCCGTCGCCGCTGGTGCAGCTCCGCAGGCTGTCTCCGATCGAGCTGCCCCGCGCGTCGGAGAACGCGCCGCTTGTCGTCGTGCACGATGGCGGTCCGACCCCGCAGGACCTGTTCCCGCCGCGAGCGCCGTGGCACACCACGGTGTACCTGCTGCCCTACCTGCATCCGCAGGCGTCGACCATGGCCAACGCCGCCGACCTGGTGCTGATGCAGCGGCTGCCGACCGGCCAGGCGGAGCTGGCGGCGCGGATCTGGAACCTGCCGCAGCAGATGATGCAGCAGCTGACCTCGCTGCAGGACGACCAGGTGATCGCGCTCGGGCGGAACCTGTGGCAGCCGATCCGGCTGGTCACGACAGCCACCGAGCAGCAGATCCTCGGCCCGGTGCGGCGGGGAGACTAGGGCGTGTCCCGTGGATCTCGGTCGATGGGATCGGTGATCCAGATCATTCGTGGCAAGGCGGAGGAGGAGAGCCATAGCGGAGCTATGGCCGACGACGACAACGCAGCCCCGGACGATCTGGACGCCGAGACCGCGACCACGGATCCGCGGGACACGCCCTAACTCAGCTCCGTGCGGTCGCGGACCTTGCGGGTTCGCTCGGCCTGCTCGGCCAGCTCCTCGTCCGGCGGGTAGTCGACGCCGACCAGCGTCAGGCCGTGCGCGGGAGCGACGGCGCTCCCCCGGACGCCGCCGCGCAGCAGCTCGGCGGGCCACCGCTCGTCCCGGCGGCCGTCACCGACGTGCAGCAGTTCGCCGACGAGGCTGCGCACCATGGAGTGGCAGAAGGCGTCCGCGGCGACATGCACCCGCACCAGGTGCCGCTCGACCCGCTCCCACCGCAACCGCTGTAGCTCCCGGATCGTGGTTGCGCCCTCGCGCTGCTTGCAGAAGGCGGCGAAGTCGTTGAGACCGAGTAGTGCCTGCGACGCGGCGTTCATCCGGTCGACGTCCAGCGCGCGGCCCCAGCCGAGGGTGTCGTGGCGGCGCAGCGGGTCGACGCCCCACGGCGCGTCGGAGACCTGGTACAGGTAGTGCCTGCGCACGGCCGAGAACCGGGCGTCGAAGCCCGCCGGCGCGATGCGGGCGCGCAGCACCCGCACGTCGGGCGGCAGGTAGCGGTTCCACCGATGCCGCATCCGGGCGAGGTCGACGATGCCGTGCTCGCCGACCGGCAACCGCGTCGCGGCGCCGGGCTCGAACGGCACGACGTCGACGTGCACCACCTGGCCGGTGGCGTGCACCCCGGCGTCGGTGCGGCCGGCCACGACGATCCCGTGCGGCACCTCGGCACCCGGCGGCTGCCTGCCGAACGCCTCCTCCAGCACGCCCTGCACGGTCCTGCGGTCGGACTGTTTCGCCCAGCCGGAGAACCCGGCGCCGTCGTAGGAGACGTCGACGCGCAGACGAACGAGCCCGCCCTCCCCGATGGGAGTGGCGGGCTCGTTCGATGGCCGGTCAGGGCTCAGGACTCATCCTCCGATGAGGACTCCTCGTCCTTGGCCTCGCGCTGCGACGGCGGCAGCTGGAAGCCGGCGGCCTCGGCCGCCTCCTCGCTGGCGAACCAGACCTCGGCCGTGGTGCGCTCGTAGTGCGAGCTGCCGGGCACGTGGTACAGCTTCGAGCTGGCGTTGCCCTTGATCGGGAAGCCCTCCGGCTGCGAGCCGTCCTCCAGCGGGGCGTGGCTGCCCTCGCCGAACGGCGCCTCGGTGCTCGCCTCGGCCTCGTCGGCCCCGGCGGGGGCCTCGGCCTCGTGCGCCTCGACCGGCTTCGGCTCCTCGGCCTTCGGCTGGTCCTTCGCGAACTTCGTCTTGCGCGCCGCCTCGGCCTCGGCCGTGGCCGTCTTCTCCGCGACCAGCTCGATGACCGCCATCGGGGCGTTGTCGCCCTTGCGCGGCAGCGTGCGCGTGATGCGCAGGTAACCACCATTGCGGTCGGAGAAGAACGGCCCGATCTCGGCCATCAGCTTGTGCACGACGTCCTTGTTGCGGATGACCCGCTGGATCTGGCGCCGGTTGTGCAGATCACCGCGCTTAGCCTTGGTGATCAGCTTCTCTGCCAGCGGGCGGACCCGCTTCGCCTTCGCCTCGGTCGTGGTGATCTTGCCGTGCTCGAAGAGCGACGTGGCCAGGTTGGCCAGCATCAGCCGCTCGTGCGACGGCGAACCGCCGAGGCGTGCGCCCTTGGTTGGCGTGGGCATTACAGCTGCTCCGTCTCTGCGTAATCCTGACCGTCGTCGCCGAGGTCAGTGCCGTTGTCCGACAACCCGGCGACCGGGTCGGCCGACCAGCTCTCGCCCTCGTAGCTGGCGGCGGCAGCGGTCGGGTCGAACCCGGGTGGGCTGTCCTTGAGGGTGAGGCCGAGGCCGACGAGCTTCATCTTGACCTCGTCGATCGACTTCGCGCCGAAGTTGCGGATGTCGAGCAGGTCGGCCTCGCTGCGCGAGACCAGCTCGCCGACGGTGTGGATGCCCTCGCGCTTGAGGCAGTTGTAGGACCGCACCGTGAGGTCGAGGTCCTCGATCGGCATCGCGTAGGCGGCGATGGTGTCCGCCTCCTGCGGCGACGGCCCGATCTCGATGCCCTCCGCGTCGACGTTGAGCTCACGGGCCAGCCCGAACAGCTCGACCAGCGTCTTACCGGCCGACGCGACGGCGTCGCGCGGCGTGATGGACGGCTTGGTCTCGACGTCGATGATGAGCTTGTCGAAGTCGGTGCGCTGCTCGACACGGGTCGCCTCGACCTTGTAGGTCACCTTCAGCACCGGCGAGTAGATCGAGTCGACCGGGACGCGACCGATCTCGGCGCCGGACTCCTTGTTCTGCGCCGCGGGCACGTAGCCACGACCGCGCTCGACGACCAGCTCGACCTCGAGCTTGCCCTTGCCGTTCAGCGAGGCGATGTGCAGGTCGGGGTTGTGCACCGTGACCCCGGCAGGCGGCACGATGTCGGCTGCGGTGACCTCGCCCGGGCCCTGCTTGCGCAGGTACATGGTGACCGGCTCGTCCTCCTCGGAGGAGATCACCAGCTCCTTGAGGTTCAGGATGACGTCGGTGACGTCCTCCTTGACGCCGGGCACCGTGGTGAACTCGTGCAGCACGCCGTCGATGCGGATGCTGGTCACGGCCGCGCCGGGGATGGACGACAGCAGCGTCCTGCGGATGGAGTTGCCGAGGGTGTATCCGAAACCGGGCTCGAGCGGCTCGAGGGTGAACCGGGAGCGCGTTTCGGTGACCGCCTCTTCCGAGAGGCTCGGTCGCTGCGAAATCAGCACTGTCGATCTTCCTTTCCTGCCGGTGCCCGCTATTTGACACCGGATTTCTTTGTGGGGTGAGCCCCGCAGTGCCGATACACCGGCACCTGCGGGGCTCCAGTGCCCTACTTCGAGTAGAGCTCGACGATCAGCTGTTCCTGCACCGGAACGTCGATCTGCGCGCGCTCGGGCAGCTGGTGCACCAGCACCCGCAGCGTCGAGGGAACGACCTGCAGCCAGCCGGGGATCGGCCGGTCGCCGAAGGACTCCTTGGCCGCGACGAACGGCAGCATGTTCATCGACTTCGGCTTGATGTCGATGATGTCGAACTTGCTGACCCGGAAGCTCGGGATGTTGACCTTCTTGCCGTTGACGATGAAGTGGCCGTGGCTGACCAGCTGCCGCGCCTGCCGCCTGGTCCGGGCGATGCCGGCGCGGTAGACCACGTTGTCCAGCCGCGTCTCGAGGATCTGCAGCAGGTTCTCGCCGGTCTTGCCCTGCCGCTTGACGGCTTCCTCGTAGTAGCGGCGGAACTGGCGCTCGAGCACGCCGTAGCTGAAGCGCGCCTTCTGCTTCTCCTGCAGCTGGAGCAGGTACTCGCTCTCCTTGATGCGGCCGCGGCCGTGCTGCCCCGGCGGGTAGGGACGGCGCTCGAACGCCTGGTCACCGCCGACGAGGTCAACCTTGAGGCGGCGCGACTTGCGGGTCGCGGGTCCGGTGTAACGTGCCATGGTTTTTGTTCCTCCTTCCCCGCGCCGTCAGACCCTGCGCCGCTTCGGCGGGCGGCAGCCGTTGTGCGGCTGCGGGGTCACGTCCTGGATGGTGCCGACCTCGAGGCCGGCCGCCTGCAGCGAACGGATCGCGGTCTCCCGGCCGGAGCCCGGGCCCTTCACGAACACGTCGACCTTCTTCATGCCGTGCTCGGCCGCCTTGCGGGCGGCGCTCTCGGCCGCCATCTGCGCGGCGTACGGCGTCGACTTACGGGAACCCTTGAAGCCGACGTGGCCGGACGAGGCCCACGAGATCACCGCCCCGGTCGGGTCGGTGATGGAGACGATGGTGTTGTTGAAGGTGCTCTTGATGTGCGCATGACCATGCGCGACATTCTTTTTCTCCTTGCGCCTGACCTTCTTGGCCCCGGCGCGTGTCTTCGGTGGCATGTGTGAGGTTGCTCCTGGTTAGCGCGAGTTCTTCTGGTCTGCGGCAGCAGCGGCTTCCTGCTGGCTCTTGCGGATGACGGTTCCGGCGTCGGTGTACAGCTGACGCAGTGCCATCGGGCGCGCGTAGAGCGCCCTGGCCGATACACACGTGCCGCGCCGCTGGCTGCGAGCCATGCGCACGACCTTCCTGCCTTGAACGCCCACGGTTACCGTGCCTTCTTCTTTCCTGCGACGGTCTTCTTCGGTCCCTTGCGCGTACGCGCGTTGGTCTTCGTGCGCTGGCCGCGCACCGGAAGCCCGCGTCGCCAGCGCAGACCCTCGTAGCATCCGATCTCGATCTTGCGGCGGATGTCGGCGTTCACCTCGCGGCGGAGGTCACCCTCAACCGTGAAGCTCTCCTCGATGTAGTGGCTCAGCTTCGCGATGTCGTCGTCGGTGAGGTCACGAACCCGGGTGTCCGGGTTCATCTCCGCCGCCGCGATGACAGTTCGCGAGCGAGTACGGCCGATGCCGTAGATGTAGGTCAGCGCGATCTCCAACCGCTTTTCGCGGGGGAGGTCGACGCCTGCGAGTCGTGCCATTGGCGCGTTTGCTCCTTGCTGTTGTCGTGCTTCAGGTGTGCTCCCCGTCCGTTCCGGGACCGACTCGCCGTCGGCCACGTGCTTTCGCCCGTGGTGTCCCGGCCCCAGCCTGAAGTCCGGGGGTTGACCTCGGTCGCTACCGAGGCAGGTGCGGGGAGAATCGATGTAGTTGTCGTCGTCGATCAGCCGACCGTGAGGCGGTGATCAGCCCTGCCGCTGCTTGTGCCGCAGGTTGCTGCAGATCACCATGATCCGGCCGTGGCGGCGGATCACCCTGCACCGGTCGCAGATCTTCTTGACGCTCGGTTGCACCTTCACGTCTTCGTTCTCCTGCTCGTGCGGTGTTGTCGTTCCGAGGTGGTCGTCACCACCCCGGGCTCGCCGTGATCACTTGTAGCGGTAGACGATGCGACCTCGGGAGAGGTCGTAAGGCGAGAGCTCGACCACGACCCTGTCTTCAGGCAGGATCCTGATGTAGTGCTGCCGCATCTTGCCGCTGATGTGTGCAAGGACCTTGTGACCGTTCTCCAACTCGACGCGAAACATCGCGTTGGGGAGCGGCTCGATCACGCGGCCTTCGACCTCGATGGCCCCGTCCTTTTTAGCCATGTCCTCCGCGTTTCGTGATTGGTTGAGCGCTGCGTGCATGCTGTGTTACACAAGCACTGGTTGCTGGTGCTGGCCGACCCGCTGGCGAACAGCGGGCACACCCCATCACCGGCGCGCGCACCATACCGCCCGTGTGCGATATGAGAGCGCGCAGGGGGCGGCGTGACATGCACACCAGTCGTCAAGTGTACTGGCGCCGACCTCGGCGAAGAAACCGGGGTTCACTCTGGGGTGTCAGCCCACAGCGAACGGGCCCACGGCCGGTCACCGTGAGCCCGTTTCCCGAGGTCTGTCCGGGTTAGTCGACTACGAGGTCGCCGCCGTCTGGTAGACCGCCTGGATCTCGCTGCCGAAGTACGGCCCATACATGGTCGACGAGTCGGTGCGGTACTTGTAGCTGTTCACCGAGTTGAGGCTGCCGCCGGTGATCCAGCCGCCGCCGGACGAGCCGCCGGTCATGCCGCACGGGATGCCCTGGGTGGTCGCACCGCCCGGATCGTCCGTCGCGGTGCCGGTGCAGGACCACAGCGTCTGGCCGTCGAACGGCCGGGCGGCGGGATAGCCGTAGGACGTGTACTGCAGGCCGCGAGCCAGGTTGAACGCGATCGGGTAGGAGCCGACCACGTCGGTGAGGCTCTGGCCGCTGTCGTTCGGGTTCATCACCGCGAACCCGGCGTCGTACTCGAAGTCGCCCGCCGTGGCCCACTGCTGGGTGGTGAACAGCCGCGATGCCGTCCACTCGCCGTACGGCTTGGCGCCGTTGTCGTAGCCGGGCACGAACGCGAAGTTGGTGGCGTACGCGCCGGGCCCCTCGTTCAGGCAGTGACCCGCCGTGGTGACGACGTCGGCGTTGGCGCTCTGCGTCGCGGTGCCCGAGCACACGTAGTCGGTGCCGCCGAGGGTGAAGAACACCTTGCCGAGCTGCGGCTGCGGTTCCTCCTGCACCGCCCGCGCCTGACGCTTGCTGTGCTGCTGACGCGCGCCGTCGAACCGGGTCTCGGCGGGTACGGCGTGCGCCATCCGGTCAGCGGTCCAGTACGCCTCGATGCGGTTCTGCTCGCCCTCGGTTGTCGCGGCCGACTGCGACACGACGCCGGGCGGCGGCCCGGCGGACGTGTCGCCGGCGCTGGCGGGTGCCACCGCGCCAACGACCGAGCCACCGAGCATCACGGCGCCCACCACGAGGGACCTGACCAGTGGTCGTCTCATTGACCTCTCCCTTCGAAAACCGCCCAGCAGGGTGTCTGGCGGTTTCGAGCACGCTATGCGTGGGAGAGTTCGGCGATGTAGCGCCGAAAGTCGGGAATTGGCCGGTTATTCGGGCGCGGTCAGGATCCAGCCGCCGTCGTCGGTGATGGCGACGGTGTGTTCCCAGTGCGCGGCACGGGAGCCGTCGGCGGTGATGACGGTCCAGCCGTCGTCCAGCTCGACGGTCTCGTCGGTGCCGCCGGTCAGCATCGGTTCCACGGCGAGCGCCATGCCGGGCCGCAGCCGCGGCCCCCGGCCCGGCTTGCCCGCGTTCGGCAGAAACGGCTCCATGTGCATCGACGTGCCGATGCCGTGGCCGCCGTAGGTGGTGATCAAGCCGTACTCGACGCCGTCCCGCGCCGACGCCGCCGCAGCGGCGTTCTGGACCGCGTACGAGATGTCGGTCAGCCTGCCGCCGGGGCGCACCGCGTCGAGCCCGGCCGACATCGCGGCGTGGGTGGCGTCGGAGAGCGCGCGATCGGCCGCGGCGACGTCGCCGACCGCGATGGTGACCGCGGCGTCGCCGTGCCAGCCGTCCAGGATGGCGCCGCAGTCGATCGAGAGCAGGTCGCCGTCGGCGAGCACCTGCTCATCCGACGGGATGCCGTGCACGACCTGCTCGTTCACCGAGGCGCACACCGACCCCGGGAAGCCGTGGTAGCCCTTGAACGACGGCACCGCGTCGGCGTCGCGGATCAGCTCCTCGGCGAGCGCGTCCAGCTCACCCGTGCTGACCCCCGGCTTGGTGGCGTCGGTGATGGCGGCGAGTGTCCTCGCCACGACGAGCCCAGCGGCCCGCATCGCCTCCAGTTCGCCCGCCGACTTCAGCTCGATCGCCGACGTGACCCGCAACGACCGCATCAGGGCTGACAGCCGCCCTGTCACCGGGAGTTCAGTGCATCCAGGGCGCGCGCCGACACCTCGTCGACCTCGCCGACGCCGTCGACCGTGATCAGCCGGTCGGCGTAGTAGTCGAGCAGCGGAGCGGTCTCCTCCCGGTAGACGGCCTGCCGCTCCCGGATGACCTCTTCGGTGTCGTCGTCCCTGCCGCGGTCGAGCAGCCGTTGCACCAGCTCTTCCTCGCCGACCTGCAGCTCGATGACGGCGTCGAGGTGGGTGCCCTGCTCGGCGAGTATCCCGGCGAGCACATCGGCCTGTGCGGTGTTGCGCGGGAAGCCGTCGAGCAGGAAGCCCGCCGCCGCGTCAGGTTCCGAGATGCGCTCGCGCACCATCTCGTTGGTCACCGAGTCCGGCACCAGCTTGCCGGAGTCGAGGTAACGCTTCACCTCGGCGCCGAGCGCCGTCTGCTCGGCGATGTGCCCCCGGAACAGATCCCCCGTCGAGATGTGCGGCACGCCGAGCTTGCCGGCGAGCACGACCGCCTGGGTGCCCTTGCCCGCGCCCGGAGGACCGACCAGAACAACACGCGTCATCGGAGGAACCCTTCGTAGTTGCGCTGCATCAGCTGGCTTTCGAGCTGCTTCATGGTGTCGAGCCCGACACCCACCATGATCAGGACAGCGGTGCCACCGAACGGGAAGTTCTGGTTGGCACCGGTCTGCGTCACGGAGAGGAAGAAGTTCGGGAGCACCGCGACCGTGCCGAGGTAGATCGAGCCTGGCAGCGTGATCCTGCCGAGCACATAGTGCAGGTACTCAGCCGTCGGACGGCCCGGCCGGATGCCAGGGATGAACCCGCCGTACTTCTTCATGTCCTCGGCACGCTCATCGACGTTGAACGTGATCGAGATGTAGAAGTACGTGAAGAACATGATCAGCAAGAAGTACCCGCTGATGTGCACCGGGCTCGACTGGTTCACGACGTGGTTCTGCATGAACTGCTGGAACCACGAGGTCGCGCTCGTCGGGTTGCTGAACATCCGGCTGACGAGGTCCGGGAGGTAGAGCAGCGAGGACGCGAAGATGACCGGGATGACACCGGCCTGGTTGACCTTGATCGGCAGGTAGGTCGACGTGCCGCCGTACATCCGGCGGCCGACCATCCGCTTGGCGTACTGCACCGGGATGCGGCGCTGCCCCTGCTCGACGAACACGACGCTCGCGATGATCGCCAGCGCGAAGACGCAGACGACGGTGAAGACCGCGCCACCTCTGCTCTCGAGGATCGTGTTGCCCTCGGCCGGGATGCGGGCGGCGATGTTGAGGAAGATCAGCAGCGACATGCCGTTGCCGATGCCCCGCTCGGTGATGAGCTCGCCCATCCACATCATCACCGAGGTGCCCGCGGCCATGGTCAGCACGATCAGGCTGGTGCCGATGACGCCGTCGTCGGGGATGACCTCCTTGGTACAACCCTGGAACATGCCGCCCCGCGCCGCCAGCGCGACCACGCCGGTGGCTTGCAGGATCGCCAGCGCGACGGTCAGGTACCGGGTGTACTGGGTGAGCTTGCCCTGGCCCGACTGCCCTTCCTTCTTCAGCTCCTCGAACCGGGGGATCACCACGGTCAGCAGCTGGATGATGATGCTCGCCGTGATGTACGGCATGATGCCGGTCGCGAAGATCGACAACTGGAGCAGCGCACCACCGCTGAACAGGTTCAGCAGGTTGTAGATCCCCGCCGCACCGCCGCTGCCCATCTGGTCGGCGCAAGCCTGTACGTTCTCGTACGACACGCCGGGAGCCGGAGTGAGGGCACCGGCCCGATACACCGCGACGATCAGGAGGGTGAACAGGATCTTCTTGCGCAGGTCTGGCGTCGCGAGAGCCGAGCGGATAACGCTGAGCACGCGGGGGACCTCCTGTCGCATCGCCGGCTGGTTCACCGACGATCGGCTTGGCCGACACCGGGTCGGCGGGACGGTAGTCACTGACGGGCACGCCAGCAGCATCGGGGCGCCAGGGCACCCCGAAGACTTCCGCGAGCCTAACAGTATGACGCCCTCGCCCCGCAGGCCAGGGCGTCAATAGGACGCTACGACGAAAGCCCCCGGCTGTGGCGGGAGGTCACAGCCGGGGGCAGTAGTCGCACGGTGTGTCTCATCGGGTGGTGGCCGAGCCGCCAGCCGATTCGAGCTTCTCCTTGGCGCTCTTCGAGAACGCGTCCGCGGTGACGTTCAGCGTCACGCCGCCGACGTCGCCGTTGCCGAGCACCTTGACCAGCTTGCCCTTGCGGGCCAGGCCCTTCTCGGCGATGGCCTCGGCCGAGACGTCGCCGCCGTCGGGGAAGACCCGGGCGATGTCGCCGACGTTGACCGGCTGGTACTCGGTGCGGAACCGGTTCTTGAAGCCACGCAGCTTCGGCAGCCGCATCTGGATGGGCATCTGCCCACCCTCGAAGGTGGCGGGCACCTGCTTGCGCGCCTTCGTGCCCTTGGTGCCGCGACCGGCGGTCTTGCCCTTGGTCGCCTCACCCCGGCCGACGCGGATCTTGTCCTTCTTGGCGCCGGGGGCCGGCCGCAGGTGGTGGATCTTGATGGTCATGACGTGACCTCCTCGACATCGACGAGATGCCGCACGGTGTGGACGAGCCCACGGACCTCCGGGGTGTCCTCACGCACCACAGACTGCCGGATCTTGCGCAGCCCGAGGGTGCGCAAAGAGTCCCGGTGGTTGCTCTTGGTGCCGATCGTGCTCTTGACCTGGGTGATCTTCCACTGCGTCATGTCAGACCTCCTGCCCAGCGCGCTGCCGCAGCATCCGCGGCGGAGCGACGTCCTCGAGCGGCAGGCCACGGCGGGCGGCGACCTCCTCGGGACGCTGCAGGCCCTTGAGGGCCGCGACCGTCGCGTGCACGATGTTGATCGCGTTGTCGCTGCCGAGCGACTTGGTCAGCACGTCGTGCACGCCCGCGCACTCCAGCACGGCACGCACCGGGCCACCCGCGATGACACCGGTACCGGCGCTGGCGGGCCGCAGCAGGACGACGCCCGCCGCGTCCTCACCCTGAACCGGGTGCGGGATGCTGCCCGCGATGCGCGGCACCTTGAAGAAGTTCTTCTTCGCTTCCTCGACGCCCTTGGCGATCGCGGCGGGCACTTCCTTCGCCTTGCCGTAGCCGACGCCGACCTGGCCGTCGCCGTCACCGACGACGACGAGCGCGGTGAAGCTGAAGCGCCGACCACCCTTGACGACCTTGGCCACCCGGTTGATCGCTACGACACGCTCGAGGTGCGGGGTCTTCTCCTGGGCCGCCCCGCCACGGCCACCATCACGACGGTCCCTGCGGTCCCGGCCGCCACCGCGCTCGCGGTCGCCGCCAGGGCCGCCCTGGCCGCCGCCCTGCCGTGTACGTCCCGGCATCAGGCTTCCCTTCCGTTCTCGTGCTTGTTCATCTACAGCTCCAACCCCGCTTCACGAGCGGCGTCGGCGAGTGCCGCGATCCGGCCGTGGTAGCGGTTGCCGCCACGGTCGAACACCGCCGCCGTCACGCCCTTGGCCTTGGCCCGGCTCGCCACCAGCTCGCCGACCTTGGCCGCCTTGGCCTTCTTGTCACCGTCGGCGGCGCGCACGTCCGCCTCGATGGTCGACGCGGCCGCCAGCGTGTGGCCCGTCAGATCGTCGACGAGCTGCACCGAGATGTGACGCGACGACCGGTTCACGACGAGCCGGGGACGCTCAGGCGTGCCGCTGATCTTCTTGCGGAGCCGGAAGTGCCGCCGCGACTTCGCGACGCGCCGCCGGGTGGAGATGTCCTTGCCGACGGGCTTCCTTTTGGTTGCGCTCTCAGCCATGATCACTTACCCGTCTTTCCGACCTTGCGCCGAATCCGCTCACCCTCGTAGCGCAGGCCCTTGCCCTTGTAGGGATCGGGGCGGCGCAGCTTGCGGATGACCGCCGCGGTCTCGCCGACCTTCTGCTTGTCAATGCCGGACACCGAGAACCTCGTCGGGCTCTCCACCGTGAACGTGATGCCGTCGGGCGCCTCGACCTTGACCGGGTGGCTGTACCCGAGCGCGAACTCGAGGTCGGAGCCCTTGGCCTGCACGCGGTAGCCGACGCCGTGGATCTCCAGCTTCTTCTCGTAGCCCTCGGTCACGCCGACGACGAGGTTGTTCACCAGCGTCCTGGTCAGGCCGTGCAGCGAGCGCGACTCGCGCTCGTCGTCCGGGCGCTTGACCAGCAGCGAGCCGTCCTCATCGCGCTCGATGGTGATCGGCTCGACGACGGTGTGCTCAAGGGTGCCCTTCGGCCCCTTCACGGTGACGTGCTGGCCGTCGATGGTCACGTCGACACCGGAGGGGACGGTGATGGGATCCTTACCAATACGGGACATGCCTCTCCTCCCCTCACCACACGTAGGCGAGGACTTCCCCGCCGACGCCGTTGCGCTTGGCCTGCCGGTCGGTCTGCAACCCGGAGGACGTGGAAATGATCGCCACACCGAGGCCGCCGAGCACATTCGGCAGCTCGGTCGACTTCGCGTACACCCGCAGGCCGGGCTTGGACACCCGGCGCAGGCCGGCGATGCTGCGCTCCCGGTTCGGGCCGAACTTGAGCGACACGACGAGGTTCTTGTGCTTCTCGCCGTCCTCGACGCGGTACTCGGCGATGTAGCCCTCCCGCTTGAGGATCTCGCAGATGTTGGCCTTCAGCTTGGAATGCGGCAGCACCACCTCGTCGTGGAACGCCGAGTTCGCGTTACGCAGACGTGTCAGGAAGTCTGCGATCGGGTCGGTCATCGTCATTATGTGACCAGTCAACCTTTCTCGCCCCGGTTCCCGGATCTCCGGGCCTGTGGCGAAGTGGAGTTAGTTACCAGCTGGACTTGTTCACGCCAGGCAGCTCGCCCGCATGCGCCATCTCACGCAGGCACACCCGGCACAGCCCGAACTTGCGGTACACCGAATGCGGGCGACCGCACTTCTGGCACCTGGTGTAGGCCCGCACCTTGAACTTGGGCTTGCGGGCCGCCTTGGCGATCAGTGCTTTCTTGGCCATGTGCTCAGTTCTCCTTGAACGGGAAGCCGAGCTTGCGGAGCAGCGCGCGGCCCTCGTTGTCGGTGGTCGCCGTGGTGACGACGGTGATGTCCATGCCACGAGGCCGGTCGATCTGGTCCGGGTTGATC
>WHUB01000069.1:2413-21033 GCA_009377395.1 Actinophytocola sp. | reverse complement strand
GTCACCGGGCAGTGCGTCGAGGTACCGTCCGAACCGGACGAACGGCAGAGCACACTGTGCAACAAGATCAAACTCAAGAGCTATCCGCTGGTGAAGATCGGCGACCTGCTCTGGGCCTACCTCGGCGACCCGGCCACGACGCCCGACCTGCCGGAGTGGGAGTTCATCCGGGTGCCGCCCGAGCAGACCTACACGTCCAAGCGCTGGCAGGAGTGCAACTGGCTGCAAGCCCTCGAGGGCGGCATCGACTCGAGCCACGTCTCCTGGCTGCACTCCGGCGGCCTCCGCGACGACCCGCTGTTCAAGGGCGCGCGGGGGAACAAGTACAACCTGGCGGACCGCAAGCCGTTCTTCGAGGTCGTCGAGGCCGATGGCGGCCTGTTCATCGGGGCACGCCGCGACGCGGAGGACGGCCACTACTACTGGCGCATCACGCCGTGGGTACTGCCGAACTTCACCATGGTCCCGCCGCGCGGCGACCACCCGATCCACGGCCACTTCTGGGTGCCGATCGACGACGAGAACTGCTTGGTGTTCAGCTTCGACTACCACACCGTCCGACCGCTCTCTGACACGGAGCTGCAGGCCATGCGGGACGGGCACGGGGTGCACAACGAGTACGTGCCAGGCACCTACCGGCCGCTGCAGAACAAGGACAACGACTACCTGATGGACAGGGAGGCGCAGCGGCGCGGCGACACCTACTCGGGCATCAAGGGCATCGCGATGCAGGACGCCTCGCTGCAGGAGAGCATGGGGCCGATCGTCGACCGCACCAAGGAGAAGCTGGTCTCGACCGACAGCGGAATCATCACGGCACGGCAGAAGCTGCTGAAGGCGGCGGAGTCGCTTCGGGACGAGGGAACGCGACCACCCGGCGTCGACACCGGCCATCAGAAGGTACGCTCCGCCGCCGTCGTGCTCCCCGCTGACCAGCCGTTCATCGACGTCAGCAGGGAAGCCCTGACCGTCCGCCCCGGCGTGAAGCACGCATCGGTGTGACATGCGGAGCCAACCGACCCTGCTGAACAGCTGCGCCAAGGCGGCGACCGCTGCCGAGGCGCGGTTCAGGATCGACTTCCCCGAACCGAAGGCCCGCGACTCCCTAATAATCGCACTCGACGACAGGGCCGCGCGGATCGTGCGGTGGCTCGCCGACCGGCCGTGGCGCGGCGGCCGATTCTTCACTTTCGAGTCGGCTGGCCTGCGCGCCGCCGACGGCACGCTCGTGCCGCTGAGCGCCGAGCTGGACGTCGCCGATGTGGTCGTCGTCATCGCGACGGCCGACGCGAGCGCGGCAGCGGCCGCGATCATCGGGGACGCCTGTGCGGCACGGCGGATCATGTCGGCGGGGCTGGTCGTCACTGGTGCGGCGGCGGTCGGCGATGCGGTGTGCGCGCTCCGGCCGCATGCGATGGTGCTGCTGATTCTCGACGACGAGAACGACATTCCCCCGATCCTCACCGCGCTGCGCGTCTAGGGAGCCTGCCATGCCTGACAAGATCACGGTGCTGTCGCTGCGGGAGATGAAGCGGGACGGACGCAAGATCGTCGCGGTGGTGGCTTGGGACTACCAGATCGCGCGCATCGCAGACCGGGCTGGCGTCGAGATCGTGTCGGTCGGTGACTCGGTCGGCGTGAACCTGTGGGGCCAGCCGAACCCGCTCGCGGTGACGGTGGAGCAGATGCTCGTCGTCGCGACGGCGGTCCGGCGAGGTGTCCGGCGGGCGCTGGTCAGCGTCGACTTCCCGTTCGGGCCGCTGCAACAGGGTCCGGACAGCGCCGTGCGGGCCGCGATCCGGCTCGTTAAGGAGGCAGGTGCCGACCTGGTCAAGCTGGACGGCGCCGCCGACTTCCCCGACGCCGTCGCCGCCGTGGCGCGGGCGGGCATCCCGGTGTGGGCGCAGTTCGGCATCACGCCGCAGACGGCGCTGCGCTACGGCGTCGACTACGACGCGATGGCTGACGCTCAGGTGCCGGTGGAGATGACGGATGACCTCGTGGCCGACGCGAAACGGCTGGCGGACGCAGGCGCGTCACTGCTCAACGTCACCAACTCCGGTCCGGTGGTTGGGGCCGCCGTCGCCGAAGCCGTGTCGATCCCAGTGCTCGGTGGCTTCGGCGGTGGCCCCTGGCTCGACGGCAGAGTCCGGATGGCGCATGCCGCCATCGGTTACGCGGCGTCCGCTGTGGACACCGAACCCGACACCTACGCCAACGTTGCCAGCATCACGCTCGACGCGCTCACCGCCTACGCCGACGACGTCCGCGCGGGACGTCAGATCAAAGGAGGAGTGCCGTGGCCACCGCCGTGATCGGCGGGATCACCACGCGATTCGAGGTCGCGGGGTCGGGACCGCCGCTGCTGATGTTCTCGCCAGGCGGCTTCAACGCGATGCTGGCGAACTGGACGTCGCTGGGCATCTACCGCCGCCTCAACCTGCTGACGCACTTGACGGAGAAGTACACGTGCGTCCAGTTCGACCGGCGCGAGTCCGGCGAGTCCGGCGGCAGGGTCGAACGCGTCACGTGGGCGGACTACGCGGCCCAAGGTAAGGGGCTGCTCGACCATCTCGGCATCGATCGGGCTCACCTCATCGGCGGCTGCGCCGGGTGCTCGGTCGTCGCAGCGTTCGGAACGAGCCACCCGGATCGGACGGCGAGCATGGTGATGTTCTCGCCCGCGGGCGGGGCGAAGTACCGGATGAAGCAGCACGACCGCTTCGTGCGGCACCTGGCGTACGTCGCGGAGCACGGGCTGGACGGCGTTGTGGCGCTCGCCGCCGACTCGGACCAGTCCTTTACGCAGGACCCGCGCCTCGGTCCGTGGGTGAGCGTGATCCGTGGCGACGGCGAGTTCGCGCGGGCGTACGCCAAGCAGGATCCGGAGCGGTATCAGCTCGTCGTCAGCGGCATGGCGCGGACGCTGTTCGACCGCGACACCGCGCCTGGCGCCGAGCCAGAGGACCTGATGCGGCTCGAGATCCCCGCATTCGTCGTGCCTGGCCACGACGACTCGCACGCGACATCGGCCGCCCGGTATCTGGAGGAGTGTCTGCCGGCCGCGGAGTACTGGGACGTCCCGGTCGGCGAGCAGACCGAGCGGACGGTGCCGCCGCGGTTGCTGCGCTTTCTCGACGCGGCGGGAGGCGAAGACCGATGGTGATCACCGCGATCGACGTCCACGTGCACGTCCACGACGCCCGCGCCCGCGCGCTCAGGGGCGCAGAGGCGCAGCGGAAGTTCGAGGAGCGCGCCGCCTACTTCAAGCGGGAGGCGACGTCGCTGTCGGTGGACGATCAGGCGCGGCAGTACCGCGACCGGGGCATGATGGCGGTGCTGATGAACGGCACCGACGAGACCGTCACCGGCATCAAGGCCATCCCGAACGACTTCGTCGCGGAGGCGGTGCACAGCCACCCCGACGTGTTCCTCGGCTTCGGCATCGTCGACCCGTGGCAGGGGGAGGTGGCGCGCAGGGAGATCCGGCGCTGTCACGAGCTCGGCCTGCACGGGATCGGCGAGTTCAACCCGGCCAGGCAGCACTTCTTCCCCAACGACCCCCGGTTCTATCCACTATGGGCGGAGGCGGAACGACTCGGCATGCCGGTGCTGTTCCACAGCGGGTACGCCGCGGCAGGCTCCGGCAGGCCGGGCGGCAGGGGAGTGAAGCTCAAGTACACCCAGCCGATCCACCTCGACGACGTGGCGGCCGACTTCCCCGACCTCACCATTATCTGCGCGCACCCGTCGTGGCCGTGGACGGCGGAGAGTCTCGCGATCGCCCGCCACAAGCCGAACGTCTACATCGACCTGTCCGGCTGGGCGCCGAGGTACTTCCCGGACGAGTTGGTGCAGCAGGTCAACAGCCTGCTGCAGGACAAGGCGCTGTTCGGTTCGGACGCGCCGTCGCTGCCGGTGGAGCGCTGGCTCAAGGAGTTCGACGAGCTGGACATCAAGCCCGACGTCCGGCGGAAGGTGATGCTGGACAACGCCGCCACCCTCTTCGGCATCGAGGTGTGACCGATGTGCGCTCGGAGGTCCGGCCGAGGGTGGCCCTGGGTGGGTTATGTCGACCCAGCGCCACCCTCGGCCGCAGCCACAGCGGAGTCCGACAACGAGAGGAACGCGCCGATGCTGCCGTTGCGCGATGTGCGGGTGCTTGACCTTGGCCAGTACATCACCGGCCCCTGCGCCACGGCGCTACTCGCCGAGATGGGCGCCGACGTCATCAAGGTGGAGCCGCCGTCGGCGGGTGACCCGTTCCGCGCATGGGAAAGCGGCGGGTTGAACGCGACCTTCGTCGCCTTCAACCGGGGCAAACGCTCCGTCGTCCTCAACCTGAAATCGGCCGAAGGCAGACGGCGGCTGTGCGAGCTGGTCGCGACGGCGGACGTCCTGGTCGAGAACTTCCGTCCCGGTGTCATGGCGCGGCTCGGCATCGACCACGACACCCTCGCCGGACACAACCCGCGACTGGTGCATTGCAGCATCACCGGGTTCGGCAGCAGCGGCCCCGCGAAGGACCTGCCAGCCTATGACGGCGTCGCGATGGGGTACAGCGGCCTCGCCGGACTGCTGATGGACCCGCACGAGCTGCGGGTCAGGGGACCGGCGCTCGCCGACGTGATCACCGGCCACACCGCCGCGTTCGCCACGCTCGCCGCACTGCACGACCGGCAGCGTTCCGCGGTCGGCAGCCACCTCGAGGTGACGATGCTCGGCGCGCTGGCGCACTTCATGCACTCGGCCGTGTCGAAGCAGATCGTCGAAGGGCGAGCGGAAGGCCCGTACACCCGGGTGCACAGCTCGCAGGCGCACGCCTTCGCCACCGCGGACGGCTCCGCACTGCTGATCCACCTCTCGTCGCCGCCGAAGTTCTGGCAGGGGTTGTGCGCCGCGGTGGATCGCCCCGACCTGCCGGACGACCCGCGCTTCACCACCAGGGCCGATCGGCGCGATAACTACGACGCGCTACACGACGAGCTGGCGCCGATCTTCCTGACGAAGGACCGCGACGAGTGGCTCGCGACGTTGCAGTGGCACGAGGTGCCGTGCGCCCCTGTCAACGGCATCGCGGACATGCTCGCGGACGAGCAGCTGCGCCACCTCGGCATCATCGACGTCGCCGACGAGCCGGACATCGGCCCGATGCCGCGCATCCGGCCGCCGGTCCACGTCAACGGTGCGGTGCTACCGGCGAGATCGCGGGCGCCGTTCCTCGGTGAGCACACCGAGGAGGTGCTCGCCGAATGTCAGCGGGAGACGTCAGCGGGATGAGACAGATCAAGTTCGTCGACACCACCATCAGGGACGGCCAGGCCAGCCTCTGGGCGATGAACATGCGCACCAGCCACATGCTGCCCGCGATGCCGCATCTGGACGCGGCGGGCTTCGACAGCATGGAGTTCATCGCGACCGGGAGCCGGCTGAAGAAGTTCGTCCGGCATCTCAAGGAGAACCCCTGGGACTGGATCAACAAGGGCGCCGAGGTCGCCACCCGCACGCCGCTGCGGTGGCACGGCCCCATCGACGGGCCGAGCATGAGCGGGCAGGTTCCGCCCGAGGTCGGTGAGCTGCTGATCGCGAAGGCGGCCGAGCGCGGCATCCGCTACACCCGCACCGGCAACAACTGGAACGACTTCTCGTCGATGGGGTTCCAGCTGGACCGGTTCGCACGGCTCGGCATGACACCGGTCGTCAACCTGATGTACTCGGTGTCGCCGCGCCACACCGACGAGTACTTCGTCACCAAGGCCAAACAGGTCGCGATGCTCCGGCCCTTCCGGCTGTGTTTCAAAGACGTCGGCGGGCTGCTGACCCCGGAGCGTGCACGCGAGCTGCTGCCGAAGGTGATGCGGGCGGCCGGTGACATCCCGTGGGAGTTCCACGGCCACTGCACCAACGGTCTCGGCCCGCTCAACGCGATCGAGGCGGTGCGCGCCGGGATGGAGTACGTCCATACGGCGGTGCCGCCGCTCGCCAACGCGAACTCGCAGCCATCGGTGTACAGCCTCGCGCGGAACCTACGCGAGCTCGGCTACGACGCCGCCGTCGACGAGGAGGTGCTGCGGCCAGCGACGGCGCACTTCGAGTTCATCGCCAAGCGGGAGCGGTTCCAGATCGGCGCGCCCTACGAGTACGACGAGCGGCTCTACCGGCATCAGGTACCGGGCGGCATGATCTCCAACCTGCGGTACCAGCTCCGGCAAGCGGGCGCAGCGGACCGGCTCGACGAGGTGCTGGAAGAGACGGCGCGGGTGCGCGCCGAGTTCGGCTACCCGATCATGGTGACGCCGTTGTCGCAGATCGTCGGCAGTCAGGCGGCGATCAACGTGATCGTCGGGGAGCGGTACGGACAGGTCACCGACCGCGCGATCGACTACGCCCTCGGGCGGCACGGCGGTGACGAGGCGCTCGACGCGATGGACCCCGACGTCCGCGACCGGATCCTCGACCGGCCCCGCGCCCGTGAGCTCGCCATCGAAAGGCCGCCGCCACCGACCCTGGCCGAGCTGCGGCAGCGCTACGGGCACGGCGTCAGCGACGAGGATCTGATCTTGATGGCGATCGTCGGTGACGACGCGATCGATGTCGTGGGGCGGGCGAACGACGTCCGCACCCAGGTCGCGACCGACCGCCCGCTCGTACAGCTGATCCGCGAGCTCGCCGAGCGCGACCACCATCGGTTCGTCTCGATCCGTCGAGACGGCTTCTCGCTGACCATGCGGAAGGGAGTAAGCCATGGAACTCACCCATGACGACGTGCTGACCATCCTCGACCTGCTCGACCATTCCAACGTCGAGTACCTGGAGCTCGAGGTGGACGGCACCAGGATTGTCGCCGACAGGTCCGGCACCGCGGTGCCACCTGCCGAATCCGCAGTGCTGGCGCCGCAGCCGGTCGCGGTTCCGGCAGTGCGGGCGCCGGAACCGAACGATCCCGATCTGGTGACCGTCCCCGCCCCGGTGGTCGGTGTGTTCTACCGCGCGCCGGAGCCGGGCGCACCGCCGTTCGTCCAGGTCGGGGACGCCGTGGCCGACGACACCACGGTCGGCCTGGTTGAGGTCATGAAGATGTTCAACGGCGTCACGGCGGGAGTGTCCGGCCGGGTGGCAGAGATCCTGGTCGAGAACGATGCCTTCGTAGAGTTCGGCCAGCCACTGCTGACGATCAGGCCGGAACCAGAGTGAGCATCCGCCGGGTGCTGGTGGCGAACCGGGGCGAGATCGCGGTGCGCATCGTGCGAGCCTGCCGGGCCGTCGGTGCCGAGTCGGTCGTCGCGGTGTCGGCGGCCGACACCGACAGCCTCGCGGCGCGGCACGCCAACCGCACCGTTCGCATCGGACCGGCGACGTCGAGCGATAGCTACCTGAACCAAGACGCGGTGCTCGCAGCCGCGCTCGGCACCGGGGCGGACGCGATCCACCCCGGCTACGGGTTCCTCGCCGAGAACCCGGAGTTCGCCGAGGCGTGCGAGCGCAACGGCCTGACGTTCGTCGGACCGTCCGGCGACACCGTGCGGACGATGGGGAACAAGCTCGCCGCACGGGAGGTCGCGCAGCGCTACGGCGTGCCGGTGGTGCCGGGCTCCGGCCACATCACCGGCTACCAGGACGCGGTGACGGCCGCCGAGGACGTCGGCTACCCGGTGCTGGTGAAAGCGGCGGCAGGCGGCGGAGGCCGGGGCATCAGGATGGTGTCCGGCCCCGACGAGCTGCGGAGCACAGTCGAACACGCGAGCGCGGAGGCGGCGGCCGCGTTCGGCGACGGCACGCTGTATCTTGAACGCCACGTCGCCACGGCACGCCACATCGAAGTGCAGGTCATGGCCGATCGCCACGGCGGCGTCGTGCATCTCGGCGAACGGGACTGCTCGATGCAGCGCCGCTTCCAGAAGATCGTCGAAGAGGCACCGGCGTCGCTCGTTCCCGAGCCCGTGCGGACTGCCATGCGGGAGTCGGCCGTCGCGCTGACGAACGGCATCGGCTACGAGAATGCGGGCACGATCGAGTTCATCTACGACGCCGACCGCGACGAATACTACTTCCTCGAGATGAACACTCGCATCCAGGTCGAGCACCCGGTCACCGAGGCGATCACCGGGCTCGACCTGGTGGCGATGCAGCTTAAGGTCGCGTCCGGCGAGCCGCTGCCGGTGGCACAGGACGACGTCACCTTCACCGGGCACGCGATCGAGTGCCGGATCACCGCGGAGTCACCGGAACACGGATTCCGCCCTGCGCCGGGACACATCACGGCGTGGCGGCCACCAGACGGCTGCCGGATAGACACCCACTGCTTCGACGGCTACCTCGTACCGCCGTTCTATGACTCACTGCTGGCGAAGCTGGTGGTGCACGGCAGCGACAGGGCGCAGGCGACCGAACGAACCCGACAGGCGCTGCGGGAGTTCAGCGTCACCGGTATCGACACCAACCTCGACTTCCTCGCTTTCCTGACGGGGCACCCGGACTTCCTGGCGGGCCGGTTCAGCACCCGCTGGGTGGAGCACAACCTCGATGCGTTTTCGCCGTCGCCGTGAGCTGGCCGAGGGTGGTGTTGGGTGGGACATATCGATCGAGCGCCACCCTCGTCCAGCACCGACAAGGGAGGAGAACCGATGCCTCGCTACCGAGTCACGGTGGATACCGGTGGTACATTCGCCGACTTCGTCGTCTTCGACGAGGACAGCGGCGACTACCGGGTGTTGAAGGTGCCCGCCACACCGGACGACCCTGGACGCGCCGTGCTCGACGGCCTTGACCTGCTGGCCGAGCAGGGCATCCCGCCCGAGGAGATCGGCTACTTCTCCCACGGCACGACGGTCGCCACCAACGCGTTGCTCGAGGAACGCGGTGCCCGCGTCGGTCTCGCCGTGACGGCCGGATTCCGGGGCATCTACGAGACGATGGAGCAGAGCAGACCGTACGGACCGGCGGTGTTCGACCTTGGCTACGCCAAACCACGTCTGCTGGCCCCGCCGAGCCAAACATCCGAGATCGCCGAACGCATCGGCCCCGCCGGGCAGGTCAGGGCGCCGCTCGACGATCAGTCCATTCAGGGCGCCATCGCGCTGTTCGAGGCGGAACAGGTCGAGGCGGTTGCGGTCTGCCTGCTGTTCTCGTTCATGAACCCCAAGCACGAGCGTCGAGTCCGGACAGCATTCGAGGCGGCGCACCCCGAGTGGTGGGTGTCGGCGTCGAGCGACCTGCTGCCGCAGATCAGGGAGTACTACCGGCTCAGCACCGTCGTCGTGAACGCCTACGTCGCGCCCGTACTCGGCAGCTACGTCCGGCAGCTCCGACAGCGGCTCGACCAACGAGGGATCGCGCCGTCGCGGCGGTTCACGATGCAGTCCAACGGCGGCTCCTCGCCCTTCCACAGCACACCGTCGCGTGCCGTCGGCACCATTCTGTCCGGCCCGGCAGGCGGCGTCACCGCGGGCAGCGCCCTCGCGGCCGCGGCGGGCATCGACAACGTCATCACCTTCGACATGGGCGGCACGAGCTGCGACGTCGCGCTCATCCAGCACGGTGAGCCCGTGATCACCGACCGGAGCAAGATCGGCGGTCGCGACATCGCGATTCCGATGCTCGATATCAACACCGTGAGTGCGGGTGGCGGCACGGTCGCCACAGTCGACGAGCACGGCGGTGTGCACGTCGGACCACAGAGCGCGGGCGCGGTACCGGGACCGGCGTGCTACCGGCGTGGCGGCGACCGTCCAACCGTGACCGACGCCGATGTCGTGCTCGGCTACCTCAGCCAGGGCGAGCTGCTCGGCGGCGCGATGAGCATCGACGCCTCGGCTGCCCGCACCGCGATCGACACCCACCTGGCGCGCCCGCTCGGCGTCGACGTCATGCGGGCGGCGGACGGCGTCGTTCGGATCGTCAACGTGACGATGGCAGAGGCGATCAAGGCGATTTCCACCGAGCGGGGCTTCGACCTGCGGGACTTCACGCTGGTCGCGTTCGGCGGCGCCGGGCCGGTGCACGCCTGCCAGCTCGCGCTCGACCTCGGCCTGCCGCGGCTGTTGATCCCACCGGCGCCGGGTGCGAACTCCGCGCTCGGTCTGCTGATGTCCGATGTGAAGCACGACTACGTGCGCAGCCGTCTGTCCGACATCGACGATGTGACTCCGGACGAGGTGACGAGCGTGTTCGACGAGCTGCGAGACGCCGCGGCGGCACAGCTGTCCTGCGAAGGCTTCGAGAACACTGGCTTCCGGTACTTCCTCGACATGCGCTACGCAGGTCAGGGCTACGAGAACCCGGTGCCGCTCGACGGCATCCCGATCACCGACGCCGACCTGGCCCGCTATCGGGCGCGGTTCGACGACCTCCATCGCTCCTGCCACGGGCACGCGGCACCGGGGCAAGCGGTGGAGATCGTGAACTACCGGGTCGAGGGGATCGGGCTGGTGCCCCGCGTCGAGCTGGCACGTCTCGACGCCGCCGACGGCCCCGCCGACGACGCCTGTCTCGGCACCAGGATGGCGTTCTTCCCGCCCAACGGCGTGACGCCGGTGCCCGTCTACGACCGCGACAAGCTGCGGGCCGGTCACCGGTTCGCGGGACCGGCCATTGTGGAGCAGTACGACGCCACCACCGTGGTGTGCCCCGGACAGCACGTCACCGTGGACGAGTTCGGCAACCTCATGGTGGAGATGACATGAACGAACCCGTCGATGCCATCACCGTCGAGATGGTCGGCCAGACCCTGGCTGGGGTCGTGCAGGAGATGCAGAACTCGTTGTTCTGTACCGGATACTCCACCATCATCCGCGAGTCGCGGGACGCGAGCTGCGCCATCCTGGATCCGGCGGGGGCAGTGCTGTCGCAGTTCACCGTGCTGCCGCTGCACCTCGGGGCGTTCCCTGCGTGTGTCACCCATCTGCTCGACGTCTACCCACCCGCCGACATGCGTGACAGCGACGCGTTCGTGGTCAACCACCCATACTTCGGCGGTAGCCCGCACGCGCCGGACATGGCCGTGATCTCCCCGATCATCGTCGACGGCGAGCTGTTCGGGTTCAGCGCGAGCATCGCGCACAAGAGCGACATCGGCGGGCTGGTGCCGGGCAGCAGCTCAGGCCAGGCGCGCGAGATCTTCCACGAGGGCATTATGCTGCCGCCGGTGCGCTTCGGCCGCGAGGTCGAGACGATCCTCCGCGCGAACAGCCGCACCCCGGAGCTGGTGCTCGGCGACCTGCGGGGACAGGTCGGCGCGACGGCGCTCGGCGTGGCCAGGGTGCGGGAGCTGTGCGCGAGACATGGCTCCGCCGCCGTGACCGCGGCGACGGAGCGCGGGTACCGGCTGACCGAGCAGCGGGTCAGGGCGGCGATCGCGGCATGGCCGGACGGCGAGTACGACGGGGCCGCCTGCCTGCACAGCGAAGGCCTCGAAGGGGGCGAGCCGGTGTGGGTTCGGGTGCGGGTGCGCCTCGACGACGAACACGTGAGCTTCGACTTCTCGGACTCGGGCGACCAGGTGAGCGGGCCGTACAACATCCGGCCGCCGCTGGTGCGTGCGGTGTGCAGCTACGTATTGAAATGCCTGATCGACCCCGAGCTGCCGTCGGACCAGGGGTGGACGCTGGCCGCCGACCTGATCGTGCGCGACGGCTCGGTGGTCTCGCCGAGGATGCCAGCCCCGGTGAACACCTACATGCCGATCGCCAACGTCGTCGCCGAGGCGCTGTTCACGGCCCTTGCCGCACCACTGCCACGGGCGCGGATCGCCGAATCCGGCCGGGGTGTGAGCGGCACGCTGTCGCATCTGGTGCCGGACCGGCGCTACCCACTGGTGCAGTACGAGCTGCCAGCGGGAGCCGTCGGCGCGCGGGCCGACCAGGACGGGGTGTCGGCGTCGAAGGCGCACGTCGCCAATGGCACCATCACCCCGGTCGAGATCCTGGAGACCGAGTTCCCCGTCGAGATCACCCGATTCGAGCTGGTGCCCGACTCCGGTGGCGCGGGGCGGTTCCGGGGCGGGCTCGCCTACGTGCGGGAGTACCGGATGCGCGGTGACGCGCGGTTCTCCGCCCGGGGCGGCCACTTGCGCACACCGCCGCGCGGCAAGGACGGCGGCCTGCCTGGCACGCCGGGGTGCACCGTGGTCAATCCGGGCACGGCGGATGAGCGACGGGTGAGACCGGACGACGGCACTGTCCGGCTGCGGCCCGGCGACGTGCTCCGGCGCGAGATGACCGGTGCGGGCGGCTACGGCGATCCGTCCACCCGGAACGTCGACCGCGTGCTCGGCGACGTCAGGGACGGCTACGTCTCGCCGGACGCCGCCAGGGACCAGTACGGCGTCGTCGTTGTGCGGAGCGGCCACACCTGGGACGTCGACGAAGCGGCCACCGCAGCGTTGCGCACTGGCTGACGACGGGAGCACACATGCGGTTCGAGCGCAAAGTGGGCATCGTGACCGGCGGTGGCCGCAACGTGGGGCAGGCCATCGCGCACCGGTTTGTCGCCGAGGGAGCCAGCGTCGCTGTCGTCGACCTCGACAGCGGGCGGGGCGAGGCGACGGCCGCCGAGCTGAACCGGCAACGCGACGGCTCGGCACTGTTCGTGCCGTGCGACGTGTCGTCCACATCGGACGTGCAACGCATGGTTGACGACGTGGTCACCGACTTCGGCGGCGTCGACGTGCTCGTCAACAACGTCGCGACGACCGACAGGGGACACACCGTGCTCGACCTCGACGAGCGGCTGTGGCGCCGCGTGCTCGCCACCACGCTCGACAGCGTCTTCCTGTGCAGCAAGTACGTCGGACGGCAGATGGTGCGGCAGGGTAGGGGCGGCGCCATCGTGAACATCGGGTCGACGTCGGGGCATCGGGGCAGGGCGAACGCCACCGCCTACTCGGCGGCCAAGGGAGCGGTCGTCAACCTCACCCGCTCACTCGCCACGCAGCTGGGACCGCACGGCATCCGCGTCAACACCGTGACCCCGAACAAGGTCGGTTCGCCGGTCGGCGAAGACGTCGAGCCTCCGGACCGCAACCGCACCAACCTGCTCGGCAGGGGCGCTGCGCCCGACGACATCGCCAACGCCGTCGCCTTCGTGGCCTCCGACGAGGCCGGGTTCGTCACCGCCGCCGACCTACTGGTCGACGGCGGCTCGCTGTACCGCGGCTGAGGGGTGCGGCCGAGGGCGGCCCTGGGTCGATAGCCCACCGAGGGCCACCCTCGGCCAACCCCAACCCGAGATCAGCGGAGCTCGGCGAGGTCCTCGACCGTCGTCTCGGCCATCAGCGGGGCGAGCTGTTCGATCAGCGGCAGGTCGACGCCGGCCTCCTCGGCCAGCGCGAGCGCGATCTCCAGGTCCTTCTTCGGCCACCGCAACCGCTGCGCGCCCCATTCGGCGAGCGGGCGGTTGGCGCCGCTGCCGATGTTGAGGAACGCGCGCAGCTTGCCCGGTTGAACGCCGAGCTTCTTGGCCAGGGTCAACGCCTCATAGTTGGCGCGGACACAGGTCCACAGCAGCAGGTTGTTCGCCGTCTTCGCGACCTGGCCCGCGCCGACGTCGCCGACGTGACAGACGTCGATGGCGAACGACGAGAACGCGGGCAGGCAGGCGTCGATGACGTCGGCTTCCCCGCCGCACATGAGCTTGAGCGCGCCCGCCTCCGCGCCACGCTCGCCGCCGACGAGCGCCACGTCGATCACGTGCACATCGTGCTTGCGCGCGACGGCCGCCATCTCGACGCAGGTATCGGGCCGCACCGACGGACAGATGGCGATGACGCTGCCGGGCCGCGCCGTCTCGAGTGCGCCGTCCTGACCGGTGATGGCCTGCTTGACCTGCTCGTCATCGACGACGACGAGCAGCACGACGTCACTGACCGCTGCGACGTCGGCGACCGTGGTCGCCACGGCCGCGCCCACATCCTTGGCCGCGGTGCGAGCGTCGGCGGAGGGATCGCATGCGGTGACGGACCAGCCGCGCTGGACGGCGTAGTGCCCGATCATGCCGCCCATGCGGCCCCAGCCTACGAGACCGATGGTGCGAATGTCGCGAATCGTCCCGGCCATGTCAGATCCCTTCGCTCGTTGACCTGGATAGCTTATGGTTATACCATTTTCACTTAAAAGACGGTGGCGCGAAAGGGGTCGCGGATGGCCAAGGACGGACTCGTCTCGACGGAGCTGGCGAAGAAGTTCGCCACGGAGAAGGACTCGCCCTACACCCGGTGGGTGCGCGACGAGGGCCTCGACATCATCAGCGCGCACTACGTGCCCAACCTCCGCACGGTCGAGCTGCAAGCATGGGCGCGGCGCGGCGGCTCAGGCGTCTTCATCAACCACGACGCGTCCCGGACGTCGAACGACTGCTACGTCTGCGAGATCCCCGCCGCTGGCACACTCGCGCCGCAGCGGCAGCTCTACGAGGAGATGATCCTCGTCCTCGACGGACAGGGCTCGACGACCGTCTGGAACGACGCGGGCGCGAAGGTGAGTTTCGAGTGGGGGACCGGCGCGATATTCGCGATCCCGCTCAACACGTGGCACCAGCACTTCAACGGCTCCGGTGGCAAACCTGCGCGGTTCGTCGCGGTGACCAACCTGCCGCCAGTGCTCAACCTGTACGACGACGTCGAGTTCGTGTTCAACAGCTCGTACGACTTCACCGAGCGGTTCGCCGGCGAACCGGACTACTTCACCAGCAAGGGCGAGCAGAAGGGCCTGCTGCTCGAGACGAACTTCGTCGCCGACGCGGTGAGTCTGCCGCTGATCGCGGCCAAGGAACGCGGCGCAGGCGGTGGCCACATCCGGTTCGCGATGGCACGGGGGTCGATGAACAGCCACATCTCGCAGTTCCCGCCCGCGACGTACAAGAAGGCACACCGGCACGGGCCGGGCGCCCATGTGATCATCCTGTCCGGCGAGGGTTTCAGTCTGATGTGGCCGGAGGGCGAGGAGCCACAGCGCTACGACTGGCAGCCCGGATGCATGATCGTGCCGCCGAACATGTGGTACCACCAGCACTTCAACACCGGACCCGACCCCGCCCGCTACCTGGCGTTCAAGCACGAGGGCGTCTCGCTGCGCAACGCGCAGGGCGTGCCGAAGGCGTGGATCAGCCAACGCATCGGCGGCGACCAGATCGACTACGCCGACGAGTCGTCCTCGGTGCGGACGTTGTTCGCCAAGGCGCTCGCCGAGCACGGGCTCGCACCCAAGATGGACGACGTCTACCAGGCCGAGCTGGCCGACCTGCCGCCGAAACCGGAATGAGCGAGGAGGACGCGGGACCGATCGAACTGAACCCGATCTGGCAGCAGGACAACGTCACGCTGCGCAGCGTCGGAGTCGACATCGGCTCGTCCGGCACCCAGGTGGCGTTCTCCCGGCTGCACCTTCGCCGCATCGGCGAGGACCTGACCAGCCGCTACACGGTCATCCATCGCGAAACGCTGTACCAGTCGCCGGTCGCGCTGACGCCGTACACCGGGGAGCACGCGATCGACGCCGCCCGCCTCGCCGGGATCGTCGGCGACGCCTACCACGCGGCGCGGCAGCATCCCGACGGCATCGACACCGGGATGCTCATCCTGACCGGTGAGGCGCTGCGGCGCGAGAACGCGGCGCGGCTCGCCGACTTGCTCTCCGGCTACTGCGGCGAGCTGGTGTGCGCCAGCGCGGGGCACAACATGGAGGCCATGCTGGCCGCCTACGGCTCCGGCGCAGCGCGGGTGTCGCACGACAACGGCACGCGCATCCTCAACATCGACATCGGCGGTGGCACAACGAAGCTCGGTCTGATCGCGGGCGGCCGCGTCGTCGCGACGGCCGCCCTGCACGTCGGCGGACGGCTACAGGTCGTCGACGACGACGGCCGCATCACCCGGCTCGAACCGGCCGGTCGTGGTCACGCGAGCCGAGCGGGCTTCTCCTGGTCGCTCGGCGACACCGTCACACCATCCGAACTGGACCGCGTCGCGATCGACATGGCGGACGCGATCGTCGCCGCCGTCACCCAGCGCCCGCTGCCGGACGGGCTGTTCCTCACCGAACCGATCCGCGATCTCGGCCCGTTGGACGGCGTCATGTTCTCCGGCGGCGTCGGCGAGTACGTCTACGGCCGGGAGGACAGGGATTTCAACGACCTCGGCCGCAGGCTCGGGAAGTCGGTGCGCGCCAGGGTGGACGCCGGGGCGCTGCCGGCGCCCATGCTGGCAGCGGGGGAGTGCATCCGCGCGACGGTGCTTGGCGCGTCCGAGTACAGCGTGCAGCTCAGCGGGAACACCAGCTACATCTCGGACCCGGATGCCCTGCTGCCGCGCCGTAACCTGCAGGTGGTCCGCCCCGAGTACACAATGGACAAGCAGGTCGACCCGGACGAGATCGCCACGGCCATCCGGCGGCACCTGGCGGGCTTCGACGCCGACGGTGCGACGCCGGACCTCGCACTCGCGATCGAGTGGGCGGGGGAGCCGTCACACGACCGGTTGTTCGGCTTCGCCCAAGGCATCGCCTGCGCACTGCGCGAGCGGATCGACGCCTGCCTGCCGCTTTACCTGGTCCTCGACGGTGACGTGGCGATGACACTCGGCTCGATCCTGCGGGAGGAGCTCGGCGTCGCGAACGAGCTACTCGTGATCGACGGCGTCCGGCTGCTCGACTTCGACTACATCGACATCGGCAGCATTCGGGAGCCGTCGCGCACCGTGCCGGTGACCATCAAGTCCCTCGTCTTCAACCACGGCTGATCACTTCGGCTGACAGACGACGTCGACGAGCGCGGGTGTGCCGGTTGCCGCGACGTGATCGGCCGCGCGGCGCACCGCGTCACGGACCGAGTCGGGATCGTCGATGGGTCCTTCCGCGTGCCACCCGAAGCCGCGGGCGATGGCCGCGAAGTCCGGCGCAGGCGTGTCGATGGCCATCCCGATGCTCGCCCGTTCCAGCGGTGTGTCGCGCTGGCGCGCCAACCGCTCCTGGTGCTCCCAGTCGTTGTAGTAGGCGCGGTTGTTGAACATGACGACCAGCAACGGCAGCTCGTAGCGCGCCGCGACCCACAGCGAACCGACGTCGAACATCAGGTCGCCGTCCGGCTGCAGGTCGACGATCAGCCGTCCGGTGCCCTTGTGCGCGAGCGCGACGCCGAGCGAGACGCCGATCTGCGTCGCGGTGCCGAGCGACTTGCCCGGATGACGGTAGGGACGGTCGAAATCCCAGATCCGCAGCGCCCATTCCGATGCCGTGCCAGCGGTCAGCACCCAGTCGTGGTCCTTGACCACGTCCCACACCTCGGTGGCGAGCCGGGCCGTCGAGACCGGGCTGTCGTCGCGCACCTTCTTCACGTGCCGCGCCCACTCCAGCCAGGCGTCGTCGTGCCTGCGGGACAGCTCCTCCCGCCAGGCCTGCCGGTCCGTGGCGCGCTGGACCGAGTCGTCCGCGACGATGCGCCGGCACGCTTCGAGCAGCGCGGGCAGCGCGACGGAGGTGTCGGCGGTGACCTGCAGGTCGACCGGAAGGCACTCGGCGTAGTCCTCGCTCCACGATGAGATACCCACGTCGTTGAATCCGACGTCGAGCGCGGTACAGCCAGCCGCGAGCCGGGACACCACGCCGCGGGTGGTCGACTCAAGCCGCTGCGTCGCCTTCCCCATGTCCTTGACGTCGACAAACAGCACGCAGTCGGCGACGTCGAGTGCGTCCGACCCTGTCACGCACAACGGGTGGCGGTTCGGGAAGTTCAGCCTGGCGTTGGTGTCGTGCGCGCCGATGCCGACCGTCTCGGCCAGGTCGATCAGCACGTCGAACGCCTGGGGGTCGCGGCCGGGGTAGCCGAGCACCATGACCGGGCGCTCTGCGGCGCAGAGCCGCTCCGCCAACAGGTCGAGTGTGACCGGATCAGGTCCGATGGCTGAGGGAACCGAGGCGAGCCGGGCCAGGTCGTCCGGCGGCACCGGCTGCTCGGCAGGGTCCTCCTGCAGGGCAGCGTCGAGTGCGACATACACCGGCCCACGCGGCTCCTCGAGCGCGATGCGGTGACCGCGCGCGAGCACGCCGGGCACGGACGCCAGCGAGCGCGGCTCGTGGTCCCACTTGGTGAAGGCCCGCACCGCCTCGCCTTGCACGTTCGCCGAGTGGATCCAGTCGATGTTCGGCCGCCTACGGGAATGGTCCGCTGGACCGGATCCGCCGAGGACGAGCACCGGCGCCCGGTCGATGTAGGCGTAGTAGATGCCCATCGTGCCGTGCAGCAGACCGACCAGGTCGTGCAGCAGGACCGCCATGGACTGACCGGTCGCCTTGGCGTAGCCGTGCGCGACGCCCATCGCGATCTTTTCGTGCGGGCACTCGATCATCGTGATCTCGTCGCCGCCGTAGTTGACAAGCGAGTCGTGCAGCCCCCGGAAGGAGGAGCCGGGGTTGAGGGCGACGTAGCGCAGGTTGAGCTTCCTGAGTACGTCGACCATCACGTCGGAGCCCCACTGCGGCGTGTCGTACGGGGCGAAGTTGTTCACGGCTCCTCCTGGGTTTCGGTCCGGTCGAGCATAGCCAGCACCTCGTCGCTGCTGCGCACCCGGCACATCCGGGGGAAGACGTTCTCGACGAAGAAGTCGCGTTGCGGCTGCCTGCCGGTCAGCCCGT